>CAMCWL010000001.1 GCA_945882655.1 Opitutus sp. GAS368
TGGTCACTCTTTTAAGTGACTGCCCTTCAAGGGCTTAAAATTGGGTGCAGGGGTAGGATTTGAACCTACGACCTTCAGGTTATGAGCCTGACGAGCTAACCGGGCTGCTCCACCCTGCAATAAGTGGGAGGCGAAGGAGAAAGCGGCCAGGGCCCAGCCGCAAGCCATTTCTTACGCGAGTTCTCCCTCGGCGTTCTGGGCAAAAAGGGTTGAAGCAGGCGGGGCAGAGGAGAAGATTGCCCACCCCCTTCTCGCGATGACTGAAGAAACTCCCACGCCCCCTCCCGGCGATGTCCCTCCGGCTGACCAGATCAAGGTCGATGCGGATTCGATCGTATCGAAGCGCCGGAAGCTCAGTCTCTGGCAGCGCATCGGGGCCAGCGGTCTTTCCGTCTCGCTAGCGATCCACGTCCTGCTGGTCTTCGTGGCCGCAGCGTTTGTCGTCTCCACGGTCACCGACAACGCCAAGAAGGCCCCCAACACCTTTGCCACGGGCGCCGGCGGCGGTTCGGGCGGCGAGCGCGTGAAGAGCACCGAGCGCAAGGTCAAACCCAAGAACGTCAAGTCCCTCGCCAAGACGACCACGCGTATCACTTCTAAGAGCGCCTCAGCTTCAATCGCACTCCCCGACATGCCGAACTCGGCTTCGGCTTCCTCGATGATCTCCGGCGCGATGGCGGGCGGCTCGTCCAAAGGTTTCGGCGGCGGCTCCGGCGGCGGCATCGGTACCGGCCGCGGCATGGGCTCTGGCGGCGGTAAGAACTTCGTCGCTCGGCCGGTCATGGGCGCGAACATCTTCTCGCAGCGCCTGGCGGTCTACTTCGACGCCTCGGCCTCGATGCTTCCTTATCTCGACCGCGTTGAAGCGGAAATCCGCGACAAGTTCCCGGATGCCGACGTATTCCTCAGCAATGGCGTCTTTATCGACGTCCATGACAACGAGATCGTCGGTGGCGATAAATTCAAGGGTGCTCCGTTCCTGAATCGCCCGACTGGCAACGGTTCCAAGAAGAACGCCAAGGGTGAACTCGTCCCGACCGAGACCAATGTAAACAAGCTCACCCCTGCCGGGCGAAATATCTACAAGAAGTACGCCCCCAACTTCAAGACGGGCTCCGTCGGCGGTTGGATTGACATCCTCAAGGATGAACGGGCATACGACGCGCTCATCATCTTCTCTGACTTCCAGGACGGCGTCCGCCAGATCCGCACCAAGGCCATCGGCAACGTCTCGGCCTACAAGCCCGACAAGGGTATGCGTGCCGACCCGCCCGTCGTCTTCTCCGATCGCACCAATCAGGGTGGAGGCTTTGCCCGTTCGGTCACCCTCATCGCCAGCGGTGGTGCCTCTGGCCAGCCGGTCGTGCAGTGTAAGGAAACCACGGGCCTGATCGTCGGCATGGTTGCCCTCGGCTCGGGCATCCCTCCAGGCACGACGGTCATCGAGATCAAGGATAACGTTAGCTTCACCCTCAGCAAGCCCCTCACCGCCGCCCCCTCCGGCCGCGTCGTCTGTAACAATGGTGGCGATAAGCGCTTCCCCGAAGAGAAGAAGTGGGAAGACGAGTGGGAGAAGGCCTTCGCCGGTGCCCGCGAGAATAAGGGACCTCGTCTCTATCTCATCAGCACCTCGCGCGCCTACGGCAACAAGCCAGGCACCATCCTTCAGCGCTGCGTCTCCGCTTCTGACGGAAGCGCCATCATGGTCAAGTTCGGCAACGCCAAGAAAGGTACCAATACGGTGAATGACCTGCATAACTATGACGATCTTTACGTCGGTATGCCGGTGAGTGGCCGCGGGATTCCCGAGGGCGTTACGCTTGTGGCGATGCCGACCTTCAAGGAAATCATCGACCCCGAGGATCCGGAGAAGAAGCGCAAGAAGCGCGTCGTCGACAAGCAGCTCACCATTTCCGCCCCGGTGCTCGAAGATTCCACCAACGCGGTCTTCGCCTTCACTCCGCTTATCCAGGCCGTCGGCACGCTCGCCAAGGCCGCGAAGACCATCGAAGACGTCTCGGGTTCAATCGACCTCAAGCCGGGCATGATCGTCGTGGATGGTCGTTTCCCGGTCGGCACCAAGGTGATTTCCGTGACCCCTAACAAGGCCGCCGTTGGTTTCTTTACGGTTGAAATGTCGGCGCCCTCTAACGCCGCCGCGGCTAACGCGGTCCTGCGTTTCCGTCCGGCCGCTTCGACCACGGGCAATGCCCGCAGCGCCGCGCCTACTCGCTAAGCGCAGTTTCATCGGATCAAAAGGCGAAGCCCTCTGGCTTCGCCTTTTTTGTGCTTAGGGCAAAGTCCCCATGCGAAAAAAACATAATAAAGTTCCAATGTCCCGCTCCCGCTCGCATCATTCATTCATCCCCGCCCATGAACACCCCAAAAATCTTCACGATTTTCGTCCTGACCCTATTGGCTGCTTTCGCCCATGCAGCTAAGTCTGGCGGCGGGACGGTAGGCGGCGAGGGTGCGGCTCCGCGCATCGCGGTCTACTTGGATTGCTCCAGCTCCATGGTCCCCTACCTCGACGCCGTCGAGGCCGAGGTCCGGAAGCAGTTTCCCGACGCCGACGTGTTCAAGGTGCCCGCCATCAAGGTCTGGGTCGATGGCGCCGTCATCCGCGGCGGCGCGACCTCTGTGCTGCCGCATAAGCCCGCGGCTTCGGGGCCAACGGTGTGCCTAGACACCAGTCGCCTCAGCCCGACCGGTAAGGCGATCCTGGCCCGCTATGCGGGCAATTTCGAGAAGGGTTCCGTGGGTGCCTGGATTGACATCCTTCGGACCGAGAAGCGTTACGACGCGCTGGTGATCTTCTCCGACTTCAACGATCAGGTCCTACAGGTACGACTGAGCAAACCTCCCGTGCAGACTTACGTCGACGAAGCTGGTCAGCGCCACTTACCAGAAACGCAACTCTCGGACGACCGTACCGTCACCGAGAAGGCGTGGGAAGACACCTGGGTCGGTTCATTCGATCTGGCCAATGCGGGCAAGGCGCCCGTGCTCTATCTTTTCTCCACGCATAATCCGGCCAGCCGTATCTTGCAGAAGTCGGCCGATGTCTCGGGCGGAAAGTTCAAGCTCATCGATTGGCTTCGTCCGGATGGCCCGCCCAAGCCTGCGAACTGAGGCCTATCCCTAAGGGGAATCAGCGGCCGGGATGCAGGGTGAACCTGTGAGCCCGTTCGCTTGAGTTCGACCATGGCCCGCTAACCTGCGGGCCATGTCTTTTCTGGAGCCTGTCGTGGCGCCTCGGCGCACCGTCCGTTCGTCCCGAGCGCTGCTGCTCTCGGTGGCTGTGCATGCCTTGATGGTCATCGCTGCCTGCTGGGTCGTCTTCCGTTCTCCGCCTTCGCCTCCACGGCAGGAGTTCACTGCGCATACGGTGGCGGGGGGCAAGTCGGGCGGCCCGTCGAAGACGCACCCCATTAACCGTAAGCCCAAGGTGCCGACGCCCCAGAAACGTCTGACGTCGAAGTCTGCCAGCGCGACCTTGGCGTTGCCGCCGATGAAGGCGATGACGCCGGATATGGGCTTGGCTGGATTGTCCGGCGGGCAAGGGAAGGGCGGCTTCGGGCGCGGGCTCGGCTCCTTCGGCGGCAATGGTCTCGGCGCGGGCTTGGGCAATCGCACCGGCTTCGTCGGCCGTCCGGTGATGGGCGCCTTCATCCGCGCGAAGCGTGTCGCAGTCTATCTCGATTGTTCGGGTTCGATGCGTTCCTATCTACCGCGCGTCGAGGCCGAGATCCGGAAGCAGTTTCCCGATGCGGATGTCTTCCGTTTCGATGGCGCCCGGGTGGTGGGCTTGGGGGACATGGTGGTCTTCGGTCGACGGTTCCGCGGCGAAGCCCCGCGTCTACGCGAAGGTCCAACGCAGACCGCGCTCGAGACGCTGACGCCCAACGGGCGTTCCGTGCAGGCCAAGGTCCGGACGGCCTGCGAGAAGGGCTCGTTGGGCGCGTGGATGGATCGGCTACTCGCGGAATCTTACGATGCCCTAGTCGTATTCTCTGATTTTCAGGACGGCGTCCGTTTGTATGAGTCGAAAAAGGGTGAGCCGAAGATGGTCTATTCGGATAGCTCTTACCACAAGGTCGGCGGCGTCCAGAAAGGGCACACCCGTTGGCAGCGCGAGTGGCTGGAGGCCTTTGCCAAGGCCCCGCAAGGCGCTGGGCCGAGGCTTTATCTATTCACCGTCCAGCAGGAGCCGCAGGCCTTCCTCCAGGCATGCGTGGCGGCCTCCGGCGGTGCCTCGACTTCGGTATCTTGGCTGAAGAAAGGCGGCCGGAAGGCGCCGCCTTGACGGTTGCACCCTTCGGCGGGACGGCTTGGATAGGCGCATGGTCCCCTTCACGGCAGAATACCGCGCTCATTTCTCCGACACCGACGCCGCGGGCATCGTGCATTTCTCCACGATCTTCTTCTGGGTTGAGGCGACCGAGGAGGCGATTTTCCGTCAGCTCAAACTGCCGTTCCTACGCACCGAAGGCACTAAGCTGACCGGATTTCCCCGTGTCCGAGTCGAGTGCGATTTCCTTTTCCCGATTTACCGTGATGACATCGTCACCGTCTCCCTTACGCCGATCGAGATCGGCGACAAGAAGCTTGTCTGGGGCTTCGCCGCCGCGGTCGGCGAACGTGCCGTCGCGAAAGGCGCCCTGACGACCGTGTATGCCTGGCGCGAAGCGCAGGGGCCGATGTCGGCTGCGCTCGTGCCGCTCGACATCAAGACGGCGTTGCAAAAGCACTTCGGCGTGTGATGGCTGACGCGGCGAACCAGTCGGGCACGGTCTCCCGTATCGGCTTGGTCGTCGTCGTCCTCGCCGCCTTGCTCTGGTCCGCGCTGAGTTTCGTGCCTCCAGGGCCTTTACATGCGGACGAGGCGGTCCAGTGGTCTCTCGCCAAGGAGCTCTCCGAGGGCACGCCCTATAGTGCTCATCAGGACAAGTTCCACGGGCCGACGCTGGCCACCGTCCTGCTCATCTCGGCCAAGCTGACGAGTACCGCACCGATGGAAATGAACGAACACTATCTCCGCAGCGTCGTCTCGATCTTCCTCGGCCTCATGGCGGCCGCGGCCCTCATCCTTCCGGGTGTCGGTCGGTCGGCCCGTTACGCTACCGCAGGATTCGTCGTACTGACGGGAGGCTGCACTCCGTTCGGCTATTACTTCGTCCAAGAGATGCTCTTGGTGACGAGCTTCGTCTGGGGCGTCGCCCTGTGGATGCGCGCCGAAGGGTCGCCGCCGGATTCCCGTTGGTGGATGCTCTCTGGCGCAGCTTTCGGTTTCGCCCTCGCCTGCAAGGTCACCGCGGCGGCTTACCTATTCTTGTTCATCGTAGGCTTAATACTCCTCCGCCGTTTCGTTGCCGACCGGCGCTGGCTCCGTTTTGGCTTCGGCTTGGTCGCATCGTGGGTCTGCTTCCAGTCCGTCGGCTTCACGGATTTCCGTGGCCTGGAGACATGGTGGGTGCAACTGGCGCGTTCTCTTGGCGTCGCCAGTGGCCAATCTGAAGACACCTTGCTCGCCGTCAGCCTGGCGCCATGGGGCTGGGCCGCCGCTTGGTTGGCGGTCTTCGCGTTCGCTCGTTCTGGTCTATCGCTAGTCGGTTGGCGGAGCCGTCATGAAGCCGACCTGCCGTGTCTGGTCTCCTTCCTTGTCTTCCTGTTTCACCTCGCGCTGCCCTACAAGACTCCTTGGCTCCTGCTGCTGGTCTTTTCTCTGCCCCTGACGCTCGCGTTGCCCTATCTCCTCGTCGGACGCACCGTGCGGGCGCTGGTGCTTACCCCCGCCTTGGTGACGGTCGCGCTGATGGCCCAGGCGTCGCTGTCTTCCCATTCACCGACAATCTCGGAAATCCTTCACTTCCAGAAAAAGGTCGCGAACCTCGCCAAGGCTTACGGGGCTAAATTCTATATCGCTGTGGAAGGGGGGCATTATTGGCCTCTCCCCTATTATCTTAGGGCGCATCGGGTCGGCTACGAAGACTTCCCGCAGGCCGCGAAAGCGCCCCTTCGCCTCATCCCCGCTCACGATGCCAGCGAGCCGATGGTTCCGGGTTATGTGGTCTCCAGCCTTACCCTCCGCACCGGCGGCGATCGCTATTGGGTGCTGGTTGCCAAAGACTACGAAAGCGTTTTTATCAATAAATAAGCCATGGAAGACACCCCTATCATCCACAACTTCTCACACGAGGCCTTCGGCTCTCGTTTCTGGGTCCGTATCGCCGCGGAAGATGGCGTCTACGCCCGCAACGCTGCTGAAGCGCTTTTCCAGCTGCTCGACGACCTTGATTTCCAGACGGACCGTCGCCACGACAGCGGACCGGTCGCTTCGATCAACCAGATGCCTGAAGGGGCGATGGTTGCCTCCTCCGAGCACGTGCAGGCGCTCTGGAATTTCTCGAAGGACGTGAGCGCCGACACCAATAAGGCCTATGATGCCACCGCCGGCGCTTTGTTCGGCTATTGGAAGAATCGTGGCGACATGCCTTTAAATCCTGATGACCTCGCCTGGACGCAGGTGATGTCGGCCTACCGCGAAGGCGAATTCCGCCTCGATGGTTGCGAACTGCACTGCGTGAAGTTCGGTTGCGCCGTCGACTTCGGCGCCATCGTCCGCGGTTACGCGCTCGACCGCATGGCTGACATGCTCGAAAGCAGCTGGGGTATCCACCGGGCCCTGCTGATGGCTTCGGGTAGCGTCACCCTCGCCCTCGATCCGCCCGGCGAATCCGCTGGCTGGCGCATCGGCGTCGGGGCCAGCTCCGAGATCAAGCTCTGCCGCTTCGCCATGGCCAGCAAGACGGCGGACACCACGCACGGTAATCTTGTCGACCCTCGCACAGGCCAGGTGATTTCCCTTGCGGGTCCGGTGCGTGCCATCGCGACTTCTGCCCTCGAGGCAGAGGGTCTGGCTATGGCCGGCGCTGTCCTCAGCGCCTCTGAGGCCGAAGAATTCGTCAACCGCGGCTGCAGTCGCGGACTCTGGCTGCCGGACGGCACCAAGCTAGGCTCCGTGACTTATTTTGAAGTGACCGATCGCCCGGCGCCCGAAGAGAAACCGACTTCGTCGCCCGAAGTGGCTACTTGAGCTGGGTTTCGATGTCCCGCAGCAAGGTCTCCCGGTTGCCAGAAAACAGGTAGACGTCTGAGCCGAGGCGCCGCAGCGCGGATTGGAGGACTTCCTTCGAAGGTCGACGGTTTACCATCAGGCGGCGTAGGTAGGTCTCGAGGTCGGCCGCGATGCGGGGATGGTCGAGTTTCAGTTGCACAATCTGTTGCAGCACGGCTTGGCTGCTCTCGTTCTGAAGATGGGCTTGGATAAGGACGTCGTTGGCCTCGTCGAAGCGCTTAGCGATGATGAGTTTACGGCTCGCCGAAATCAGCACCTGCGGGGGCACCTTCCGGTTCTGCATTAGTTTCTGTAGGTTGATGGAGCCAATCTCCGTCTGGCCGTCGGCAAAGTAGGCGATGGTGCGCAGGGCCTCGAAGGCCATCCGCGTCTCGGCGACCCACTGGTCCCGCTCCGCCTGCTTGTAGAGGTCATCCACGAGCAGGATGGTCTCCCGTGCGCGGCCGGCGTTCAGTAGGCATTCTACGTGGACGAGATCGAAGCGGACGCGATTGGTGAAGCGGCGGTCTTTGGCGAGTTTCGCCAAGCGGGCGGTGAGGGTGACATCGGCGGTTTCGTTGCCAAAGCGTGCGAGGTCGAGCATCGCTTGCTCTTGGTTGCCGTAGCGGGCGACGACTTTTTCCACGATGGCCGATCGGGCGGAACGGTTGGCTTCGCCGGGCAGGAGGTGGAGCGACTGGATGAGTGGCCCGGGTTTGTCCGGCAGGCTGATCGTCAGTAGGTCGAGGCAATCCTTGGCGCGCGAAAGCTCGCCGTTTTCCTTCAGCCAGCGGGCCTTCATTTCGAGCAGCCTGATGCCGGCAGGATAGGCCGCGAGGGCGGCGTCGATTTCAGCGAGGGCGCCGCTGCGGTCGCCGCTCTCCCAAAGAATCTGGCAGTTGAGCAGGTAGCCATCGGCGGTCTGGTCGAGGCGGTAGTCCTTGATGAACTTCAAAGCCTCGGTGAAGTTGCCGCGAAGGAAGTGGGCCTGGGCCACCGCGATTTGGAGGTCCGCCAGGATTTCGGGCGAGACTTCCTTGTCCCCCAGATACTTGTCCGCGGTTGCGATCAGTCGTGCGTCTTGATCGAGCATGAAGCAACGGGTGATGTACTGGCGGAAATAAACCGGATTCTTCTTGGCGAACACGAGGGACTCCTCGAGCAACTGATAGGCATCGACGGGTCTTTGGAACTGGAAGAAAAGATCCGCGCAGAGCCGCTGGGCATCGAGGTTGGCCGGGGCAAGTTGCGCCCCCGTGCCGATATATTTGGCGAACTCGGCGTAGTCCTGTCGCCCGAGCGCCGCCTTGGCGACGCTGATGAAATACTCCCCCTTGCGGTAGAGATGCGCCGAGCGGCCATACGAATCCTTGACCGTGAGGAGCTTCGCGCGCTCCCGGAGGCGGATCTGTTCCTTGTCGTAGAAGAGGTTGGTGGCGGAGTTGACCACGGTATCCGGCAGATAGAGATACATGTCAGCCCGGCGCGTGGTCGGGATGCCGTTCATGTAGCGCTCCTTGAAGTAGTTCGCTTCCGATAAGGCTACCCACAGCGTCAGGAGGAAGATTGGGGAGAGTAGGGCGATTCGCTTCCAGTTTGGGCGATACTTGCGCTCCTTGTAGCCGATGACCTCGACGATGACCATCCCCAGCAGGATAGGGTAGCTCGAGCGTGAACTCTGCCCTTGGCCGTAGACGTAATGGGGGTCGGCTGACATGCCTGCCACGATGTTCCCGCTCCCCTCGGGGCGGGCAAGAGCGGATTGCCCGTCAGAGGCTCGCCGCCGCCTCTTGGGCGGTCTGGACGGGCGCGAGGCAGGTCTGGCCTACGCAGACGGCAAAGCTGGTCGTAGCAGGCTCTGAGATAAGAAAGACAGGCCGGTAGGGTCGCGTCTGCGGGGCGGTCCGTTCGTCTCCGTTGAGGGCAACTCGCAGTTCATCCCATCGGCCGGACGCTTTGACCGTCGCATGACCGATGGCGAAGCGGGCGATACCATCTAGGGCGTGGGCAACGCCGTTGGGCACGTTCTTGCAGAGGCCTCCGTAGGCGGTGGAAAGGTCGGCGAACTCACGCGCCCAGCGGGTATCCATGGAAAGCATCTGGATCTGCCCGAAGCCATGGAGGAGCGAGGAGTTGCCCGCGGGGACGGCGTTGTCGAACCAGTCTTTCTGGCGGACGGAAAGGTCGTCACGGTCGGCCGGGACGACGAAGGAGCCGACGGAATGCGGATCGCCGAATAGAGTCTGAGAGGCCAACAGGAGGCGCTCGGCTCGGTCGGCGTAAGGATGGGACAAACCTGGGCGGACCCAGTGGGCGTAGGCGGCCAAGGCGAGCTCCGCTTCGACGAGCCAGGCGTAGTCGCTCAAGTTGCCATCGAGCGTGACCTTTTCGCCGTGGGCGACGGAGTGAAGCCGCAGGTCGTCTCGTCCGGCGAAGCGTGTCCACAGGTTCGCTTCAATCTCAATGGCGAGTTCGACCCATTCCTTGCGCCCGAGGATCCAGCCGGCCTTGGCGAGATTGCCGACGAGCAGGGCGTTCCAGCTCAGGAGATTCTTATCGTCACGGGCAGGCTGCGGGCGCTGATCGCGGAGGGCGAGGAGTTTGGCTCGCGCAGCGGCGAAGCGTTGCCGCGCCGCATGGTCGCCCTTGAGCTTAGGAATGTTCTTCCCCTCGAAATTACCCTTATCCGAAAGGCCGTAGGCCTGGGCGAAGGCGAAGGCTTCGTCGCCGAGGGCGGCCGCTACTTCCGGCGCGGTCCACACGTAGGTAGTGCCTTCGTGGTGATCGGTATCGGCATCGAGCGAGGCGGCGAACAGTCCGTTGGCGGTGCGCATCTCACGGAGCATCCAGTTCACGGTCTCGATGCAGACGTCGACGTAGAGCGGATCGCGGTAGCGGGCCCAGGCTTCGGCGTAGGTGCCGAGCAACTGGGCGTTGTCATACAGCATCTTCTCGAAGTGCGGGACGGTCCAGTCGCGGTCGACGCAGTAGCGGTGGAAGCCGCCGCCGACCTGGTCGAATAAGCCGCCGCGGGCCATGGAGCCGAGCGTGATGGTCAGGACGGCATCGATGCGGGAGGCGAGCGCGCGGTCGGCTTCGACCGCTGCGGCGCCGCGCAGGCCGAGTAAAAGGTTCAGGGTGTGCGGGGTGGGGAACTTAGGTGCGGCGCCGAAGCCTCCGAAGGTGTCATCATGCTGCTCGCAGATTCGTCGGGCGGCGGCCACGAGGTCATCAGGCGTGGGGGCGTTGCCATCAGCGTCTGGCGCACGCGTGAGGTGCGTGAGGTTCTGCGCGATGGCGTCGGCGTTGGCGGCGAGCTCGGACTTGTTGCGATGGTAGAAGTCCGACACGCGCATGAGCAGCTGAGGCCAAGGGACCTGACTGTGCCCGCGGTCTTCGGGCGGGAAGTAGGTACCGCCAAAGAAGGGGCGTCCGTCTGGCAAGCAGAAGCAGTTGAGCGGCCACCCGCCGTGGCCTTGGATCATCTGCACGGCGTCCATCATCAACTTGTCGACTTCAGGGCGTTCCTCGCGGTCGACTTTAATGCAAACGAAATGCTGGTTCATCAGGTCAGCGATCCAGGGCTGCTCAAAGGATTCGCGGGCCATCACGTGGCACCAGTGGCAGGAGGAGTAGCCGACCGACACCCGTACGGGCTTATCCTTGGCCTTGGCCTCCGCGAAGGCCTCGGCGCACCAGGGCCACCAATGCACGGGGTTGGCCTCGTGTTGGCGGAGGTAGAGCGAGCTTTCGTGGGCCAGGCGGTTCGACACGTCTGGAAGGTTGGCATCCTTCGGCAGGGTGCAACAAAGACCGTTTCCGAGCCGTTCGACTTGCAGGGGAGGGGGCGAAGGGCAAAGGTTCGCGGGTGCCTTCCGTCCGCCCCAGCCGCGTCCTCGGCCGTCCCCTCGGACGGTCTGCGGCCAAGCCTGCCTGACCATGTCGACCATCCGCATCCTTGAGCCGACAGTGGCCAACCAGATTGCCGCCGGTGAAGTGGTGGAACGCCCGGCTGCGGTCATCAAGGAACTGCTGGAAAACTCGCTCGACGCCGACGCGCGTCGCGTGACGGTCGATTTCTCTCGGGGCGGCAAGGCCCAGATGATTGTCGAGGACGACGGGAAGGGCATGACGGGCGATGAAGCGCTGCTGAGCCTTGAGCGTCATGCGACCAGCAAGATCCAGGTGGCTTCCGACCTCGACCGCATCGCGACCTTCGGTTTCCGCGGAGAAGCGCTTCCCTCCATTGCGAGCGTGGCCCGCTTCACGATGCAGACCCGTCCGGCCTCCGCGCCTTCGGGCACCGAAATCGCGATCAATGGCGGTAAGCTGGTGCACCGGCGTGACCATGGGATGGCGCCAGGTACGCGCATTGAGGTTTCCAATCTTTTCCATCCGGTCCCGGCTCGGCTGAAGTTCCTGAAGTCCGATGAGACCGAGGCGGCTCATATCGTGCGTCTGGTGCGTCTCTACGCCATCGCTCATCCTGAAGTCGGTTTCCTTCTGCGCGAAGGCGGCCGCGAAATCTTCCGCTCGCCGGGTAATGCGCCGCTACTGGATCGTGTCCGCGAAATCTGGGGCCGTCAGGTAGCCGAAGAGGTCACGATTATGCCTTCCTTTGCCCGTCCAGGCATGCGCCTCAGTGGCCTACTGGGCAAGCCGGGCGTGAGTCGTGGTACGCGTCAGGATCTGGTCACGGTCGTCAACGGCCGACCAGTCGATAGCCGCACGATGGCCTTTGCGCTGACCGAGAGTTATCACACGCTCATTCCCAAGGGGCGTTACCCGCTGGCGTTCGTCTTCCTGGAGATGGATCCGGCGTGGGTCGACGTGAACGTCCATCCCGCCAAGCGTGAGGTACGTTTTCGCGACGAAGCCAAGGTGCGAAATTTCCTGATCGAATCCGTCCTCGCGGTCCTGCGCGCCCGTGCTGACGACGGTCTGCCGGCTACAACGATTCCGTCTGTGTCCACGGCGACGCCGCTGACAGCTCCCGCTGTGCCGACGCTGAGCTCGCCGGTCTCAGCGAGCGGAACGCCGGCAGCGTACGTGCCGCCTTCTGCCGTTCCAGCTCAGCCGAATCATGCGCCGGCGGTCCGCCTCGGTTGGCGCCTGCTTTCCCGTCTGCGCGAAGAGCGGGCCGTTTTCGAGACGCCCACGGGCTTGGCCATCCTCGACATCGGGGCAGCGCACCAGCGCGTGCTTTACGAATCCATCCTCGCGCAGTTCACCGCGCAGAAGCCGGTCAGCCAGCCGATGCTCGTGCCGCTGAGCATCGAGCTCGAGCCGTTGCCTGCCGCGGTGCTCAAGGAACGGATGCCGCTACTATCCTCCGCTGGTTTCGATTTTGAAGAATACGGCCGCAACTTCTGGCGGATTCAGGCTCTCCCTGCATGGCTCGAGCCAGAGGACGCCTTGGCCTTCGTCCGCGACTTGCTGGCCGAGATGGCCCGCCGCGAAGGCGACTTCGGTCGTCCCTCGCTGGCCTATGATGCCCTCGCCAAGATTGCTGTCATCAAGGCTCGCCGCAAGGGCGACAGCCTTTCGGACGGCGAATTGATGGAGCTCGTGCAGGCGTTGTTCCATACCGTCCAGCCCGGCAGTTGCCCGCGTGGACGTCGGACCTATGTCGAGTGGACGGATGCCGACCTGACGCGCCGTTTCGGCTGATCAGCGGTGGCCCTTGTGGCGCTTCGGCGAAGCCGGCTTGCCGGTGCGCAACGCTTCAATCTGGTCGCGTAGATTCGCCGCGCGTTCGAACTGAAGTTCGTCCGCCGCCGCCAGCATCTCGGTTTCCATGTCGGACAGGACGCGCGCGATGTCGCGGTCGTCGGTGCCTTCGGCCACCGCGAGGGCTTCGTCGGCTTCGAGGTCCACGAGGCTTTCCTCGATCTTACGGCTCGTGCTCTTCGGGGTGATGCCGTACTTCGTGTTATGGGCTTCCTGGCGCTTGCGGCGGTCGCCGCAGATGGTGAGCGCACGCGTGAGGGATTTCGTCATCACATCGGCGTAGAGCAGGACCTTGCCTTCGACGTGGCGCGCCGCGCGGCCGGAGGTCTGGATGAGGCTCGTCTCGCTACGGAGGAAGCCTTCCTTGTCGGCGTCGAGGATACCCACGAGCGCGACTTCGGGAAGGTCGAGGCCTTCGCGGAGGAGATTGACGCCGACGAGGACGTCGAAGGAGCCGGCGCGCAGGCGGCGGAGAATCTCGACGCGTTCAATCGCATCGATGTCGGAGTGCAGGTATTCGACCTTAAGTCCGCTATCCCGCATGAAGTTGGCGAGGTCTTCGGACATCCGCTTCGTGAGCGTCGTGACGAGGGTACGGAAGCCGCGGGAAGCGACGGCTTTGGCCTCGCCGATGATGTCCTCGACCTGACCCGCGATCGGGCGCACTTCCATGACCGGGTCGAGCAGGCCCGTCGGGCGGATGACCTGCTCAGCGATGACGGACGAAACCTTGTATTCGTGCGGCGCAGGCGTGGCGGAGACGTAGACCGCCTGGTCCACAATCACGTCGAACTCTTCTGGGCGTAGTGGCCGATTCTCGAGGGCGGAGGGCAGGCGGAAGCCGAACTCGACGAGGCGTTCCTTGCGAGCGCGGTCGCCGTGGTACATCCCGCCAATCTGCGAGACCGAGACGTGACTTTCATCGATGAAGACCAGCTTATCTTTCGGGAAGAAGTCCAAGAGGCAGTGCGGGCGTTCGCCAGGGCGGCGGCCTGACATGTGCATCGAGTAGTTCTCGATACCAGGGCAGAAGCCCGTCTCGCGGAGCATCTCGAGGTCGTGCTCCACGCGCATCCGGATACGTTGGGCTTCCACGAGGCGGTTCGTCTTCTCGAAATGATCGACGCGTTCTTCGAGCTCGGCGCGGATAGCGGCCGCGGCAGCTTTCACCCGACCCGGGGCCATCACGTATTGGTTGGCCGGATAGAGGTCGAACTTCTGGAGCTGCTTGCCCGGCTTCACGCTCACGGGATCGAGCTCACGGATAGCCTCAAGCGTATCGCCCCAGAATTCCAGGCGGACCGCGGACTCCATGTAGGCCGGCCAGACATCAATCGTCTCGCCGCGGGCGCGGAAGTTACAGCGCTCCAGGATGGCGTCGTTGCGGACGTATTGATTGGCGACGAGTTTCGCGAGGAGTTCGTCGCGGCGCATCGTCATGCCGGTCTTAAGCGCGATCATCGCGGCCAGGAAATCCTCGGGTGAGCCGAGGCCGTAGATGCAGGAGACCGAAGCGATTACCACGACGTCGCGGCGGGAGAGCAGGGCGCTACTGGCGCTGATGCGCAGGCGTTCGATGTCCTCGTTGATGGCCGAATCCTTCTCGATGAAGGTGTCCGTCGACGGCACGTAGGCTTCCGGCTGATAGTAGTCGTAGTAGCTGACGAAGTATTCGACCGCGTTCTCGGGGAAGAAGTTCTTGAACTCCGAGTACAGCTGCGCGGCCAGCGTCTTGTTGTGCGAGATGATGAGCGCCGGGCGCTGCTGCTGCACAATCAGGTTCGCCATCGTGAACGTTTTACCCGAACCCGTCACGCCGAGGAGCGTTTGGCGCGCGTTGCCAGCACGCAAGGAGGCTTCGAGCGCGGCGATTGCGGTCGGCTGGTCGCCCATCGGGCGGTAGTCGGATTTGAGACGGAATTCCATCTCAGCCTAGGCGTCCGCGGGCGAGCCACTGCGGGTCGACCTCCGAAAGGTCCTTCACGATGCGATGGGCGCCGACGGGCTCCAGCTGTTCGCGGGTATTGGTCGTCGCGAGGGCGATCGTGATGAACCCGCCGGAGAGGCCGGCCTGCAGGCCTGAGAAGGAATCCTCGAAGACGAAGGACGTCGCCGGGTCGCCGCCGCCGAGGGCGCAGGCCTTGAGGAAGACTTCTGGGTCGGGCTTACCCTTCGTGACGTCTTCGCTGGCCACCGCACCGGCGAAGAAGTGGCCGATGCCGAAGAGCTCGAAGGACAGCGCGAGGTTCTCCTTGTGCGTCGAGGTACCGATTACGCAGGGGATGCCGAGGTCGTTGAGCGAGCCGCAGAGTTCGCGGACGCCGGGGAGCAGGCGGACATGGCCGGTGCGCGCGATGTCGCGATAGAGGGCCTCCTTGCGATGAGACAGGCGCTTCACTTCGGCCGGATCGCGCGACCAATTTAGGATGTCGGGGATAATCAGCTCGTTGCGCTTGCCGAAGCCACGTTTGAAATGATCAGCTGGCAGGGGGAGGTTCTCTTCCTTGGCCAAGGCTTCCCAGGAGCGTTCATGGGCGACGGAGGAGTCGATGACGACTCCGTCCCAGTCAAAGACAGCGACAGTGCGGGGCATGGATCAGTGCTTGTCCCAAGGCAGCGTGACCTTGATCGGACGATGCTCCCAGACATTGAAGGGTTCGAAAATCTGGCCGGGTGCGAGGATGCCGTTCGGGTCGAGGGCCTTCTTGATTGCGAGCATCGCGCCGATTTCGGCCGGCGTGTGCTGCAGGCTGAGGAACGGGGACTTCGCGAGGCCGATACCGTGTTCACCCGTGATCGCGCCGCCGAGCTCGACGACCTTTTCCATGACTTCGCGGATGGCCAGCTCGGCCTTGCGACAGTGCTCTGGATTGAAGCGATCGTACATGATGTGCACGTGGAAGTTGCCGTCCGCTGCATGTCCGAAGGTCGGTGTCGCCAGACCGAAGCGATCGCGGACCTCGCGGGTAAAGCGGAGGAGGGCGACGTAACTGCGGATCGGCACGACGACGTCCTCGTTGAGCTTAGCATCGCCGAGGGCGAACATTGCCTGCGAGCAGGTGCGACGGAGTTCCCAGAGCGATTCGGCTTCCGCTTCTCCTTCGGGGGCACGGAAGGCGACTGCATGTCGCTTGGCCCAGGCGATGACCTTGACCGCATCATCGGAGAGGGCGGCGGGGTGTCCGTCGATCTCGACGAGCAGCGCCGCGTGCGTCTCGGCGGAGCCGGCCAGTTCGCTGTCGGTTAAGACGCGCTGGCCGCGGCGTTTCTCCGTGGCGGCGACCGTCTGGACGTCGAGAAACTCGAGCACCGAAGGGTTCACGCGCAGAGAGATGAGTTCAATGGCCGCTTCGAGCGCAGCTTCATCGGTGCGGAAGGCCAGCAGGAAGGTGCGCCGGGCGGCGGGCAGGACGGAAAGTTTGAGGGTCGCTTTGGTGATGACGCCGAGCGTGCCTTCGGAGCCGATCCACAAGTCGCGCAGGTTGAGGCCGCTGACGAACTTGCGGAGCGGGGCGGCCCAGCGGACCTTCTCGCCGGTCGGGAGGAAGCCTTCGAGGGCGTAGACGTGGTCGCGGACGACGCCGTATTTGGCCGCGCGTAGGCCGCCTGCATTAGTGGCGATATTTCCGCCGATGCTACAGTGCTTCACCGACGACGGGTCCGGCGGAAAGAAGAGCCCGTGCGGAGCGGCGAGATCGTTGATGTGTGCCGTGATCGCGCCGGGCTGCACCGTCGCCATCGACGAGACCGGATCGATCTCAATTTTGTCCCAGTGGTCGAGGTGGATGACCCAGCCGCCCTTGATGGGGGCGCAGGCACCGGTCGTGCCGGTGCCGCGGCCGCGGACCGTAACCGGGACGCGGTGTTCGTTGGCGAGCTTCAGCGTGATGGCGATATCGTCTTCCGTCGCCGGGCGGACGACCGCCTCGGGCATGAAAGACAGGCGCATGTTATCGAACGAGGCGGCGAAGCACGCGGCTTCGTCGGTCAGGACGACCTGCGGACCCAGCTTCGCCAGGAGGGCCTGGGTGGCGGCGGGATGCGTCTGCGCGGAAGGGCTCACGCCTTCCATCAAGCAGGGTTAGCCCAGTTCGGCAAGCCACGCCGTCGCCTCGGCGTCGGAAGGCATGCGCCAATCGCCGCGGGGGGACAGGGCCAGCGAGCCCACCTTGGGGCCGTCCGGCATGGCCGAGCGCTTGAACTGCTGGCTGAAGAAGCGGTTCAGGAAAGAGCGGAGCCAGTGGCGGATCTCCGCCTGATCATATTTCCCGGCAAACGCGTGCTCGGCGATCCAGAGGACCTTCGAGGGGCGGAAGCCGTTGCGGATGATGTGGTAGAGGAAGAAATCGTGGAGCTCGTACGGTCCGACCAGCATCTCCGTCTGCTGGGCAATCTCGCCATCGTCGCCCGGAGGCAGCAGCTCAGGGCTGACGGGGGTCGCCACGATGTCCTCGAGGATGGAGCGTTCGGTGCCGACGTGGCGGGCGTGGGCGGCCCAGCCGACGAGGTGCTTCACCAAGGTCTTTGGCACGCCGATGTTCACGTGGTACATCGACATGTGGTCGGCGTTGAACGTGCACCAGCCGAGCGCGGCTTCGGAAAGATCGCCGGTACCGATGACGAAGCCGTGGCTCTGGTTGGCGACGTCCATCAGGATCTGCGTGCGCTCGCGGGCCTGGGCGTTCTCGAAGGTGACATCGTGCTTGCCGGGCGGATGCTGGATGTCGCGCAGGTGCTGCTCGACGGCTTCGTTGATCGGGATCTCGCGGGCGGTGATGCCGAGCGTCTCCATCAGGCGCATCGCGTTGACGCGCGTGCGGGCTGACGTGCCGGGGCCGGGCATCGTGAGTCCGATGATACCCTTGCGGTCGAGGCCGAGGCGATTGAAGGCTTCGAGCGTGACGAGCAGGGCGAGCGTCGAATCAAGGCCTCCCGAGACACCGATGACGACGTGTTTGAGGCCCGTGTGGCGGATGCGGCGAGCGAGGCCCGTGGACTGAATCGCGAAGATTTCCTGACAGTTCTCGTCGCGACGGTGCGGGTCCGACGGTACGAACGGATGTTGGCTGTAACGGCGACGCAACTTAGGTGTCTGGCCGGTCGGCACGCCGAGGGTGAAGCCGATGACGCGTGGGCGGACGGCCACGGGGGCGCCGAAGAAGGTGCTATTACGACGGCGTTCAGCCGCGAGGCGGTCGAGGTCGATCTGTGAGACGATCAGCGCGAGATCGAAGCGGAAGCGCTCGGATTCGCCGAGGACGACGCCGTTCTCAGCGATGAGGCCGTGACCGCTGTAGACGATGTCGGTGCTCGATTCGCCGGCGCCGGCGGCGGCGTAGACGTAAGCGGCGAGGCAGCGGGCAGACTGCGACTTCACTAGGTCGCGGCGGTAGGCGGCCTTGGTGAGGAGCTCGTCGCTGGCGGAAAGGTTACAGAGCAGGGTGGCGCCGGCGAGGGCTTGGGCTCCGCTCGGAGGTTCGACGGCCCAGAGGTCTTCGCAGATCTCAATGCCGAGCATGCAGTCTGGCATGTCGGTCGCCTGGAAGAGGAGGTCGGTGCCGAAGGGCACCTTCTGGCCGAGGAGTTCGATTTCAGCGACCGGGGCGACCCGGGCTGAGGCGAACCAGCGCTGTTCGTAGAATTCCCCGGTGTTCGGGAGGTGGGTCTTCGGGACGACCCCGAGGATCTTGCCGCGGGAGACTGCGACGGCCACGTTGAAGAGGCGTCCATTGACCTCCAGAGGGGTGCCGACGAGGGCGGTGAGGCCAAGCTTCGCGGTAGCCTCGCAAACCTGCCCTAGGGCCTTTACGGCGCCGTTAAGGAGGGTCCGCTGGCCGAAGAGGTCACCACAGCTGTAGCCCGTGAGGCAGAGCTCAGGGAGAACGACAATTTCCACCCCCTCTTGGGCGGCTTTTTCCAGGGCCTGGATAATCAGGGTGGCGTTGGCCGCAGGGTCCCCCAGGCGGAGGGCCGGCGAGGCGGCCGCCACGGTCACAAAACCGTTCTGGTGGATGCGGTTGGACATCAAAGGACTGGTAACCGTCATGTTCACCGTTGACCGATGGGGAGGCAACCCGAAAGGTCTGCCCACCCCTGTTAAAGGGGCCTTATGTCCGCTCAGCCGCTCAAAGAAGTCCGTATCTTTTCGCCTGCCACCGTGGCCAACGTGGCCTGCGGTTTCGACGTCCTTGGCTTCTGCATCGATGCCCCGGGCGACGAGATCGTGGCCCGCTTCTCGACCACCCCTGGCCTGCGCATCACCAAAATCACCGGTGACGACGGCCGCCTGCCCCTCGATTCGAAGAAGAACACCGCTGGCGTCTCCGCCCATGCGTTGCTCCGTCATCTCGGCAAGAGCGACCTCGGTATCGAGATGGAGATCCACAAGAAGATGCCCTTCGGCAGTGGCCTCGGCTCCAGCGCCGCGAGCGCGGTCGGCGGTGCCTTCGTCGTCAATCGTCTCCTCGGCGACCCGCTGACGCGTCTGCAGTTACTCCCTTTCGTGGTCGCCGGCGAAGCCGCTGCCGATGGAGCCTGGCATGCCGATAACGTCGGACCTTGTCTCCTTGGTGGCATCACCCTCATCCGTTCTAACGCTGAGCTCGACGTCATGGACGTCCCGATCCCGGAGCGTCTCTGGGCAGCCGTCGTTCACCCTGATATTGTTGTGCTGACCAAGGTCGCCCGCGAGATCATGCCTCGCCAGATTCAGCTCGAGACTTCCACGCAGCAGAGTGGCAATCTCGGTGGTCTGCTGTGCGGCTTCTTCAAGAGCGACTACGCCCTCATCGGTCGTTCACTTCACGACCTTATCGCCGAGCCCCACCGCCACCGCTTGATTCCTGAGTTCTACCGCGCCAAGGCTGCCGCCATGGCTGCCGGCGCGCTGGGTTTCTCGATCTCCGGCGCCGGACCAAGCGTGTTTGCGCTCTGCGACGGCGAGGAGACTGCCCGTAAGGTCGCCGCTGCCGTCGCCGCCGTGTTCGCTTCGGTGCCGATCAAGGCCACGCCTTACGTCTCGCGCATCAATCCCAAGGGTGTCCATGTCCTCTCCGAGTCCTAAGTTGGAATTCGTCTCTACCGTCGATGCTTCCTGTCGCGGTTCCCTGCGTGACGTGCTGCTTTCGGCCATACCCGCTAAGGGCGGCCTCTGGGTGCCCACGCACATCCCGCAAATCGCGCCCGACTTCGTGGAGCGCCATCGCGACGCTTCCTATGCCGACCTCGCCGAGGCCGTCGTGGCCCCCTATTTCGCCGAAGTCCTTGGACCGGCCGTCCTTCGTCAGCTCTGTCAGGAAGCTTTCAACTTCCCGGTGCCACTCGTGCACCCCGAGGGATTCAAGGGCACACCGGCTGAACGCATCGCCGTCCTTGAACTCTTTCAAGGCCCGTCCGCGGCCTTCAAGGACTTTGCTGTCCGCACCCTCGTGCGCGTCACCGCGCGTGTTCTTGGGGACGAGTTCCCGCAGTTGACCGTCCTCGCCGCGACTTCCGGTGATACGGGCGCCGCCGTCACGGAAGCTTGTTCCGGCGTCCCCGGCGTCCGCGCCGTGGTGCTCTATCCGCGCATCGGTGTCAGTGGCGTGCAGGAATCGCAGATCGCCCGCGCCCGTCCCGGCGTGGTCGCGCTGTCTGTCGATGGTACGTTCGATGATTGCCAGGCGATGGTGAAGCGCGCGCTCGCCGATGAATCCCTGCGCCGTCGCCGCCCATTGCTCACGGCCAACTCCATCAATCCGGTCCGTCTGATCGCCCAGGTTCCGTTCGCCTTCCACGCCAAGCGTCTGTTGGCTCCGGGCCGCCGGATGGGCATCGTGGTCCCTTCGGGTAATCTCGGTAACGTCGGCGCCGTGCAGCTCGCCCGCCGCATGGGTCTCGATGTCGCCGCCCTTATCGCCGCGACCAACACGAATTCACCCTTACCCGAGCTTTTCGCTACCGGCGAATATCGTCCGCGCCGCGCCACGCCCACGGCCTCTAACGCCATGGACATCGGTGACCCGAACAACCTCAGCCGCCTGCTTGCCTGGCGTGAGGGTGGCCCGTCGGTCAGCGCCGTCACCGTCGACGACAAGGCCACGCTCGATGCCATGCGCCGCGTTCGCGACGCGGGCGGTTATATTCTTTGCCCGCACTCCGCGGTCGGCTGGAAGGCCGCGGAGGATCTGCTGGCTCGCGACGGCGATAAGCTCGACGACGTCATCGTCTTCGGTACCGCGCATCCGGCCAAGTTCCCGGATGTGTTGCGGGAAGCCTTTGGGGACGCCCACGCTTCGCGTTTCCCAGGTGAGCTGCCCGCGCCCGCACCGATCAAGATCGGCAACGACTTCGAGGCCGTCCGTAAGGTCCTCGAATCTGAAGCCGGTTTCGGTCGCTAAGGTTTACTTCGACGCGCTGTCCGGATTCGGCTTGGCTGCGGCCTTCTTGGCGGGCGCGGCTTTCTCGGCGGGCGCTTGTTCGATCACGATGATGCAGCCCGAGAGGGTGAGGCTGGCGAGGGCGAGGGTGGCTACGAGGGCGGTCTTCATGTCTGGGAGCATGGGCTGCGGATTGGCTGGGTAAATCCGCAAAACAGAAAGGCCGCCCAGAGGCGGCCTTTGTAAGCGGTCCTGACGGAGCGCTTATTCCGTGTCGGACACCGCGAACGTGACGTTCGAGATGTTCGCCTTAGCGAGGCAATCGAGGACATTAATCACTCGTTCGTAGCGGGCATTCTCTTCGGCTTGGACCGTGATGAGGAGCTTCGTCTTGGACTGCTCGGCGGCCTGTCCCAACTGCTTCATTTGGTTATAGAGGTTCTCGAGGAGCTTGTCGCCAGGGGGGCCGACGGGGTCTTCATTAAGGGTGATTTCGCCGGTCTCGCTGACGCCGATGGTGACTTCGTCGGGGAGCTCGGTCTCCTTGGCGGTCTCGGCGTTGCCGGGGAGGGTGGTCTTCAGCTCATGTTCGACCTTCACGGCGCCAGCCATGACCATGAAAAAGAGCATGATCACGAAGACCACGTCGATCATGGGAGCGATCTGGAAGCCGGGATTAGAATCGGCCTGTTCGGGGGCTTGTTTCATGGCTTATTCTTCGTGGTTGAGGCCGGAGAAGGCGATGTTGTCGATGCCGGCTTCGGCGCCCCATTCGAGGGCCTTAGAGATGTACTTCGCGTGGCATTCTTTGTCGGCGCGAATCAGTAGGCGGTACTTCTCGTTCGTGCCTTTGCGGTCGGAGAGTTCTTTCGCGATGCCTTCCTTGTCGTTCGGGTCGATCTCGCGATCGTCGATCTTGTACTTGGCCTGGCCCGTGGTCTTATCCCAGGAGATATTGATGAGTCCCGCAGCGGCCTTGTCGTCGCGCTTGATGCCGTTGGAGGCGACCGGCAGAGAGATGTTCTTGTCCACCTTGAGCACCTGCGCCGAGGTGATGGACATGAAGAAGATGAGCAGCACCAAGAGCACGTCGATCATCGGCGCGACCTGGAACTCCGGTTCCCCTTCTCCGCCTCCTCCTCCGCCTGCCATGGCTGTGCTTTTTGGTTAGGGGTGGAAGGGACTTACGACTGGAAGTTCGAGGACGCGTTCCAGTCGGGCTTGGCGGCGTAGATTTCTTCGTCGCCGACCTTACGGCCTTCAACTTCTTCGTAGGGGAAGGCGCGGAACAGGCCGGTCACGATCTCGGTGATGTCGTGGATGCCTTTGTTAATGCGGTTCGCCAGGAGGTAGTAGGAGATGAAGGCCGGGATCGCGATGAAGAGACCGGAGGCGGTCGCCACGAGCACTTCACCGATAGCGCCAGAGAGCTTGGAGGGGTCACCCACACCGGAGGTGCCGAGGGTTTCGAACGCGCTCATCATGCCGGTCACGGTACCGACCAGGCCGATCATCGGGGTACAGACGCCGATCACGGAGAGGTAGGAGGAACGGCCCTTGAGCTCGGCTTGGACTCGGGTGATTTCGGAGATGATGGCTTCTTCGGTCATGGTCTTGCCATCCGGGGTGAAGGCGACGCCCGCGCGGACAACGTCAGCGACGGGAGAGCCGGCGGTCTTAGCGAAGGCATAGGCACCGACGTAGTCACCTTTTTTGAAGAGCTCGCGGAGCTGAGTGACATGGTCGACGGGGTAGAGCTTACCAGCGCTCGTGCGGATGTAGCCGTCGACGATAAACCAGATCATCGCCACGGAACAGGCGGTGATCGGGTACATGACCCAGCCGCCCTCAATGAAGAGGTCCATGAGGGTCTTACTACTGTGGGCGCCACCGGCGGCTTCCTGGGCCGAGGCTGCGATGGTCATCAGGCCGAGGAGGACGGCGCTGAAGGAGGTATTGCGGAGATTCATCTTCATGATGATGGGGTGTAGGTTGGTTTTAGGTTAGGTTTTGGAAAGGGGCAAGGACTCACTTATTGCCTTCGACCTTCTCTTCGGCGGCAAGTTTAGGCTTAGCCATGATGACGCCGTCCGGGAGGGGGCCGCCGGCGGCGATCTTCTTTTGATCGGCCTCGGCCTTGGCACGTTCTTCCTTGGGAAGCATCTTCTTGGCTTCCTCGGCCTCCTTGGAGACCGGGTAGGAGACGATGATGTCGTAGAGATAGCGATTGGAGATGGCCTCGAGCTTCTGGTCGCGGAGGGCTGGGCTGTCCATGCCGCGGAATGAGCGGGCGGCGCCCAGCATAGCTTTGGGGACGATTTCCGACTCGGAGCCGAAGAAGACCGGCACGCGGAGGTAGGTGGTCATCGCGGCCTCGTACTTCTTGGAGGCGAAGAGCGAGTTGCCTTTGACGAGGTGGAGGCGGGCCTGGAGTTCGGCGGTGTCCACCTTGGTCAGGAGTTCGGTCGCTTCTTTGACGACCGCGTCGTGGTCTCCCTTGCGAGCGCGCTGCATCAGGCGGGCGAGCTGAATCTGGGTGGCGACTTCGGGGAGCTTAGCGGCCTCTTCCTTCTCGAAGGCGTTGAGGAATGCTTCCGTGGCGGCATCGTTCTCGAGGCGGTCGAGGGCGTCGAGTTTGACGATGGACGCGCGGGCCCACCAGGAGCCGGGGACGTTCTTGATCGGTTCGAAGAACTTCAGGACGGCTTCGACGTTATCGAGGGCCTTGGCGGGTTCGCCCCGGCTCACGTTGGCTTGGGCTTCTTGAAGGCGGGAGGGCATGGGCCAGATCACTTCGGTGACTTCAGACAGCTTGCGGGTGATGGTCGCATCGAAGCCGGCGGCGCTGCTGACTCGGTCGATGGTACCTTTGACGACGTTGATTGTGCCTTTCTTGGCGTCGACGACCGGCTTGGGTGGGATGGAGTTATCCATCTTGAACGGGTCATTGATTTCCCAGCGTTCACCTTTGAAGACGAAGGTCTGGGCCGGCGACGAGGCGGCGGCGAGGAGCGCGAGGGCGGGGAAGAGGAGGGAGAGGCGCATGGCGATTAGAGTCCGAGGAGGAAGGCTTTGGCTTCTTCCGCTTCGCGGGTATCCTTGATGCGATCCTTCTCGAGCATCTCCTTCAGGAGCACCTTAGCAGCGTCCTTCTGGTTGAGCTTCGTGGCGAATAGCTTGGCGGAAGCGAAATAGGACTTAGCGGCCCAGACCTCATATTTCTTCCAGGTCATGAAGCAGCGGCGGTAGTAGGCGATGGCCTCGTTATAGCCCTTCTCGTCGGTCGCCTGGCGTTCGGCCATCAGGCCGAGCCAATAGAGGGAGGCGGCCGTCTTTTCGCCGCGCCATTCCTTGGTCTTGGCGATTTCTTCGAACTCTTCCTTGGCTTCCTTGTACTTGGCGAGCTCGGCGAGGGCGCGGGCGCGGGTGAAACGGAGGTCGAGCTCCTTCGACATCAGGATGTTGTTGTCGATGGCCTCGTTGCAGAGCGAGAGGGCTTCGGCGTACTTCTTGTTGGCGAAGGCGATCTCGGCCAGACCGGCGAAGCCGTAGTCGGCGTATTCCGAGGAGCGGGAATGCTCGAGGATGTAGGCGAAATAATCGGCGGCCTTCTTGTTGTCGCCCTTGGAGAGGAGGCTGTCGCCGACGAGTCCGAGGATCGTCGGGTTGAGTTCCTCGGCCTTGTAGTTGGCGGCGATCTTGGCGAAGTTGGCGGCGGTCTTCTCGGGTTCGCGGGTGAAGATAGCGAGTTCGCCGAGCGCGAAGAAGCCGCGGGCTTGCGCGACGAGGGAGTTGCGGTGCTCTTCGAGGCGGAGCAGCTTGACCATCTCCTTTTCGGCGTCGGCGCTGGTGTAGGCGCCGGGTTCGGGCTTGGCGCCCGGCTTCACGCGCTTGACCTTGCGGGCGAGCTTCTCGGCGAGGAAAACGATGAGCTTCTCGGTGCCTTCCTGGGTGCGGTCGTTGATGGATTCAGAGACGGCATCGGAAAGAATCTTGAGCGCGCGCTTCTTCTGGTCGGCGATGGAGGTCTGGCGCTTGGCCTCGACCTTGGCGAGTTCGGCCTCGAGTTCGGTGGAGAGCTTCCGGACGGCCGTCTTGGCGACGTCGATCTCGGGTTGGGTGACCCCCTGCTTACGCTCGAGTGTGTCGACGGCCTTACGGGCGTCGGCGAGTTGGGCGCTGAACTTCTTGCGGATCTTCTCGGATTCGGCAGCGAACTCAGGCATGTCGCCCATGCGTTCGGTGGAGCGGATGACCTCGTAGAGGTAGGTCATCGCCTTCGGGTCGTTGTGGTTCCAGTCGAAGATTTCCTTGAACAGGTCGCGCATGCGCTTGTGTTCGCCGCGGCCGGGGAGGAGTTTGCGGAGTTCGCCGAGCACGAATTCGAGGGCCTGCGGATTGGTGCGAGCGCTCTTGGCGGCGGCTTCGTAGGCGTCGATAGCCTTATTGGTGACGGCTTCCTTCTCCTTCTCAAACTTGGTCCTAATCTCGACGAATTTGGCCTTGTCGGGGGTCTTGGCGTTGACGCGGACGTCGAGGTCAGCGGCCTTGACCTTCTTGTCGATCTCGTCGGCAAGGGCGATGTTGGCGTCGCCGATCAGCGTGTAGACCTCGGGCATCTGGGAGATGACTTCGTCGGTGTTGGTCTTGGCGTAATCCTTGATCCAGTCTTCGCAGAGCTTGATGGTGCCGGGGATATCGCGCGGGCTGGTGCCGAACTTGACGATGGCCTGGCGGTAGCGGACGTCGGGGATGAACTGACCCTTCGGGTATTCCTGCTCGTACTTGTCGAAGTCGGCCTTGGTCTCCTTGTACTTGCCCTGGAAGAACGAGCAGAGCGCGTTCATGTAAAGCACCTGCTGGCGGACCGGGGAGCGTTCGTGCTTCTTGAGGAACTCCTCGAATGCTTTCTGGGCGGGCGCCCAATCGACCTGAGAGAAGAGGCAAGCCGCGATGCGGAAGTCGATTTCTTCGATGACCTCGGGGGTGAGAGTCTTTACGTTGCTCAGGACCCACTTGTAGTGGGTGATGGCCTCGGGGAACTCTTCGCGTTCCTGAGAGATGTCACCGAGGATTAGGGCTATGGGAGAGACCTGATCATCCTTCGGGAACTTCGCGATGAACTCCTTACACTTCGCCTGGGCCTCGTTGTTGCGGCCGATGCGGCGTAGGGCGAGGATGTGGTAGTAGTAGGCTCCGGAGATCCGGCTGAAGCTGGGGCTATTTTCAAAGATATCAAGGAAGGCCACGTGGGCTTCCCACGGGCGATTCAGTTCGAGGAGACAGAGGCCGATGCGGTAGGAGATGAACGCGTCGTAGTCCTTGTTGGCGTTGAACTCTTCCTGGATCTTCTTGAACTGCACGACCTCCTGTTTGGTCTTCTCGAGATTGGCGGCCTGTTCGGGGTTCGGCTTGGGGAAGTTCTTCGTCATCGTATCGACCTCCGCCTGCTTGGCCTCGATGGCGCGACCGAAAGAGCTGCTCAGGTTAGCGCGACGCAGCGTACCCTGGTAATTGGTGAGGGCCTGACGATAGAAGTCGCCGCGGAAATTCTCGTCGGCGGCCGTTTCGGCGGCGGAGAAGCGGGCGTCGCCGATTTCGAGGCGCTGAAAATTGGAGCGAACGACTTCGACGGGTGAACCGGTGCTCTTCGCGTCGATTTCGTTCTTCAGCTGGGTCGCTTCCTTGGTCAGGCCAAGCTTGGTGTACATGTCGACCAGCTTGTAAGCGGCCTCACGGCTTTCCGGGGTGCTGATGCCGCCGGCGGTCGCTTGCTTCAGGAGAGTGATAGCCTGGGCGAAGGCCGCGCGCTTGACTTCGTCCGGCGAGCTCTTGGCGCGGTCGACGAGGATTTGGGCGGAAAGGGTGAAGGCGCTGACGCGCTCTTCGGGGCGAGCGAGTGTGTTGGTGCGAATCTTCTCAAGGCGGGCGAGCGCGAGCTCCCATTTGCCCTGCTTGGAAAAGGCTTCGATGAGCAGAAGTTCGGCGGTGCCGCGGCGATTATCGGTATCAGACAGGAAGTCCTCCGTGCCCTTGGGGAACTTGTCGAGGAAGGCGGTCAGTTCGGTTTCAGCCCGCGGCCAATCCTTGATGAAGAAATGACAGAGCGATTTCTGGAACGAGACGACGGCCTTCAGCTTCGGCTCGACGTCGACGGCTTTGGCGTCGAGATCCTCGAACAGTGCGAGGGCCTCCCGGTACTTCTTTTCTTCAAGGTTCTTGATCGCATCCTTGTAGAGGAGGGACAGCGGGTCCTCTTGGGGCTTCTGAGCGGTGGGCAGCGGGCGAGTCTGCGCCTTGAGGTCGCCGCTGACAGGGGTCAGGGCAATGAGGACGGCGAGCAGGGCGGCCTTGGCCAATTTATAGGTGCGGGACTCTTTGATAAGCATCGGTTGAGGGGAGCGTTTAGCTCCGCATCTGGGGGTATGTAGAATTAGCCTAGCCGGCCGCAGATTGCCAAGCAATAAGCCCCTTTTGAAAGACAATCATTCAAAGGGGGATACCCCAAGGATGGCCCCTGTGAATAACTCAGGCTCCGGGCTTCATTCCGGTCGCCAGAATGGTCTCAAAACACGGCTCTTTTACCTCTTTGGCGACGACCCGGACCTCGGATTGGCGGAAACCCGCCTCCTCGATCCAGTCATGGAGTTCGTTTTCTTTGAATCCGAGCCAGCGGTCAGCGTAAAGCTCGCGGGCTTTCTCGAAACGATGGGCGCGGAGGTCGAGGATAAGTAAGCGGCCGCCGGGCTTGAGGATGCGGAAGGCCTCCGCCAGAGCCAGTCGCGGGTTCTCGGCGTGGTGCAGGGCTTGGCTGAGCAAGGCGAGGTCGATGCTCCGATCGGGTAGGGGGACCTTCTCGATGTTGCCAAGGATGTAGGTCAGGTTGCGGAGGTGCTCTTTCTTGGCCAAGGCGCGACCGACCTGGACCATCCGGGGGGAGTTGTCGACGCAGTGGACGCTTTCGGCTTGGCGGGCCAGCAGGCGCGAGAGCGTACCGTCGCCGGCGCCGAGGTCGGCGATGCGTACCCGGGGCGTAAGCAGGAAGAGCATCTGGCCGATCGCTTCCCAGGAGCGACCTGGGCAGTAGTTACGGCCGAGGCGGTCGGCCACGAGGTTGAAGTGTTGCTCCGCTTTTTGGCGGCGCTTCTCGATGATCCGCTGCAAGGAGCGCTGGTCCGCGGCGGACTTGGGCTCGCGGGCGCTGGCGGCGAGGGCGGCGTCCACGATGCCGGCGACGCTCACCGGCAGGTCGCGGGCGAGCGAGTAGAACGATTTCTTACCGTCGCGTCGGTCGTGCACGAGCTGGGCCTTGCGCAGTAACGCGAGGTGAGTCGAGATGCGTGACTGGGGGAGGCCGAGGATTTCCTGGAGTTCGCCGACAGCCAGCTCGCCGCGGTGAAGCAGGTGGAGCATGCGGGACCTGGTCGGGTCGGCCAGGAGGCGCAGGGTTTCCCAAGGGTCGGACATGCGGGCAGGTTGGGGCGCGCCGGGCCCCGTGTCAAAAGAGGAAGCCCCGTTTCCGGGGCTTCGTCAGCAGGCCATTTAGCAGGGGCTTAGCGCTTATCGACCCAGCGGGTGATGCGGATGACGGTCCAGTTCTCGGCCTTGCCGTTGATGTTCGTCGTGAAGGTCTCGCCCGTCTTGTGGTTGAGGAACTGCTTCGCGAGGGGCGAGATGTAGGAGAGGATGTTCTTCTCCGGTTCGCCGTCCCAGGCGCCGAGCAGGTCGTAGGCGATCTCAGCCTGGTCGGAGCCGCGGCGGAGGACCACGCTGGAGCCGACGCTGATGGTGTCCGTGTTGGCTTCCTTGAAGTCGGTGACTTTGGCCTTCTTGAGGATGCCGTCGAGCTCGGCGCGGCGGGCGGCGAGGGTGTCATGGTCCTGACGGGCCATCTTGTATTCGGAATTTTCCTTCAAGTCGCCGTGCTCCTTGGCAATCTGGATGGCTTCCTTGACCGCGGGGAGGCGCACCTTGACGATGTCCTCGAGCTCGCGCTCCTTTTCTTCCTTCGAAAGCTTGGAGACGAGGAGTTCCTTTTCCTCGGCTTCGGAGCCCGAATGCTTGGACTTGGCGAGGCGCTGGACGTGCGGCTCGATCTTGGCGAGACGTGAGAGGAGCGCCTTCTTGGTCATCTCGTCGAAGCCCTGGCTGCTCATCATCGTGCGGGTCAGGTCGAAGATGGTTTCGCTGTCGGCCTTCTTGCCGTCGGCGGGGATGAGGATGTTAGCGATGAGCTCCTTGTCCTTGATGAGTTCGTTGGCGAGCGGGATGCGTGCCGTGGAGTTGGACTCGAGGGATTCGGTGTCGATCGAGGAGAGGATGGCGCCGAGCAACGAGGGGTTGATCAGGCGGCCGACGATGTCGGCGTACTTCTTCGAGTCGCGGTTCTTGATGACCCAAATGATGACCGGGGCGCGCAGTTCGCGGGTCTCGAGCCACTGGGCAAAGCGGGCGGAGACGGCGGCGGCGAGTTCCTGGTCGCAGAGGTAGGCAATCGATTCGGAGACGAGCTTGGCGGAGCCGCTCTTGGTGCCACCGATATCGCGGTTACGGAGTAGGTCGAAGGCGCGTTCGGACCAGTTGTCGCCGTGGTGGGCGCGCACGAGGTCGAGCAGGCTGCGGATCTTCTCGGTAGTATGCGGGATGTTCAGTGCGACGAAGGCGAGGTCGCTTTCGGTGCAGAGGGCGATGATTTCCGAGGCCGTCGGGCTGACGGTTTCGACGTTTTCCACCGAAGAGCGGAAGAACTTATCGCGATTCCAGATGCCGCCGAGGATGGCGGGGAGATTGTCGCGCTTGCGGGCGGTTTCGAGTTTCTTGATTTCCTTGGCGAGGTCGGCGGAGACTTTCTCGAGGTTGGCGGCGGTGGCGGCCGAGCGTGTCTCCGAGGAGGCGCAATCGGCGAGTTCTTCGAGGAGGACGAGCTTACGTTCGAAATTAGGGGCGCCTTCGTACTGGGCGAAGAGATCTTCACCGAGGTCCTTGGGGGCTTCGAGTAGGGCGTAGAGGCCGCCTTTACGCTCGGGGACGAGGATGGCGCGATCCTTGCGGAGGGCGGCGCGGGCCTTGGTCCACCAGGCCTTGAAGGAGGTGGCGCGATCCTTGCCGGCAGGCAGGGAGGCGAAATAGACGCGGTCGAGGTTGGCTTCGAGGGCGTAAGAGGTGCACTCGCCAGTGGGGTATTCGGCGAGGAGAGCCTTCACGACGCCGGCAGGGTCGTTGGCTACTATGTTGGCGATCGCGGCCTTGGTGGTGTCGCCGTAGGCCTTGGCCACGACGCCGTTAGGATTGATGACCTCGATCTTGCCGAGGAAGAAGGCGGCATCCATGACGTGGGCCTTCTTGTTCTGTTCAGGGAAATCGACGGTGAGGCGCTTGGTGGCTTCGTCGTAGGCGCGGATGACGCCGATACCCCAAGCTTGGTGGAGGCAGAAGGCCGGCTGACCCGTGGCGACCAAGTCGATGGCGGCCTGCAGGGAGTTGATTTTACCACCTTGTGGGTTGAGTGCCTTGTTGCTCATTGCAAAAGTGGGTTTTGGGCATAACAATTCTCACTTGCAAGCAGGAAGGCGGGGGGCTTTGGGGTCTATGCCTCGACAGTCCTCCTGACCTGCGTCCCACATGGCCTTTAAGCCCGAAAAACCCTCAATCCACGGCGAAACTCCCGAGACCCTCGGCGAGCGGTTGGTCGCGGACGGCCACCCCCGCTACCGGGCCGGTCAGGTCTTCGAATGGCTGTACCCGCGCCGGGCCGAGACCCCGGAGGCGATGACCAACCTCCCCGCCAACCTCCGGGCCTGGCTTCTGGCCAATTATGACTTCGAGGCGACCAGTCTAGTTCAGCGTAAGGCCTCCTCCGACGTCACCCAGAAGATCCTCCAGCGCCTCCGGGACGGCTCCCTCATCGAGACCGTCATCATCCGGGCCCCGATGGAAGGGGTGGGGCAGGAGAAGTCCCGCCGGACGATCTGCATCTCGACCCAGGTCGGCTGTGCCTATGGGTGTAAATTCTGCGCCTCGGGTCTCGAGGGCTGGAAGCGCGATCTCTCGATCGGCGAAATCGTCTCCCAGCTTGTTCAGGTCTGCCGGATTGAGGACAAGACGGATCCCGCCCGCGCCGCCGAAGGCCTGGCGTCCTTCGACAATATCGTGGTGATGGGTATGGGTGAGCCGCTGGCCAACTACGAGAACCTGATGTCCGCGCTCCGTATCGTGAACGCGCCCTGGGGCTTCGGCTTCGGCGCCCGTCGCGTCACGATCTCCACTTCGGGCGTGGTCCCCAAGATTCTCAAGCTCGCCGAGGAGCCACTGGGCTTCCGCCTCGCCATCAGCCTGCACGGCGCGACCAACGAGGTCCGTAACCAGATCATGCCGGTGAATAAGAAGTTTCCGCTCGAGGAACTCATCCCCGCGGCAAAGGCTTTCGCCCGTAAGCACGGCCGTATGCTGACCTTAGAGTTTATCCTGATTGAAGATATCAACGACTCGCTGGAGCAGGCCAAGAAGCTCGCGGTCATCGCCCGTGAACTCCACGCGCACGTCAATCTCATCCCGTATAACAAGGTCGAAGGTCTACCGTGGGTGCGCCCGTCTCTGACGCGCCAGGATCGCTTTGTGAAGGAACTCCGCGCGCTCGGCGTGACGGCAACGCTCCGTCGCGAGAAGGGGCACGATATCGACGCGGCCTGCGGTCAGTTGCGCCTCCAAACGGAGAAGGCCCAGAGCGCCAATCCCCCGCCCGCCGCGGCTTAGGCCGTCAGTGCGGCGGCGAAGGCCTTGCGGTCCGGCGCCTTGAAGAAAGCCGTGCCCGCGACGAACGTATCCGCGCCCGCCTCGCGGCAGCGGAGGCCAGTCTCGACGTTGATGCCGCCGTCGACCTCGAGGCGGAAGTTCGCGCCGCGCTTGGCGCGTTCGGCGGCGAGGAAACGGATGCTGTCGAGAACGGAAGGGATGAACGACTGTCCGCCGAAGCCGGGGAAGACCGTCATGCAAAGTACGAGATCAACGGAGTCGAGGTAAGGCAGCAGGCGGCGCGGATCGGCATCGGGGTTCATGGCGATGCCGGCTGAAAGTCCCGCGGCCTTGATGGCGGCGATGGTCTTGGCGACGTCGTGGTCGGCCTCGACATGCACCGTAAGGCGTTCGGCTCCGGCCCGGGCGAAGGCCTCGACGTAGCGGTCAGGATGGCTGAGCATCAGGTGCACATCGAAGTGCAGCTTCGTCAGCGGACGAAGGTCGGCGACGACCTGCGGGCCGAAGCTGATGTTGGGCACGAAGTGCCCGTCCATGATGTCGATGTGCAGCCAGGTCAGGCCAGCTTCCTCCACCGTGCGGACACCCTGTGCGAACGCGCCGTGGTTGGCGGCGAGCAAGGAAGGGGCGACGACGGTGGGATTCATGCTTACCAAGCGGTGGTCGCGGCTTCGCGAATCTGCGAAGCGATGTCGCCGAAGAGCGTCGGCCCGAGGCTGAGTTCCTCGGCAGCGGGATCACCAGAGACCTGAAGGGTGGCGATCGATTTAAAGGTACGGTCCTTGAAGAGCACGCGCTTGCCGCCGTCGGTCGTCAGGGTGCAGCGCACCTCGAAGCTCACGCGATAGCTCGTAAAAGCGTAGGCATCACCGGTCTTGGTGGTGAAGCCGTCGCGCTGATAGCGCGTGACTTCGGTCTCAAGTCGGGCTTCGCCAGGGCCGACCTTCACGCGAGGGTCGCCGGCGAGGGCTTCGACAATCTTGCTGTGCAGCACGGCGTGCGTACCGGTGCGGGCGGTAGAGTTGCGGATGGCAGCGACTTCGACGCTGCGGAAGGCGGGCTTGGGGCCGCCGAGGCGATAGGCGGAGCAGCCGGCGAGGACGGTAGCTGCAATGAGCGCGACGAGAAATCGCTTCATCGGCGATCTCCTCCCGTGGCGGGCTTCGGCTCTTCCTTCTTGAAGCCGAGACCGTCGAGGTCTCCACCGACGACCTGCGGCTTGACTTCGGCGGCGGTGCGCGGGCGCGGATAGGAGCCGAGCAGTCGGTCGGCAAAGGTCTTCGGAGGATTGGGGTCCTTCTGGATGCGGGCGAGAAGTTCTTCGGCTTCCTTGGATGCGGCCGATTCCGGAGCGATGTTGCGGCAAGCGTTGGCCATCAGCTTGGCGGCTTCCGGATTATTGCGGTCGAAGAAGTAGAACTTGGCGAGATTGAGGCGGGCGCGGGCGGCGCGATCGCGGAGGAGGGCGATCTGTTCAATGGCTTGCTTGGCGCGCGGGTCGTTGGGGAACTGGTCAGCCAGCGTGCGCCAATGGTCGGCGGCTTCGATCGTGGTGGCTTGGTCCCAGGCTGGTCCGAGTGACTCCTTGGAACGCATCGTAGCGAGCATTTCGAGGCCTTCGGCGGCGAACTTGGAGGTGGGATAATCGCTGACGAGACGTTCGAGGGCTTCGATCGTCTTCGCATCATTGCCGCCCTCTTGGCCAAGGCGGGCTGTGCGGATGAGGCTTTCGTCGGCGTACGGGCCATTGGGCGCGAGGCGTAGGGTCTTCTGCCAGAGGGCAATCGCGCCTTGGGGGTCGCGGAACCAAGGGAACCAACCGCCGAGCTTGCGGCGTTCGCCAGCGGCAAGACGGTTCGCGATCTCGAACTGCAGTTTCACGGCATCGCCGAAACCAGCGAAGCTCGAGTGGCGCGCGTAGAGGTCGTCAATCAGTTCGGTAGCAGTCTCGAATTCATGGCGCGCTGCATAGAGGCGGGCGCGCTCGAGGATGGCGACGGCCTCAGCTTCGGTGCCGGCGTTGGCTTCGCCGATGACGGACCATTCCTTGATGGCGGTGCCTGCATTGCCGTCTTCGGCGGACTGGGAGGCGCGGTTCATCGCGAGCAGCACGATGGGCAGGCGTTCAGCGGGGATGACGTCGTTCGTCGTGCCGGGCTTGACGCGCCACGTCCCCTCGAAGTGGACGTATTCCGCTTGAGCGATGGGGCCGTGCAAGAGCGCGACGGCGAGGAGGGTTTTAGTGAGGTGGTTCATGCCAGCGGAGAAGGGTTGCGCCCCAGGTGAGACCGGCGCCGAAGGCGACGATGAGGACGAGGTCGCCGTGCTTGATCTTGCCGTCTTTCCAGGCTTCTTCAAGCGCGAGAGGGATTGAGGCCGCGGACGTGTTGCCGTAGCGCTCGAGGTTTGAGGGGAAGCGGTCCATGCCCACGTTAAGCTGGCTCGCGACGGCCTCCAGGATCCGGCTGTTCGCCTGGTGGGGGATAAACCACGCGACCTGTTCCGATTTCACGTCGCACTTGGCGAGGACGCGTTCGCAGGATTCCGCCATGACGCGCACGGCGTGGCGGAAGACTTCCTTGCCGTTCATCCGTAGGAAGTGCTTGCCGTCGCGGAGGGAGTCCGCGGTCGCGGGGGCGGCGGAGCCTCCGCCGGCGCAATGCAGGAGCTCGGCGTTATTGCCGTCGGCTCCGAGCAGGTTTCCGAGCAGGCCGACGTTCTTCTCCGGGGTGGTCTCGAGCAGGACGGCGCCGGCGCCGTCGCCGAAGAGCACGCAGGTTGTTCGGTCCGACCAATCCACCACGCTGGAAAGTTTCTCGGTGCCGACGACGAGGGTGCGGCGGTAGGCGCCCGAGCGCATCATGTCCTTGGCGACCTGGAGGGCATAGACGAAGCCCGAGCAGGCGGCGGAGACATCGAAGCAAGGGATGTCACGGCGGAGGCCGAGTTTGGCCTGAAGGAGGCAGGCCGTGGACGGGAAGGGTACATCCGACGTCATCGTGGCGACGATGAGTAGGTCGACGTCGGCCGGGGTTAGTCCGGCGCGTTCAAGAGTCTTGGCGGCGGCCTTCGCACCCATGTCCGAAGGGTTCTCGCCCGGGGCGGCGATGCGTCGTTCGGCGATGCCGGAACGTGTCTTGATCCACTCGTCGGAGGTATCCACCATCGTGGACAGTTCGGCATTGGTGAGCTTGCGTTCTGGAGTGTGGACCCCGATGGCCCGAATGAAGACTGAAAGCTCAGCGCTGCTCATCGATGCGTGAGAAAAGACCCCTTGGGCGGGGAAGGGAACACTAAAACCTCAGGCTTCCTCCGGGGTGGAGGAAATCACCGCATTCGCCTCGGCCAGCGAGGTCAGCATGCGATGTCCGGCGCCGTGGCCAAGGGCTTCTAGGCCTAGGCGGATGGCGCTGGAGATACCTTGACGGTTGCTTGAACCGTGGGCCTTCATGACGAGTCCGGTGAGACCGAGTAATGGTGCTCCGCCGTAACGTTCTGGCTTCAATTTGCCTTTGAGGTCGCGCAGGAGGGGGAACATGGCGATGCCTCCAGCCAGGTAGACGGGATTGCTCTTCACCTTGCTGCCCACCATGTCGCGGACCATATAAACGAGGCCTTCGAGGGTCTTGAGGATCACGTTGCCCGTGAAGCCGTCGGTCACAACAACATCGCAGGCGTCGCCAAAGACGTCGAAGCCTTCGACGGGGCCGACGTAATTGATGCGGTCGCCCAAGGCCTTCAGGAGGGCGTGCGTTCGATTGATACGCGGGCCGCCTTTGCCTTCTTCGGTCCCGACCGAGAGGAGGCCGACGCGTGGGCTGGCGATGCCGAGGGCGCTCTGGGCGTAGATGGAGCCGAGGACGGCGTTGTGTACCATCTGGGCGGGCGTGGCCTCGGGGTTGGCGCCCACGTCGAGCATGATGAAATGGCCTTCGCGTCGCGGCATGATGGCTGCGAGGGCAGGGCGTTCGGCCCCTTCCATAGGACGAACTTTAATGGTTCCCGCGGCGACGAGGGCTTTGGTGTTGCCGGTGGAGACGACGACGTCGACTTCGCCCGCCTTAAGCATCTCAAGGGCGATCACCATCGATGAGTCGCGCTTCGACTTGAGCACGGCCATCGGGGCGTCGTCCGGAGCCACGATGCTGGCGGCGTGGCGGAAGCTGACGCGGCTATTTCTGAGCGCACGATGCTCGATCGCGAGCATGCGGAGATTGTCTTCATGGCCGACGAGCACCAGGGCGTCGTCTGGTCCGATGATGCCATCCTTAAAAGCGACGGCTGCGGCAGCCACGGCTTCCGAAGGGCCCATGTCACCGCCCATGCAATCAAGGGCGATACGATGACCTTTCTTCGGAGGGACGTCGCTCATGAGGTCGGGCTAAGCCCGGGGGAGCTTAAGCTCCGGTGTCCAGCACCTGACGACCGCGGTACTTGCCCGTGGTGGGGTCGACGCGGTGGGAGCGACGAAGAGCACCAGATTCGGCGTCTTTGACGAGTTTCGGGGCGCGGAACTGATTGGCGGCACGACGGAGTCGGCTGCGGCGTTTGGACTGTTTACGTTTCGGATTGGCCATGGTTCTACGCTTGGATGAGGGTCGGTTCTACCCCTCCCGCCCCCTCGGTCAAGCCCCCTTTCCATTCCCTTGCGATTGTGGGCGGGTTTGTTTGGCTGGCCTGATGCCCGGCCATCCCGCCCTTTTCCTCGATCGAGACGGTAACCTCATCTTTGACCACCACCATACCTGCCGGGAGGATCAGATTGAGCTGATTCCGGGGGTGAAGCCCGCTTTGGAGGCCTGCCTTCAGGCCGGCTACCGCCTCTTCGTGCTGACCAATCAAAGCGGTATCAACCGCGGCATCTTCACCTGGGCACAGTACGAAGCCTGCAACCGGCGCATGCTCGAGCTGCTGGCGCTACCCGCCCCTGGCATCTTGGAAATCAAGGCGGCACCGGAGCGTCCCGATGAACCCTCGCTTTACCGCAAGCCTAGCCCTCGCTTCATCTTGGAGAAAATCGCCGAACATGGACTGGATCCGACGCGCTGTTGGATGACGGGCGACCGCGTCACGGATTGGGAGGCCGGCCTCAATGCGGGCATTCGCTCCTGTGCGATGCGCAGCGGCGCAGCCAAGCCCGAGGAGCTTTTAGAGGCGGCCCGCCGTGGTTTCGCGGTACACGATGATTTCCCTGCTTTCGTGCGCGCGGAACTGAAGCTGACTTTCTAGAGAAACAAAAAGGACGAACCGGGTGGTTCGTCCTTTGATCGCCTGGAGCGAGGAAATTAGGCCTTCGGCTTTTCCTTATCGCAGGGGCACTTGCCGTCCTTCTTCTCTTCGCCGGCAGCAGCCTTCGGCTTTTCCTTGTCGGACGGGCAACCGTCGCACTTCTTCTTTTCTTCAGAGACGAGGGAGGCCTTGGGCTTTTCCTTGTCGGACGGGCAGCCGTCACACTTCTTCTTTTCTTCGGCGCTGACGAAGGCGGCGGAGAGAGCGAGGATACCGACAGTGAGGGTCAGGAGTTTGAGGAACTTGGAGTTCATGATGGAAATACATGGTTGGTGAATTCTAGCCCAAGTCAATCGGCCGGAGGTCATTCCGGTCAGTGAGTTTACCCTATTGGCCGATTGCGTTGCGGATGCGGATAATTTCGTCCAATGACTTCGTTAAACCACTGCCAGGCAACCAGTTGCTGCCGCTATTGACCTGATAGATGTGCTTGTTTTTAACGCAGCCCAGGTCTCGGACTCCCGGGATCCGGCCCATTTCAACGGCTTTTTCAGGGCTGGTCGTGATGAGGCTGTCCGTTCCGGAATTCTGGATCCAGAGCACGGCGTCCGGCTTTGCGGAGACAAGGAGCTCCCAGTCGAACTTGATCCAGGCGCCGCGTGACAGGGCGGATTGCAGCCCGGCTGCGGCCAAAGGTTCGGCCAGATAACTATCGGGGCCGGCCATCACTCCATCCCAGATAACGATAATCCTGCGCACGGTCATCGCCGGACGACTTGAAAGCAGCGTGGCGATTTTCTTTGCGGCATCGGTGCGCCCAGTCGCTTCGCCGACGAGAAGGATGTCCTTGCTGACGGAGTCGCGTGACTCCGGGTTTAGCACGAGCGTACGGAGGCCGGCCTTCGCGCACTTCTCGGCCCAGAGCGGATTGGCCATGCGCGGGAGAATCACGAGGTCGGGCTTTGCCCCGAGCAGTCGCTCGAGGTCAGGCATGAAGACGTCGGCATCGCGTGCGGCGGGATGATCCTTCGGTAGCGGGCACCAACGCGTGGCCATGACAATCTCGGCGGAGCAGCCGAGATCGATCAACGTCTGCGTCGCGCCCGGGCTGTAGCTGGCGATACGATGACCGCCGGCGCTCAGCGTCAGGCAGGTCGCGAGCCAGAGGAAGAGCGTGCGCATCAGGCCGAAAGCAGGCGCGCAAGGCGCATCGCCGAATCGAAGCTGCCGCGGTCTGCCTTGCCTTGCCCGGCGATTTCGTAGGCGGTGCCATGGTCGGGGCTCGTGCGCACGTGCTTTAGACCGAGACTCAGGTTCGCTGAAGTCGAGAAATCGACGGCCTTCAGCGGGGCGAGGCCTTGGTCGTGATAGATCGCGGCGACGGCGTCGAACTCACCCTGGAGGTGACGGTGGAAGACCGTGTCGCCGGGAAGCGGTCCGCTGACCTCGTGCCCTTCGGCGCGTAAGGCTGCGATGGCGGGCCTGATAATCGCGTCGTCTTCCTTGCCAAGTAGGCCGCCTTCGCCGGCGTGAGGGTTCAGCCCGCAGACGGCGATGCGTGGCCGACGGTCGCCGAGCTTCACACGGAGTGAAATGAGCGCGAGCACCGTGCGACGAATATCCGCGGCGGTGACGTTGCGCGGCACATCGGCGAGCGGGAGATGCCAGGTGACCAGTCCGACGGTCATCTTGCCGCCAGCAAAGGCCATCACGGGCTCGCCACTCCAGCGCGATGCGAAGAATTCCGTCTGGCCGGGAAAGACATAGCCCACGCCGGCGAGGCCCTTCTTGTTTACGGGGCCAGTGACGACGGCGGCGAAACGCCCACCGGTCGCGCCGCGTGCCGCCATTTCCATCGCTTCGATCGCGATGAGGTGACCGGCCTCATCGGGCTGGCCCGGGCGGGTGACGAAATCTTTCGGACCGACGGCAATGCCTTGGCCGAGTTGCGCAATCCAATCGGCCGGGCCGATGGGCACGACAGTGTCTGCCGATTCGGGATGCGCATTAAGCCAGCTGGCGATGAGTTCCGGTCCCACTCCGGCCGGATCTCCGCAGGTGACAGCGATGGGCAAGGTGCTCATTCGGGCGAGACGAAGCGGCCGCGCTTGCCGCCGAGGAAGAAGTTCAGGAAATCGCGCGCCTCCGGGGTCTGGTAGCCACCTTCGTTGAGGGCCTTCTGCGCGAGCGTTGCGCAGGCACCGTGCGTGGCGTAGACCGCATGGTAGGCCTGCTTGATTTCCGCGACGGCGGGGGCCGTTACGGCGCGCCGGCGAAGGCCGATGAGATTGAGACCAGAGATGAGGTTGCGTCCGTGGGCGAGCGCGTTGGGCGGGACGTCTTCGGTGATGACGGCGTTGCCGGAGACGAGCGCACCTCCGCCGATACGGCAGAATTGGTGTACCGCCACTCCGCCGCTGATGAAGGCCTTGTCTCCGACCAGAACGTGGCCACCGAGCATACAGCCATTGGCGAGGATGACCTGATCGCCCAGCACGCAATCGTGGGCGACATGGCTGCCGGCCATCAGAAGGCCGTCCGCACCAATGAGGGTGCGTGTGCCGGCCTTGGTGGCGCGGTGAATCGTGACGTGTTCGCGGATGACCGTGCGGTCGCCGACGGAGGTACCAGAGTCCGTGGTCGGGTCGAAGGAAAGATCCTGCGGGTCTCCGCCGACGACGGCGAAGTGGTCGACACGCACGCCGACGCCGAGTTCGGCCCGCGCCTTCACGATGGCATGAGCCGCGATCTGGCAGCCGGCCCCGAGGGTCGCGCCGGCCTCGATAATCGCGAATGCGCCGACCGCGACATCGGGGGCGAGTCGGGCGGACGGATGGACCTGGGCGGAAGGGTGAATCACTTCGGAGGGTTGGCGCTGCCGAACAGTTCGAGCTGGGCGGCTTTGACCATATCGTAGACGCGAAGCAGGCGGAGCAACTGCAACGTATCGGATTTCGCGTAGCTCTGGTTTGATTCGACCGCCTGGACGAGGTTCTCGAGGATCGTCCGGAAGGTCAGCACGTGGTCGACGCCGCTTTCGCGGAGGAGGGTGATGCTTTCGGAGCGCTGCGGCTCCGTGGCTGGGATGCCCGGTAGCACGAGGATTTTCGCCATCGGCTGGCCTTCGGTTGGCGTCAGGTCGGCGAAGGCCTCCTTGGCTGCCTCGACGGCTTCCTTGCGGACGAACTCGAGCAGGTCACCCTTCTTGATCATCGTCGGCGTGATGGCCTTGGTCGTGTGCCAGGCTTTCACCGCGACGACGGCGGCGCTGATTTTCGGCAGGTCCGAGCTGAAAAGCTGGAAGGGGGCTTCGGTTCCACGCAGTGGCGATGGATTGATGACCAGCAGGTCACCTTCTTCATCGGCGCGTTTCCTGCGGGATTGGACGGCGTACTTGCGCGACTGCCGCACAAAGAAACCGTTCATCTCGAAATACTCGCGGACCAGACTGTCGTCGAAACCCGCCATTGGCCGCTAGGATGCGGGCGAGGGGGCGGTCTGGTCAACCCGCGATAAAAGGGCGTCAGAGGGCGAATCCTGCCGGAGCGATCGCCACAGTGAACTCACCCTTGAGTGAGCCCGCCTTCAGCGCGGGCACCAGTTCCGCCAAGGCGGAGGTGCGAATCGTCTCATGCAGCTTGGTGAGCTCGCGGCCGACACAGACGACCCGTTCGGGCCCCAGGATCTCGAGCATCTCGTCTAGGAAGTCGCTGATGCGATGGCAGGATTCGTGGAGCACGACAGTCTCATCGGCCTCCTTGAGGCCTTCCAGGAAGCGGCGGCGGGCAGCGGATTTCGGCGGCAGGAAGCCGACGAAGCGGAACGCGTTGGTCGGGAGTCCGGAGGCGGACAGCAGCGCCACAATCGCGCACGGGCCAGGCAGAGGGGTGACGGTTAGGCCGCGCCGACGGCATTCGCGGGTGACGCGAAAGCCGGGGTCACTGATGCCCGGCGTGCCGGCATCCGTGATCAGGGCAATCTTCGCCCCGCCGGCGATCTTGTCGGCGATGAGGATGGCGGCGTCCTTCTCGTTGTGCTCGTGGTAGGCGAGCATCGGCTTGGAAATCGTGAGGTGGCGAAGCAGGCCCCCGGTCACGCGGGTGTCTTCGCAGGCGACCAGGTCGCACTCCGCGATGGCCTCACGGGCGCGTACGGTGATATCGCCGAGGTTACCCAATGGCGTAGCCACGACCCAGAGCCGTCCGGCCGGTCCCTGCGGACGGCCAGCAGCACCTACGTCGGCAGGGGGCATTAGCGTCGGTAGCCGGAACCCGGCGTCGATACGCCCGGGAGGCCGCCCTGCCAGCTGGAAGGCTGGGACTGAGGGAGCATGGAGTCGGCCGGCTTCTCGACGGTCTCACAACCCGCTAGGCCGAGGATGCAGGCTAAAGCGGTGAAGGCGATGAGGGTGCGTCCGAACATCAGTTGAGAGCGAGCTTAGTGGAGGGAACGAGGGACACCGAGCTGGCCTTGGAGATCGCGCGGATGTCGAGTTCCTTGTCAGGCTGGAGCTGGCCAAAGGAGAGTACGCCCTTGACGGTCGAAATCTGCACCTTGCCGACCTTCTTGCCGGCGATTTTTACGTCGAAGACAGCCTTTTCCTTGATGCCATTGGCTTCGCCGACCGAGAAGGCGACGATGCCGGAGTCGGAGTCGAGGGCGAGGACGTTGGTCAGGATGCTTTCCGAGGCGGCTTCAACGGCGGCGACGGCCGGGGCGACATCACCAGGCTTGGCGGGCTCGCCGAGAGGGTCGCTGGGGAAGCCGAAGGGGGCCGGGTTATTTTCCATCGCGCGGGAAACCTTGGCGTGGAGGGCGGCGTACTTGCCGCGGATGAGCTCGGATTTTTCTTCCGCCGCGGTGGCCTTGGTTTCGCTTTCGGCGAGCTGTTCCTTGGTGAACATGCCGGCGGCCTTTTCGGTGGCCTTGACGAGTTCTTCCTTGGCGCTGGCGAGGGCGGCTTCGGCGCCATCCTTCTTGCTGTTAGCGTCGGTGAGCTGGGCGGCGAGTTCGTCGCGCTTACGGGTGAGTTCGGCGCGTTCGCCTTCAAGGGTGGTGTTGGCGGCGGTGAGGCCTTCGATCTTGGTCTTCTTGTCGGCGACGTCGGCGACCAGGTCTTTCTTCGCGAGTTCGAGGTCAGCGATGGCCTTGCGCTTAGTATCGAGGAGGACGGGAAGGGTAGCGAGTGAAGCCATGCGGGCGTCGAATTCCTTACCGGCTTTGACTTCAGCGTCGGTCACTGCCCAAGCGGTCTTGGTGAGGGCAACGTCCATCTTGCCCTTCAGGAGGAAGGCGAAGACACAGGCGGCGACAGCGGCGACGACGGTCAGGATGCGGAGGAAGGCATTAAGCTTCTTGTTCATGGGGTAGGGTAAAGGGGGTTAAGAATGACTGAAGAGGGTCTTCCCGGGATCAGGAGATTCCTGACGGGAGATTGCACCGGGGTTCGACGAAACGTGCAGGAGAACTTTAAACACCAATTCTTCCTGCCCCTCAAGTGCAATTTCCTCGCAAACCTGCGAGACGGAGAGCCATTTGCCCTTGGACTTGGCCAGGGTGGCGAGGGCGTCGGCCCGGATTTTGAGGGTCTCGGAAGCGGCCTTCTTGCCGGCCTCGACGCCAGGCTGGTGGTAGGCGTTGATGCCGAGGAGGTTGGCGTACAGGCCGACCGCTCGTTCGAAGAGCGCGATCAGCATGCCCACGGAACGGGCGTCCACCTGATTGATGGTAATAGTAATATTAGCTCGGCCGCTGCCGGAAAGGGCTTCGCGGGTGCCGAGGAGGAAGGCTTGGAGGTAGTCGCCTGAGGTAACCCCGGGCTCCACTTCAAGCGAGCTGCCTTCGCGGTCCTTCAGGACTTCGATGAAGACAGCGAAAAAGTTATTCACACCATCGCGAAGCTGCTGCACGTAGGCGTGCTGGTCGGTCGAGCCTTTGTTGCCGTAGACGGTCAGGCCCTGAAGGACTTTGCGACCCTGGAGGTCGAGCTCCTTGCCGAGTGATTCCATGACGAGCTGCTGAAGATAGCGGGAGAACAGGAGCAGGCGGTCCTTGTAGGGAAGCACGACCATGGCCTTGGTGCCGCGTCCTTCGGTGAGGTGGTGCCAAGCGAGGGCAAGCGAGGCGGCGGGGTTCTTCTGCGCATCGGGCACGCGGGTCAGCGCGTCCATCGCGCGGGCGCCGTCGAGGAGTCCGCGGATGTCGATGCCTTGTAATGCGGCGGGCAGTAGGCCGACCGGACCGATCTCGCTCGTGCGGCCGCCGACCCAATCCCACATCGGGAAACGGGCGAGCCACTTCTCGGCGACGGCAACCTTATCGAGCTGGCTGCCTTCACCGGTGACGGCGACGGCGTGGGCGGCGAAGGAGAGGCCGGCCTGCTTCCAGCGGAGCGCGGCTTCGAGTTGGCCGTTGCGCGGCTCTGGCGTGCTGCCGGACTTCGAGGTCACGATTGCGAGCGTGGTGCCAAGGCGCGCACCCAGCGTATCGAACACGCGGTCGATGCCGTCGGGGTCGGTGTTGTCGATGAAATGAACCCCGAGTTTGTCCGCCTTGCCGCCGAGCGCGTCGGCGACGAACTGCGGGCCGAGGGCCGAGCCGCCGATGCCGATGCAGAGGAGGTCGGTGAACTTGCCAGCGGAGCCTTTGACCTGGCCGGCGTGCACCTGTGCGGCGAAGCCGGCAATGGCGTCGATGGCGGCCTTCACTTCGGCGGTAATCTTCGCGTCGGGCGCGAGCTCAGGAGTACGCAGCCAGTAGTGGCCGACCATCCGCTTCTCGTCTGGATTGGCGACGGCGCCTTTCTCGAGCGCAGCCATGTCGGCGAACGCCTGGGCCATGGCCGGGGCCATCTTCTCGGCGAAACCAGCCGGGGCTGGGGCACGGCTGAAGTCGAGCGCGATGCCGAGTTCGGGGAAGTTCTGGAGTTGCTTCCGGAAGAGGTCGAAGGAGTTGGCCACGGTAGGACAGTTTTTCCCGCCACTGCCCTGCTTGGCAACAAAAAGGGCGGGCCGCCGAGGCGTCCGCCCTTTCATTTCCGCTCAGGTGAAGACCTTAGTCGCCGTCGGTGATGGCGCCCTCGGAGGCCGAGGACACGAGCTTGGCGTATTTGGCCAAGGTGCCGCGCTTCTCCTTGCAGGGGGAGGCCTTCCAGGCCTTCAGGCGGTTCGCGATCTCCGCGGCCGGTACGTCCAGGTTGATCTCGTTCTTCTGCGAATCGATGGTGATGGTGTCGCCGTTCTGCACGACTGCGAGCACACCGCCGACGGCGGCCTCAGGCGTGATGTGGCCGACCACGAAGCCGTGGGAGCCACCGGAGAAACGTCCGTCGGTGATGAGGGCGACAGTCTTGCCGAGGCCCTTGCCCATGACGGCGCTCGTGGGGCCAAGCATCTCGCGCATGCCCGGTCCGCCCTTGGGGCCTTCGTTGCGGATGACGATCACGTGCCCGTCCTTGACCTCGCCGTCGAGGATACCGCGGAGCGACGCTTCTTCAGATTCGTAGACGATGGCCTTACCGGTGAAGGCGTTGCCTTCCTTGCCGGAAATCTTGGCGACGGAGCCTTCCGGGGCGAGGTTGCCACGCAGGATGCGCAGGTGGCTGTCGGCCTTGATCGGATTGGAGAAAGGACGGACGACGTCCTGGTCGGCGGCGTAGCTGCCGACGTTCGCGAGATTCTCCGCGACGGTCTTGCCAGTGACGGTCATGCAATGGCCGTGCAGGAGGCCCTTATCGAGGAGCATCTTGAGCAGCGGCTGGAGGCCGCCGATACGGACGAAGTGCGCCATGTTGTACTTACCGCTCGGCTTGAGGTCGGCGAGCACCGGCACGCGGCGCCCGACGCGCTCGAAGTCCTCGAGGGTGAGTTTGATGCCCGCAGAATGGGCCATCGCGATGAGGTGGAGCACGGCGTTCGTCGAACCGCCGAGGGCGATGACCACGGTGATGGCGTTCTCGAAGGCGTCCTTGGAAAGGATATCCGAAGGACGGATGTTCTTCTTGATCAGTTCGAGCACGGCTTTGCCGGCACGCTCGCAGTCCTCGAGCTTGGCTTTGGAATTCGCGAGCTGCGCGGAGCTATCCGGCAGGCTGAGTCCGAGCGCTTCAATCGCGGAGGCCATGGTGTTGGCGGTATACATGCCACCGCACGAGCCTTCGCCGGGGATGGAGCAGACCTCGATTTCCTTGAGCTCGCTCTCGCCGATCTGCTTGCCGGCATGCTTGCCGACGGCTTCGAAGACGGTGACGATGTCGGCCGACTGGCCACGGTGCAGTCCAGGGACGATCGTGCCGCCGTAGACAAAGACGGAAGGGCGGTTGAGGCGAGCCATGGCGATGGCGCAGCCAGGCATGTTCTTGTCGCAGCCACCGATGGCGACGAGACCGTCGAAACCTTCGGCGCCGGTCACCGCTTCGATGGAATCCGCGATGATCTCGCGCGAGACGAGCGAGTAGCGCATGCCAGGGGTGCCCATCGAGATGCCGTCTGAGACGGTGATGGTGCAGAAGATGACCGCCTTGCCGCCGGCCGCGTCAGCCCCCTTGACGGCTTCGTCTGCCAGCCGGTTGATGTGCATATTGCAGGGGGTGACCATCGACCAGGTCGAGGCGACGCCCACGACGGGCTTGGCAAAGTCGGCGTCGGTGAAGCCCACGGCCCGGAGCATGGCTCGGCTGGGGGCGCGGTCGGGGCCGTCTACGACGATGGCGGAGTGTTGGCGGCAGTGGTTGGCGTCAGTCATGATGGGTGTGAAAAGTCTGCGGTTGTCAGTCGGTGAGCGCCCCCTAATAAGAGGGCAGGGAGCGGACTGTGAACCGCCCCGTCGCTCCCGACAACCCGATTTAAGCCTCCCCGTCCCGTGGAATTCAACCTCAAGAAAATCATCAAGGCCCTCCTGTTCTCGACCTCCGAGGCGGTGTCCATCAAGGACATCCAGAAGGTCGTACAGCGCTACCACGCCCAGGCGGCCGCCGAGCGCCAGCCCGACCTGCTCGAAGGAGCCGGCGAACCCACGATTGTGCCGGCCGCTCAGCCCGTCCAGGAAGTGATCCAGGACATCATCGACCAGGTTCCTACTTTGCTCACGGCCACCCAGATTCGTGAAGCGGTCGACGCTCTTGAAGCCGAGATGCGCGACGCCAATGACGCCTGCCGGATCTTGCAGGGTCCTGAAGGATTCCGCCTGGTGATCTCTCCGGCCTACGCCGATTGGGTCCGCCTGCTCCGCGGCGAGCCGCGGCCGCAACGCCTCAGCCCCGCCTCGCTCGAGACGCTCTCGATCGTGGCTTATCGCCAGCCGGTCACCCGCTCGGAGATGGAAGCCATCCGCGGTGTCTCCGTCGATAGCGCCCTCAACCGTCTCCTGGAACTCGAGCTCGTCGCCGTCACTGGCCGCGCCGATCTGCCGGGTCGTCCTATCCAGTACGGCACGACCGACAAGTTCCTCGATTTCACCGGCCTGCGTTCGCTCGGCGAGCTGCCCGCCTCCGACGTCCTTTCGCCCGCTCAGATTTCCGAATGGATCACCCGTGCGACCACCCCGGTCGAAGTCGGCGATTCCGAAGTCGGCCTGCCGCTTGAAGATCAGTCCTCCGCCGCCATCGCGACAGAGACTCCGCCCGAAAACGAGAAGCCTGCCGAATGAGCCTCGAAGAGCACCGCCGCGAGGTCGATCGCATCGACCGCGAAATCCTCAAGCTGCTCGGAGAGCGCTTGCAGGTGGCCCGTGCCATCGGCGAAGCGAAGCTGAAGTCGGGCGCGCCGGTCTACGCTCCGCAACGCGAAGAACAGCTGCTCCGCTCCATCACCGAAGCCGCGCCGGCAATTCCGGCCTCCGGACTCCGTGCGGTCTACCGCGAGATCATCTCCCTTTCTATCGGGGCCCAGATGGCTAATCCGGTCGCCTACCTCGGGCCGGAAGGCTCCTTCACCCAGCAGGCTCAGATCCGCGCCTTCGGCACCAGCGTGCCGTCGCTCCCTCTGCGCGCCATTGGCGATATTTTCGCCGCAGTCGAATCCGGCGAAGCCTCTTACGGTGTCGTGCCGGTCGAGAACTCCACCGAGGGCGTCGTCAGTCACTCGCTCGACCTGCTCGCCGAATCCGAACTCAAGGTCGTGGCCCAGGTCACGCTCTCCGTCGAGCAGTGTCTCGTTGGCCAAGGCCCCCTCGACCAAGTGAAGAAGGTCCTCTCGAAGGATATCGCCCTCGCGCAGTGTCGCGGCTGGCTCTCCCGCCACGTCCCAGGCGCGGCGCTCGTCGAGACTGACAGCACCGCCGCTGCCGTGGAAATCATCGCCCGCGACCCGCAAGGTCAGGCCGCCGTCGCTTCCGCCACCGCTGCGGAATCGCGCGGCGTCCCCATTCTTGCCCGTGGCATCCAAGATCGCCGCGATAACGCCACGCGCTTCTTCGTCATCGCGAAGACGGCCAACACCGTCGGCGCCAAGGATGAGGTCACGAGCGTTGTGCTCACCCTCAAGCATGAGCCGGGCGCGCTCCAGGGCGCGCTGGCCGCATTCTCCGATCGCGGCATCAACCTGATCCGCATCGAGTCCCGCCCGAGCCATCGTCGTGCCTGGGAGTATCTCTTCTTCATTGATTTCCCAGGTCACTGGGACACCGCGGCCGTGCAGGCCGCCGTCACCGAACTCAAGGGTCGCTGCGAAGTGGTGAAGTGGTTGGGCAGCTATCCTCAATCCGCCGGATGAGCCGTCGCGCCCTCGGAGGCATGATGCTAACCGTCCTCGGCGTGGCCGTGCTTTGGTCGGGCTATTCTTGGTGGCGCGCTTGGTCGGCTCCTCTCGTTCACGTGGTCTTTCGCCCATCCTTCTCGGTTCAGGGCATCTCTTCCGGTACGCCAGTCCGCGTGCAGGGTGTGACGGTCGGGCAGGTGACTTCCATCGGCCTCGATGCCGACGCCGAGGGGCGCCTCCGTCCGGTCGTCCGAGTGATTCTCGATCCGGGGACCTTGGAAGACCGCGGCTTCGCCGACCGGTTACGCGGTGATCGTCTGCGCACCGAAGTCGCCAACGGCCTGCGGGTCCGACTCGTCTCGGTGAGCCCGGCGTCCGGCATGCTCCAAGTCGAATTGATATGGGATGCCTCCGCTCCCGCGCCTACGGAACCCTTGGCCGCCGACGAGATTCCTCCGCTCAGCACTCATCTCCAGAGCAAAATTGCCGGTTTCGTCCAGCAACTGCAGGACATCGCGGAAAAAGACTTAGTCGGCATCGCGGCCGAGCTCGAGCGCGACTTGGACAGTTTCTATGATGCGACGGACCCCGAGCGCGCCACCCGTTTCTCTGCGATGATCGTCCGACGGACAGGCGCAGTCCTTGAGGCCACGGGCGACGGTAAGCTCAACGCGCAGAGCGCTCGACTTATCGCCGCTTGTGCCCGCCTTCGTGAAACGGTCGAGCAGGCTGACCGCAAGATGGATAATGAGACGCTGGCTCTCCTGCAGGTAAGCCTCGCCGACGCCGCCGCGGCGCTGGCCTCCTTTTCTACCTCCCTCGAAGGTTCGCAGACCCGCATGAACGCCGCTTCGGCTGAATTCTCCGAGCTCTTCCGTGCCGTCTCCGAGGCAGCCCGGACGTGGTCCAAGAAGGCGGCCGGCCTGACCACGGAACCCCGCCCCCGCTGAGGGAACAGGCTTGCGGCGGACCCCCGTAGCGGGGATAGGTTTGGGCCTTACCAGCCATGGCCGACCCGACCGACAAGATGGAATCCATCATCAACCTGTGCAAACGCCGCGGGTTCGTCTTCCCCTCCTCCGATATCTACGGCGGCTTCAACGGCTTCTTCGACTACGGCCCTCTCGGCGTCGAGCTGAAGAATAATATCAAACAGGCCTGGTGGCAGGACTTTGTCCACCGTCGCGACGATATCGTCGGCCTCGACTCCTCGATCATCCATCACCCGACGACCTGGAAGGCCTCGGGCCACATCGAAAATTTCACCGACCCGCTCGTCGACTGTAAGGAGTCGAAGATGCGCTACCGCGCGGACCAGCTGTTCTTCGCTCCGGTGCGCGTCGCCGGCGAGACCATCGGTTACGTCTCCGTCCTTGAAGACGACGGTATGCAGGCCAAGGCCGAAGAGATGGCCAACGACATGAAGCGCAAGCTCGCCAAGCAGGGCGCGCTCGAGCCGGTGGTACTCAAGGACTACACCGAGTCCACGATTGAGGAGCATGCGCTCATCCCTTCACCTGCCACCGGCAAGCCGGGTTCGCTCACGCCGCCCCGCTCGTTCAACATGATGTTCCAGACTTACGTCGGCGCCATGCAGGACGCTTCGGCCACGGCCTATCTCCGCCCGGAGACCGCCCAGGGTATCTTCATCAACTTCAAGAACGTCGTCGACACGGGTCGCGTGAAGCTGCCTTTCGGCATCGCCCAAATCGGTAAGGCTTTCCGCAACGAAATCAACCCACGCAACTTCATCTTCCGCTCCCGTGAGTTCGAGCAGATGGAGATCGAATACTTCATCTCGCCCTCCTCCGATTGGGCCACCGCCCACAAGGATTGGATCGAAGGCTGTCTGGCCTGGTTCGAATCCATCGGTATCCCGCGCGCCAAGCTCTCCCTCTACCCGCACCCGACCGAGAAGCTCGCCCACTATTCGAAGGGCACTACGGACATCATGTTCGAGTTCCCCTTCGGCGTGCAGGAACTCCAGGGTGTTGCCGCTCGCGGCGACTTTGACCTGACCCAGCACAGCAACGTCTCGGGCCAGAAGCTCGACTGGTTCGACGAAGTGGCCAAGGCCCGCTATATTCCCCACGTCATCGAGCCCTCTGTTGGTGTCGACCGCGTGTTCCTCGCCCTCCTGACCACGGCCTACCACGAGGACGAAGTCGAAGGCGAGAAACGCGTCGTGCTTCGCCTGCCGGCTCGCGTCGCTCCGTTCAAGGCTGCCATCTTCCCGCTGGTGAAGAATAAGCCTGAGCTCGTCGAACGCGCCGAGGCTCTCTACCGCCGCCTGAAGAAGCGCCACAACGTGTTCTATGACGCTGCTGGGGCCATTGGCCGCCGCTACCGTCGCCAGGACGAGATCGGTACGCCTTTTGGTATCACGATCGACTTCGAGACCATCGAGAAGGGCGCCGGCGTCACGGTCCGCGACCGCGATACATTGGAGCAGGTGCGTATGACCGAAGACGAGGTCGTCCGCTTCCTCGACGACAAGGTCAACGGCTGACCTTCGCCGGCGCGCCCGCGAGATCTTCTGCTAGCTTGGCGATGCGTCGCTTCCCGCAAAGGGAGGCGGCGATCGTCAGGTTGCGTAGGCCTTGGGGTAGGTGCGCCAGGTATTCCGTACGGCCCTTCTTATGGCCGAGGAAGCCGTAGGCGCCGCAGGCCTGCAGGAGGCGTTGCGTCGCAGCGACGTGGAAGAGGTAGGAGAATTCGTCGCTGGAACCTTTCCAGTCGGAGACCTCACGTGCATGGTCCTCGATCTCAATACGCCACAGGTCCATGTCATTGCGCGTGAGGTAAGGGTCGAACGCGAGGGAGGCGAAGTCGTAGAACATGCAGCCATGGCGCAGGCCCTGCAGGTCGATCAGCCAGGCGGAATCGTCGCGGACCATGATGTTTTGCGACTGGAAGTCGCGATGGATCGTGACGACGGGCTGACCCATGAGTTCCTTGGCGAGCGAGGCCATCTCATCGGCGACAGCTCGGTCGGGCTTACGGCCGCCGAGGGCGTTGTCCTGGAAATACTGACGCTCCCACTGATAGAGATTCGGACCGAATGACTCCATGAGCGTGACGCCGGAGCCAGCGAAGGCGTCGACGCCGAGTCGATGGATACCGGCGACTTGTTCGAGGGCCGAGGCGACGGGCGCCCACGGGAATGCGGAGCCTTGGGCGAGCGACCAGAGGTTAGTGTCACCGAGGTCTTCGAGGATGAGCACGCCCGTGGCCTTATCTTCGGCGAGCACCTGCGGGACCTGGACGCCAATCTTGTCGCGCAGCACGCCCGCGATGGCGCCATAGAGCTGGTTCTCCGGACGTGAATCATCGTAGACGCACAGTACGGCAGACTCGCCGGAGGTATTGCGCATGCGGTTGAACTTACGGCCGGAGCCACCCTTGAGCACTTCGCCGCCCGCGGTCAGTTCGTAGCCATAAGCCTTGGCGGCGTCGGCGCCGGAGATTGCCCCACGTACGGGCTTTTCGTGCTCGGCCTTCACGGCCTGATATTCTTCGACGGTGCCGAGGTCATGCCAGCTGGCGGAAGCGTCGAGGAATCCTTGGATGCTATTGGGCTCGGCTTGGAGACGGCGCAGGAAATGTTCGACCAGCGATTCGATCGTGGCGGGAACGCCTTGGACGAAGGCCTTGGTGACGACGCAGATACCGGTGTACTGGTAGGAGGGATCGGTCTTGCCGAGGCGGTCGCGCATATCGGTCACGAAGCCTTCATCGGTGATGCGGACGTTACGGTTGGGGCCCTGTTCGCGGACGACAAGCGTCGCGGCGCCGCCATTGGCGAGGTGGTGCGCGTAGGCTGCGGCGATGTCGCAGCCAGAGAGGATGTCGCCATTCCAGAGGATGAGGTCCTTATCGTCCTCGCCGAGCAGGCCGGCGATGTTCGCGAGGCCGCCGCCGGTCTCGAGTAGCACGGGCTCATGCACGAGCTTCACTTCGGCGTCGCCGAAGCGACCAGAGGGGAAGGCGAGCGTCCAGGCTTCGGGGCAGTGGTGCGTGTTGATGATGAAACGGCGCGTACCGGCGGCATGGAGCTTTTCCATCGCTTGCACGACCATCGGCCGTCCGCCGATCGGTAGCAGGGGCTTGGGGCAGTTTTCAGTGAGCGGACGCAGGCGCGTGCCGAGGCCAGCTCCGAGGAGGAAGGCGGTACGAGGGAAATCAGGCATGAGAAGATTGGGTGCAGGCCGGGCAGATGCCGTAGATCTCCATGATATGGGTCAGTTCGGCATAGCCTTTGGTGCGGGCGGCGGCTTCGAGCCGCGAGGTGTCGCAGCCGGGCAGTCGGTCGATTCGGCCGCAACGGCGGCAGATGACGTGGTGATGATGGTGGCCAGGCGAGACGAGGGCGTAGAGGCTACGGCCGCGCTCGAGCGGGTGACGCTGGACGATGCCGGCGTCGTCCATGGCGCCAAGGCTTCGGTAGATCGTGACGAGGTCCAGTTTGTCGTCGCCGGCCGCCTCATGAACCTGTTCGGCGCTGAGGGGGTGTTTCGCCGCCGCGAGGACCTTGAGCATGGCTAACCGAGGGGAAGTGACCCGCATGGCCTTCTCCTTCATGCGGAGGACGGCCGCTTCGATGCGATCGTCGGAGCCCTGCCCGCAGCATCCTTCCTCATGGCGGTGGCCTTGGGACATGTCCCGTAGGTTTGGGCTCGTTTATGACGAGGCAACAACGAATGGCCACTTGCCTCCCGCCCGGGTCTGGTTTGGCTGGATGAGTCCATGTCCGACCGTCTGGCTAATCCGACCTCCGCTCGCGAGCTCTGCCCGGTCTCGTTCCGCGACTTTGTCTCATCGGAGCCATTCAAACTCGAGTTGGGCGGCGAACTGCCGTCCTTGACGCTCCGCTACGAGACCTACGGAACTCTGCTGCCCGACAAGTCTAACGCGATCCTGGTCCCCCATGCCCTCAGTGGCGACCATCACGTGGCGGGCCGTTACTCCGCTGAAGACCGTAAGCCGGGCTGGTGGGATTGCTTTGTAGGCCCGGGCAAGGCCATCGACACCAATCGCTTCTTCGTCATCGGCGTGAACTGCATCGGCGGCTGCCGCGGTTCGACCGGCCCGCTCTCGACCGACCCTCGTACGGGAAAGCCTTACGGCGGTTATTTCCCGGAGATTACCCTTGGCGATATCGTCCGCGCCCAGCGCTTATTGGTCCGTCATCTCGGTATCGCAAAGCTCCATGCCGTCGTCGGCGGCTCGATGGGCGGCATGCAGGCCCTCATCTGGTGCGCCGATTACCAGGCCGAGGTTGGCCGAATCGTGGTGCTTGCCGCTGGCCTGAGCCAGTCGCCCATGGCGATCGCGCTGAACGCTGTTTCGCGCGCCTGCGTGGAGCGCGACCCGAATTTCCGTGGTGGGCATTATGTCCCCGGCGAAGGGCCCGACTCGGGCTTGGCGATCGGCCGCATGATCGCGCACATCAGCTACCTCTCTTCGGCTTCGTTTGAGCAGAAGTTCGGCCGCGCCAAGGTCCCGGGCGCTGGCTCCGGCGATGCCGTGCACTGGCAGGTCGAAAGCTACCTGGAACATCAGGGGAAGTCGTTCGTCCAGCGCTTCGACGCCAATAGCTGGCTGCGGATCACCCGCGCTGTCGATCGCTTCGATATGACCGCCCGAGCTTCATCCGGTACGCTCTTCACATCGGACGGTCCGGATGTACTCGCAATCGGCTTCTCCAGCGACTGGCTCTATCCGACGAGTGAGCTGCGCATGCTCCTCGCCGCGGCCACCGCGGTCGGGGTCAACGCCGCCTATCATGAGGTCGTGACGGATGCTGGCCATGACGGCTTCCTGCTGCCCGATACCGGGCTATCGGTTCGACTGCACGCCTTCTTGGGCTGATTAGAGGAGTGGCGAGATTACCTTTGAGACCGCTTCGATAATCCGGCCGGTCAGTGTGCGGCTGCGGCGGTAGAGGTCCTCGGTATAGCGGGTTGATTCCGTCTCCCAGCCCGCGATGAGCGCGCCGACTTCGGCGACCGCCGCGGGATCGCGCACGACTGCGCCAATCTCGTAATTCAAGAAGAGCGAACGCATATCGAGGTTCGCCGAACCGACAACGAGCTGCGCGTCGTCGACGATGACCAGTTTGGCGTGCAGGACGTCGGGCTTGAAGAAGAGGATTTCCGCGCCGGCCTCGCGCAGGGTTCGCAGATACCAGCGGCGGGCGAGGTCAAGGAGGCGATGATCCGAGCGGCGCGGCACCATGATTTTTACGTGACGGCCCGCGTGGGCGGCGGTGACGAGTAGCGTGAAGAGCGTGCGGTCGGGTACGAAGTAAGGTGTCACGACCGTGATCGATCGCTTGCAGTTGGAGAACAGCTTCACGTAGGTCTCCCACAGGGGATCGCCTTCGCAGTCGGGGCCCGAGGAGACGACCTCGACGCGCGCCTGGCCGACGTGAGGCGGGCGCTCGCGTAGCAGCGTCGCGAAAGTCATCGGTGGCTCATCGGTGGCCTGGCACCAGTCGGCGATGAAGACGCGTTCGATGGCGGCTGCGGTCGGTCCTTCGATCAGAAACGAGCAGTCGCGGAAGCGACGGTTTGAGGGCTTATCGCCCATGTAGCGCATGCCGAGGTTCTGGCCGCCGATGACGGCGAACGTCCCGTCGAAGACCGCGATCTTGCGATGGTTACGCCAGTTGGCTGAGCCCTTGCCTTGCGTCGGCAGGGCTGGGTTGAAGCGGGCCACCTTGCCGCCGGCACGTTGGAGCGGTCGGCAGAGACGCAGCGGGATGCCGAAGCTGCCGATCGCGTCGACGAGTAGGCGGACCTCGATGCCTTCTTTGGCCCGGGCGGTCAGTAGGCTCACGATCTCGCGGCCAACGGCATCATCGCTGAGGATGTAGGTCGAAAGGCTGATGCGTCGTTTGGCGCCTTTGATCTGCCGACGCAGTTCCTCTAAAGTGTCGCGGCCTTCGCGGTCGCCCAGGAGGCGGAAGCGGTTGCCGCCAAAGTCTGGTTCGTCGCTCAGTCGCCAGGCGACGCGGTTCACTTCCTTCTTCGCATCGGCGAGTGAGGAGTGCTTGCGTCCGCCGAAGATGAAGTGGAGGAGGGCGGTCGAAAGGGGGAAGAACCAAGCCAGCGGCCCCCAGAGTAGGAGATAGGCAGGGGAGACGCGGGCCCGCATCACGCGTAGTAGCACGTAGATTTGGCAGCCCGTGTGCACGGCCAGCATCGTTTTATCTGGGAGCAGGTCCGCCCACTCCGCCAAGAGGATCACAGCCGCCGTCAGCAGCGCCAGCGTGGTGCTGCGCGTCAGTCGGCCGTATCCTTGGAACGGAACCATGTCGTTAAACTAGTCGCGCCGGCTGGGATTGGGCACAAAAAAAGACCCCGGTTGCCCGGGGTCTGTTTGGTTCCTGTGCAGGACAGCTTAGTTGCCGGCCTTGTCGAGGAGGTCGCCGAGACTGTTGAAGTCTCCGCTGCCCGACGACGAGGAGGACGAACCGCCAGCCGTGGGGGCCGGGGCGCCACCGGTGGACGGACCCTTGATGCGGTCGTAGCTGCTGATTTCCGCCTGGAGGCGTTCGGCGTCGTAGTTCGCGGCCTTGATCGAGAGACCGATGCGACGGTCTTCCTTGTCGATCTTGATGACGCGAGCGGTGACATCCTGGCCGACCTTGACGACGTCCTTGACGTTCTCAACGCGCTGTTCGGCGAGCTGGGAGACGTGCACGAGGCCGTCGATTTCGTCGGACAGTTCGATGAAGGCACCGAAGTTCGCGATCTTGGAGACCTTGCCAGAGACGAGGTCGCCGATGCGATACTTGCGGTCGATTTCGCTCCACGGATCGGTCTGGGTCTGCTTGACGCCCAGGGAGATGCGCTGCTGATCGACATCGACGTCGAGCACGATGGCTTCCACGTCGTCGCCCTTCTTCATGACTTCGGCCGGGTTGTTGATGCGGCGGGTCCAGCTCATGTCGGACACGTGCACCATGCCGTCGATACCATCTTCCAGTTCGACGAACGCACCGTAGTTGGTGAGGTTGCGCACCTTGCCGCGGACGCGGGCGCCCACCGGGTAGTTGTGGCGGACCTTTTCCCACGGATTGGTTTCGAGCTGGCGGATGCCGAGCGAGATCTTCTGTTCTTCCTTATTGAAGTTGAGGATGATCGCATCGACTTCCTGGCCGACCTTGAGGATGTCAGACGGCTTCTGGACGCGCTTGGTCCAGGAGAGTTCGGAGACGTGCACGAGGCCTTCGACGCCGCCTTCGATTTCGATGAACGCACCGTAGGCGACGAGGTTGACGACCTTGCCGTGGACCTTCTGGCCGACGGGGTAGCGCTTCTCGATGCCTTCCCAAGGATTGGGCTGGGTCTGCTTGAGGCCGAGGGAGACGCGTTCGCGCTCGCGATCGACTTCGACGACCATGACGGTGATTTCTTCGCCGACTTTGACGACTTCGCTCGGGTGGCCGATGCGGCCCCAGGACATGTCGGTTACGTGCAGCAGGCCGTCGAGACCGTCGAGGTCCACGAACGCGCCGTAGTCGGTGATATTCTTGACGATACCGCGACGGACGACGCCGGGCTTGACCTCCTCGAGGAGCTTGCGACGGCTTTCGCCACGCTGTTCTTCGATGAGTTCGCGACGGGAGACGACGAGGTTCTTCTTCTCCTTGTTGATCTTGATGATCTTGAAGTCGAAGGTCTGGCCCACGAACTGTTCGAGGTTCTTGGGGGGATTGACGTCAATCTGAGAGGAGGGCATGAACGCGTCGACGCCGACGGAGACGATGAGGCCTCCCTTGACGATGGACTTGACGCGGCCTTGGACGATGGAGCCTTCCTGGCAGGTGGCTTCGATGATTTCCCACTTCCGGATTTGGAGGGCGCGATCGTAGGAGACGGTCGGGGTGCCGTCCTTGTTCTCAAGCTTTTCGAGGTAGACCTCGAGCTGCATGCCGACCTGGACTTCGGCCATGTCGGGGAATTCGCCCTGGGGGATGAAACCCTCGGACTTGCCGTTGATGTCCACGACGACGAATTTGTCGTCACGGATTTCGGTGACCGTGGCGGTGATCACGGAGTGTTGCTTGAGCGCGCCGAAATTGGACTCGGCGAGCAGTTTTTCCATTAGGCTCATGTTGTTTTGACTGTTTGTCCTGGCCGTCGCGGAGGACGTTTCCAGGGTTTGGTTGGTTTTTGGGTTTCCCGTCGGAGGGTCCACTGACAGATGCCAGCGGGCCGATAGGAAGGTCTAACGAACCGTCCGCCTGCCCGGTTGGCAAGAGGAATGTAGGCTCTAAAGGCCTCTTCGTGCCGCCAGCCTGGGCTTATTTGCCGGCTGGGCGGGCCCGGACCACATAATCCACGATCCCGGCGGCGATGGCCTCGGCAATCTTCTGGCGGTAGGCGGCGTCGGCAATCAGGGCGGCTTCCTTGCGGCTCGACATGAACCCCCCTTCGATGAGGACGCCGGGGCAGGATAGGGTGCGCAGGACGGCGAAGCGGGCGCGCCGCACGCCGCGGTCGTCGGCGCCGGTGCTCTTGACCAATCGGCGCTGGACACCCCAGGCGAGCGCCATGTTGGCGGTATCAAAACGGTTCCCGGGTTCGGTACCTGTGGTCGACTTGGCCTTGCCGGCGTTTGTCGATCGCTGGCCAGCCGGGGTGAGGCAGTAGGTCTCGATGCCGTCGGCGGTGGTGTCCCCGGTGGGCCCGGCGTTATAGTGCAGGCTGATGAAGAGGTCGGCCTTAAGGGATGTGGCCATGGCGGCGCGGTCATCGAGGTCCAGGAAGACGTCCTTGGTGCGGGTGAACAGGACCTCGAAGCCTTGCTTCTCGAGCAGAATCTTCAGGCGAGCGGCGGTGTCGAGCGTGGCGGCCTTCTCGGTGTACTTGAAGTGACCGCTGACCTTGCCGGTGTCCTTGCCGCCGTGGCCGGGATCCAAGACAATGCGCCGAACGGGGTCCTTGGGTAGGTCCCAGAAAAGCGGGACGAAGACTTTATCGTAGTCACGCTTGGAGACGGTGAGGTGGCCGCGCTGCGAACCCACTGCGTCGTCGAGCATGACCTTCACGCCATCGACTAGGATGAACTCCTTGCTGTATTCTGCGAAGAGGGAGATGCCGCTACGTGAGACATAGCGTTCGGAACTACGGCCATCGCCCGCCTGGCGCGCGGCGTCGCGCAGGCCGAGCTGGCGTACGGACTCACCGAGGTAATAGTCGGTCGAGGCTGCAGAAAGCATCGCGCCGACGCCGAGCAGCAGAAGTATCGCTGCGAAGCGCCGCACGTTCTTATTCGGCGTCGTTCTCGCCGTTGTCTACCGCGGAGTCGTCCTCGCCATCTTCTTCTCCCGGGGTCTCGTTGTGCACGAGCTTGCGCTTATTCTGCTGGACGGGCGTGAGGCCGACGACGATCGCACGGCCGCTCCGCTTGGGCTCATTGTCGCGCGTGCTGATGTGCGCCAGGGCCTCGATGGCCTTGGTGATCGTGGCGATACCGATTTCCGGGTGCTCGAGCTCACGATAGCGATACTGGAGCAACAGCTTGATCTTGTGGCCGTGAAAGAGGAAGTTCTCGGCGCGGCGGACCTTGATGAAGAGGTCATGCACATCGATGCGCGGACGGAGTTTGATTTCCTTAACTTTCGTCGCGGTCTTCTGGTGCTTGTTCTTCTTGGCTTCTTCGTAGAGGTACTTGCCGTATTCCTGCAGCTTGCAGACGGGCGGAACGGCGGTCGCGGCGATCTCGATGAGGTCGACGCCGAATTCACGGGCGAGGTCGAGCGCCTGCTGCGTGGGCATCACGCCCATCATTTCTCCCTTGGGGGAGATGACACGCACTTCGGTCGCACGGATGCGGTCGTTGCGCTTGGGCCCTTTGTCTTCTTTGCGGAAGTTGCCGCGATTCTGTCCCGCGTTGTTCTTCGGGCGGGGGCTTTTAGGACGATAGGGCGAAGGCATTAGGTACTGCGGAGGTGTCTGGTCGATAAACTCCCCGTTTGTCGTCGATGGTTCAAGCACCGATTATCAATGCCGCGCCGCCTGCGCCGTCGGCTTACTTCGCCGCGGCGATCGCTGCGAGGAGTTGCTTGCCGTGCTCGGCGGCCTCGACCTTAGGGACGATGCCGACGAGTTTGCCATCGCCGTCGAAAAGGTAGGCGGCCCGGAGCGGTCCGAGGTACTTCTTCCCGTACATGGACTTTTCGACGATGGCATCGAGGGCCTTCGAGAAGAGGTCTTCCGGGTCCGAAACCAGGGTGAACTTATACCCGTGCTTAGCGGCGTACTTGGTGTGGGACGTGCAAGTATCCCGGGAGACGGCAATCAACCTAAAACCTTGTCTGACAATGGCTTTCTCGTTTTTACCCATCTCGGCGGCCTGTTTGTCGCAGGCCGACGTGTTGTTGCGCATATAGACGGAAACGATGGTCGGACCGTCAAAAAGGTCAGCAAACGTCCCATTGATGGGCTTACCGTCCACTAAGGCATCTACTTTGAAAGACAGTTTAGGCTTTTTTCCGAGGGAAAGCATGGTTTTTAGGTTTGGTTGTAGGGCAGGGGAGCGGGCTTGGCCCAGATTGTCAAACGGCCAGCCCGATCCGTCGCCCGCCAGAAAGTGAGCCCATCTCCGCTCCCTCGGCCCTTTCCCCTTTACAAGTCCCCTCGGACGCCCTTTGTTCCGACCCTTTCCGCCATGCAAAAGACCCGCAAGTCAGTCTCCAAGCGCTTCAAGGTGACCGGTACCGGCAAAGTGATGCGCCGTTCCCCTAATGGCCGCCACCTGTTGAGCTCCAAGTCCCGCAAGCAGCGTCGTCGCGCCAATAAGTCCAAGCGCGTCGACTCCGGCTTCGAGAAGAAGATGCTGGCCAGCATGCCTTTCGCCTAAACCGGCGATCCACTTTTTGGCCGAACGGGTGTTCATTAAGGCGACCCCGAGGCCATCTAACCAAAACCAAAACCAAATACCAACATGCCTAGAGCAACCAATGGCCCGGCCACCAAGGCCCGTAAGAAGCGCGCGATTAAAGCCGCTAAGGGCTACTTCGGAAACAAATCCCGTCTGTACGTCTACGCCCTCGAGGCCGTTCAGCGCGCGCAGAAGTTCGCTTATCGCGACCGCCGCAAGAACAAGTCGACGTTCCGTCAGCTTTGGATCGTGCGTCTCAACGCCGCCTGCCGTCCCCTCGGCATTTCCTACAGCCGTCTGATCTCTGGTCTGAAAAAGGCCAACATCACGATGGACCGTAAGAATCTGAGCGAACTGGCCATCCATGACGCCCCCGCTTTCGAAGCGATCGTCAAGAAGGCCCAGGCCGCGCTCGTCTAAGACGATTTAACGTCCCTTCACGAAGCCCCGGCCCTCCGGGGCTTCTTTGTTTTACGGTGCTTTCGCTTGCCGATTATCCCCTCCAACGCACAAATCAATCCATGCAGCAGCAGCTCGCCCAACTTGTCGCCGCCGCCACCCAGGAAGCCTCCGCCGTCGCCACCCGCGCCGAGCTCGAAGCCTTCAAGGCGCGCGTCGTCGGCCCCAATGGCTCCCTGACCCAAGTGATGAAGGGGATGGCCACCCTCTCGAAGGAAGAACGCCCAGTCGTGGGCAAGCTCATCAATGAGGCGAAGAAGTCCGTCGAGGAACTCCTCGCTACACTCTTGGTCAAGGTCGAGAACGCCGAGATCGCCGCCGCCCTCGGCACGTCCGTCGACCCAACCCTCCCAAGCCCCGATGCTCCGGCTGGTTCACTCCATCCTCTCTCCCGCACCCGCGAACGCATCCTCGCCTCCTTCCGCAAGCTGGGCTTCGTCGTCGCCGATGGTCCTGAGGTCGAGACGGAGTGGCATTGCTTCGACGCGCTCAACACGCCTGCCGATCACCCGGCTCGCGACATGCAGGACACGCTCTACATGCCGAAGGCGTTCCGCTCCGCCGACGCGCCCCGCAAGGCCGACGAAGCAATCCTTCTCCGCACGCACACGTCCAGCGTGCAGGTCCGGACGATGCTCTCGCGCAAGCCGCCGTTCCGCATCGTCGCCCCGGGTCGCTGCTTCCGCCGCGATGCGGTCGACGCAACGCACTCCGCTAACTTCCACCAAGTCGAAGGGCTCTGGATCGATCGCAATGTGACGCTCGCCGATCTCCGCGGCGTGCTCGACTTCTTCGTGAAGGAGACCTTCGGCGCCGATGCTGAGATTCGCCTGCGCCCGTCGTTCTTCCCGTTCACGGAACCGTCCTTTGAGATGGACCTCCGCTCGCCTAACCTGGGCCGCCTTTCCAATCGCTGGCTGGAAATCATGGGTTGCGGCCTCGTCGACCCGAAGGTGCTCGAACTCTGCGGCCTCGATCCGAACGAATGGTCGGGCCTCGCCTTCGGCCTCGGCCTCGAACGCATCACGATGCTGGTCCATGGCATCGACGACATCCGCCACTTCTACAACAACGACACGCGCTTCCTGCGCCAGTTCGCCTAAGCCATGAAAGTCTCTTTCCAAGCCCTCTCCCGTCACCTCGATCTCGGCGGCATCACCGCCGAGCGCGTCGCAGAAGTCCTCCCGATGCTCGGCCTCGAGGTGGAGTCGGTTACGACCTTCGGCCTCGCCCCGATGCCGCTCGTGGTGGTCGGTGAAATCAAATCTTTCGAGAAGCACCCGAAGGCCGATCGTCTCAGCGTCTGCCAGGTCGACGTCGGCGACGGCGCCATCCGCCAAATCGTCTGCGGTGCGAAGAATTTCAAGGCGGGCGACCGGGTGCCGGTGGCTCTCCCGGGCACCGTGATGCCGAGCGGTTTCGCCATCTCGGTCTCGAAGCTCCGCGACGTCGACTCGGCGGGTATGATGTGCTCCTCCGAAGAACTGGGCCTCGGCAAAGGCGAGGACGGTCTGCTCATCCTGACGCCGCGCCAGCCGGCCCTCGGTGCACCGCTCAATTCTCTTTTCGGTGCGCCGGATACGGTGCTCGAAATCTCGGTCACGCCTAACCGCGGTGATTGCCTCGGTATCCGCGGCGTCGCCCGCGACCTCGCCGCCGCGCTGGGCCTCACGCTCAAGCCGCTCACGGTGAAGACCGACGCCGGCTTCGTCGCCGCGCCTTCAGCCACCGATGCAGTGAAGTTCGTCCGCTCGTCCTCCGAGTTCTGCCCTTACTACACGCTCCGTACGTTGAAGAACGTGAAGGTCGGCCCGAGCCCGGAATGGCTCCGCCGCGACCTCGAGGCCGCTGGCCTCCGTCCAATCAACAACGTGGTCGATATCACGAACTGGGTGTTGCTCGAGCTCGGCCAGCCGCTCCACGCGTTCGATGCGAAGAAGGTTTCCGAAGGTATCGAGGCCCGCCCGGCCCGCGAAGGCGAAGAGATCGTGCTGCTCGACGGCAAGAAGGTGAAGCTCGAGACTGGCGTCTGCGTCATCGCCGATGCCCAGCGCCCGCTCGTCGTCGCCGGCGTGATGGGTGGCGTCGATTCTGGTGTGGCCGATTCCACGACCGACATCCTGCTGGAAGCCGCTTGGTTCCGCCCTGGCGAAATCCGCCGCGTCGCCCGCCGCATTGGCGTGTCGACCGACTCTTCCCATCGCTTCGCCCGTGACGTGGACCCGGCCGGCGTCGAGCTCGCCTCGCGCCTCGCCACGGATCTCCTCATCGAACTCGCTGGTGCTCAGGTATCCGGTCCCGCCGTCGCCGTCGGTAAGCCCCCGCGCGCTGACGTGACGATCGAGCTGCCCGCTGGCTATGTCGCTGCGAAGCTCGGCACGCCGATCGCCGACGCCGATGTCTCCGCCGCCTTTGCTCGTCTCGGTTTCACCGTGAAGCCTTCCGCCACCGGCTTCTCGGTGCTGGTGCCTTCGTTCCGCTCCGACGTGACCCGTCC
>CAMCWL010000002.1 GCA_945882655.1 Opitutus sp. GAS368
CGACGAGGGCGGCGGCGATGTTGGTCGGCCAGGCAACGCGCTTCATCGGCGTCTGCTTAGCCACCGCGCTGGCAATCGCACGGCGGACATCGAGGATGCCTTCGCCTTTCCAAGCGGACGACAGCACGACCGGCACGCCGCCGAGGCGACGAGAAAGCAGCTCAGTGTCGATACGGAGGCCTTGTTCCTTGGCGACGTCGGCCTGGTTGAGGACGATGACCACCGGACGACCGAGCTCGGCGACCTGTGAGGCAAGGAAGAGATTACGGAGCAGGTTTGTGGAATCGACGACGAGCACCACGGCGTCTGGACGGCGATCGCCGGCGATGTTGCCCGAAAGCGCATCGATGACGACCTGCTCATCGGGCGAAGCGGCGGCGAGGGAGTAGAGTCCAGGCAGGTCAACCAGCTCGACTTTCTGCCCGTCGCCGAGGTCGCAGGTACCCGACTTGCGAGCGACGGTGACGCCTGGGTAATTGCCGACGCGCTGACGCAAGCCGGTCAGAGCGTTGAAGAGGGTCGACTTGCCGGTGTTGGGGTTACCGACGAGCGCGACCAAGAGGCCTGCTTCGGGAGTGCTCACGGCTGGCGCGGTCGCTGGATGGGACAGTCGGCGGAGACGTCGACGATCAGGTTCTCGGCTTCGGCGAGACGCAGGCTGACGACCTGGCCACCGAACTCGATGGCGAGCGGGTCACCGAGCGGCGCCTTCCGGATGAGCTTCAGGACCATGCCCGGGAGCAGCCCTAGAGCCATTAAACGCTGATCCACCCCGCGCTCAGGATTGAGCGAGGCCAGCTTGCCGAATTGGCCGGGCAGAAGTTGGGAAAGCGGAGTCACTCTAATTGAGAATGAGTCTCAAAACTAGCCCTTAGGCCCCCTTTGTCAACGCCGACCATCGGAGGGCGGCTAATTGCATTCCCGACTCCCCCTCCCCCGCTCCGCCGCTTATAACCCCTTTAGATGCACGAACTGACCCCAGACGTCGAATCGCCGGCCAAGCACACCGAGCGCGACCATGGGGGCATGGCCGGCCACCCCCGGGGGTTGAGCATGCTCTTCTATGCCGAGATGTGGGAACGGTTCTCCTACTACGGCATGCGGGCGATTCTCCTGCTGTTCATGATCGCGCCTCTGGCGATGGGCGGGATGGGGATGGACCAGAAAGACGCCGCTCAGATCTACGGCAACTACACCATGGCGAGCTACATGGTTTGCATCCTGGGGGGCTACCTCGCGGATAACTTTATCGGGGCGCGCCGGGCGGTCCTGATAGGCGGACTCATCATCACCGCGGGCCATTACTGCCTAGCGTTCGCCTCCGAGCCAACCTTCTACGCGGGGCTCATCCTCGTCGCACTCGGTACCGGCCTGCTCAAGCCGAGCATCAGCACGCTCGTTGGCGGACTCTACTCGCATGGCGACACGCGCCGTGACGCGGGCTTCTCGCTCTTCTACATGGGTATCAACCTTGGTGCGTTTGCCGCGCCACTAGTCGTCGGCTGGCTCGCTCAGGGCGAACAGTTCAAGGCGCTGCTCACGGGCTGGGGACTCGACCCGACGCACAGCTGGCACTGGGGCTTTGGCGCGGCGGGGATTGGGATGACCTTAGGTATGATGGTCTACCTACGACACTGGCATTGGCTCTCGCACATCGGTCATCCGCCGGAAGCAGACGCTCCGCGCCCTTGGGGCAAGCTCGCACTGGTCGCTTTAGGCACTGCGGCGATGCTCGGTGTGATGATCGCATCGGACTATGTCGCCTGGATTAATCCCATCGTCTTTGCGCTCCCGTTCGTCGGTGTGATTTGGTTCGGCGTCGTGAAACGGGATATAGATAGCCGCCGCATCGCGGCGATTCTCGTCTTCTTCATCTGTGCGATCCTCTTCTGGGCGGTCTTTGAACAAGCCGGCTCCTCGCTCACGCTCTTCGCTGATGAGCTCACGCGGAATGAGCTGTTCGGGCGTGCGTTTCCGTCCTCGTGGTTCCAATCCGTGAACTCGCTCTTCATCCTCGCACTCGCGCCACTGTTCGCGTGGCTCTGGGTCAGCCTGCGGGAGCGTCAGCCTTCGATCCCGATGAAGTTCGTCTGGGGCCTCGTGTTCCTCGGGCTCTCCTTCGCACTCCTCGTTCCCGCTGCGCAACTCACCGCCGCAGGCAAAGTGAGCCCGTGGTGGCTGATCGGTGTCTATTTCCTCCAGACCATCGGCGAACTCTGCCTCAGTCCCGTCGGCCTGAGCGCGATGACCAAGCTAGCCCCGGCGAAGCTCGCCGGGCTTGTGATGGGCATCTGGTTCCTCGGCACTGCACTCGGCAATAAACTGGCGGGGTCGATCGCGGCGGAGTTCAACGCCAAGGACCCGCAAGCCCTCGCTCACTTCTTCTGGCAACAAGCCCTACTCGTGGGCGGCATGACGGTGCTGCTACTCGTACTCGTGCCGTGGGTGCGCCGACTGACTGGCGAACAGGCGACGTCAGGTCAGAGTTCTGCCTGAACGCGAACGGACACCGGACAGTGGTCTGAACCCGTGACCTTATCGTGGATGTCTGGTTGGGAATACTTGAGGCCGTCAGAAGTCAGGCAGTAGTCCAGGCGCCAGCCAATGTTGCGTGCGCGGATACCCGGGCGATAGGACCACCAGCTGTAGCGCTTCGCTAGTTCAGGATGCTGAGCGCGGAACGTATCCGTGAAACCATGCCGAGAAAGGAGCTGGCTGAAAGATTCGCGCTCCTCGTCGGTGAAGCCCGCGTTGCGGCGGTTCGTCGAAGGATTGGCGAGGTCGATCTCGGCATGCGCGACATTGAGATCGCCGCAGACTACGACCGGCTTCTTCTTGGCGAGACGCGCGAGGTATTTTCGGAAATCCGCGTCCCACTGCAGCCGGTAGTCGAGGCGCTCGAGTTCGCGCTGGGAATTAGGGACATAGGCGCTGACGACAAAGAGCCCGTTGAACTCCGCTGTGACCACGCGGCCTTCAGGCGGATGGTCACCCGGGAAATCAGTGGCGACGGAGAGCGGGGCCTTCTTCGAGAGCACCGCCGTGCCGGAGTAGCCTTTCTTCTCGGCTTCGTGCCAGAACTGGTGCGGATAAGCCAAGCCAAGCGTGGTGGCGACGGCGGTCTCGCACTTCGTCTCCTGGAGGCAGAGCACGTCCGGATCAGCGGACGCGATGAAATCGGCGAGTCCCTTGCCGAGGGCCGAGCGGACGCCGTTGACGTTCCAGGAATAGATCTTCGTGTGACTCACGGACGAATCACTTGAAGAGCTGGTTCATCTTACGGTCGAGATCCTTGCCCTTTTCGCCGGCCTTAGGATCAGCGGTCACCGCAGGGGCGACTTCGACGACTGGAGCAACCGGAACCACGGCCGCAGGAACAGAATTCGCCGCAGGTGCCGGCACGGCCAGGGTGACCTCGTCAGGCTTAACCCCGAAAAGGATATCGACCCGCTGAGCGAGGGTGGGTGGGCCCTTCGGCACGACAGCGACTGGAGCGGCGGTGGCCGGAGTTACTCCAACTGGAGCGGTCGACGCGGCCGCGACGGTCGCACCTTGGGCAGCGGCGAAGGGCGAATCGAACTTGGTGCCCTTAGCGACCAGCTCCGAGACTCGCTTGCCGAGTTCGACGGAAAAATCGGTGAGCGTGCTCTTAATCTCGAACTTGGCGCCCTTGGCGCGGACCTCAAGCGACCCATCGGCGAGGACCTTAGAAACCTGTAGTACCGTGCCGACTTCGAGCACCAAATCTTGAACTTTCTTCCCATCAACGATGACGGGGACGGCAGTGGCGGTCTTCACCGACACCGCGGTCGGCCAAAGGATTAGGTGTTCCGAGATGGATTTGAAATCGATGGCCGGTTCCGTGGCAGTGGGGGCAGTCGCAGTTGGTGGCGATGGCGCGGCGGCGACGGTCGCTGGGGCGGGAGTCGCCACTGGCGAGGTGACCTTGGGTGCGGCAGGCACGACTGGGGCGACGACAGGCGCGGAAGCGACCGCGACCTCAATCGGCCGGGCAGCAGACTCGCTTCGGCTGACGACCACGTTGAAGCTGGGCGTGAAGAATAGGATGCCTCCGGCACCGACAATCGCGCCGAAGAGGAAGATGAGGAGACCTCGGAAAAACACAGCCATGGATAAGTTTAGGAGCCCGCCTTGATTTCGATGACGTCGTGCGGGGCGGCTTCGCGCTGACCAGCCGGAGTGACGCGGATGTAGCGCGCACGCTTACGATGCTCGGCGAGATTGGCTGCACCGAGGTAACCGAGACCACTCTGGACGCCGCCGGCGAGGGTGCCGAGGACCTGGTCGACCGTGCCGGAAACTTCCTTGAGCGCTTCGATGCCTTCAGCGGCGACCTTGCTGAACTTGCCGCTGGCGGAATGGCCGTAGCGGGCGGCCGAACCCTTGCGCATAGCTTCGTGCGAACCCATGCCGCGGTATTCCTTATAAGTCTTACCGTTGATCTCCATCAGCTTGCCCGGGGCTTCGCGGCTGCCGGCGAGCAGGCCGCCGAGGATGACCGCGTCGGCGAGCGTGAGCGCCTTGACGATGTCGCCGCTCTTCGTGATGCCGCCGTCGGCGAGGATGCGCACGCCCTTCTTGGCAGCGGCGCGGGAGGCGACGTAAAGCGCGGTGAGCTGCGGGATGCCGACACCGGCGACAATCCGGGTCGTGCAGATCGAGCCGGGGCCTTGGCCGATCTTGACGGTGTCCGCGCCCGCTGCGGCGAGGAACTCGACGCCTTCGCCACTGGTGACATTGCCAGCGATGAGCGTGATGCCCTTATGGGCCTTGCGCAGCATACGGAGCGCGTCGCCGACGCCTTTGGTGTGGCCGTGGGCGGTGGAGATGGCGAGGGCGTCCGCGCCTTCGTCGATGAGAGCGCTGACGTGTGCGAGCAAGCGGGTGCGGTCGATTTCGCCGTCGGTCGTGCGGGGCACCGAGATGGCAACGCCGACGCGGAGACGGAAATCGACGTCGCGGGTCGGGCGGACGTGGGCGCGGGATTCTTCGGAGATGCGCTCGATGTCGCTGAGGGTGAAGAGGCCGCGCAGCTTGTTCTTCGCGTCGACCACGAGGAGCTTGTTCTGGCCAACGTGCTCGGAGAACTTGCGGTCAGCGGTGGCGATGGGGTCCTTGCCGAGATCTTTCTCGGCGACGGTGAAGACCTTGTCGCGCGGGATCATGACCGCGACGACCTTACGCTGGCCGTGGCGTTCCTTGACCGTGCTGCCAGGCAGGAGGCCAAGGAGCGTTCCGTCGGAAGACGTGACCGGGAAGGTGCTGAAGGCCAAGCCGTCACGTTCAATGCGGGCGAGGACCTGGCCGATGGTGTCATCAGCCGAGACGACTGCGGGGTCGCCAATCATGCCGTGAATGTGGTTCTTTACGCGGCGGACTTCGGCGACCTGGTCGGCTTCCCCCATATTATAGTGAAGGAGCCCTAGTCCACCGTTGAGGGCCATCGCGATGGCCATGCGGTGCTCGGTGACCGTATCCATGTCAGACGAGACAATCGGGAGGGATAGCGCCAGGGCGTCGGAGAGGGACGAATCGAGGCGGGTCATCCGGGGGAGGACCTCGGAGTAGCGAGTCGCCAGGGAGACATCGTCATACGTCAGGCCAAGGCCGGCGTTGGCGGGAAAGAACGCGTCCGCGGACAGGTAAAAGCGTTCGTCTAGGGAAACGCGGCCCTTGGATTTCGAGGAGGCCATGAGTGGTCGGTTTCCCCAAAGGGTGTTAGGCACCCCCCGGAGGGGTGGCAAATTGATTTTGCGAGTTTGTCCGGATTGCGGTCTATTCGACCCATGACTGGCGGTTTTTTTGACTTCAAACGTGTCCACCGACGACTGCGCACTCCGCTGACGACGGGAGCGGGCTCCGTAAACAGCGTGGACCGCATCATCCTCCGGACCCAATCCGACCAAGGGACCGGCTACGGTGAGATCGCCCCGTGGCCTGGCTTCCCCACCGAATCTGTCGAACAAGCTCTGGAATTCCTTCGCTCGGCTCAAGGCAACCTTCCCCACCTCGTCGCAGCCGTCGACGCCTCGCCCACTCCGCTTCCTTGTCTCTCGTCAGGGCTCTCTAGCTGCCGCCTCTGGGATAAGATCATTGGTTTCGGTGGCAGCCTCCCTTGCGCCGGACTCATGACGCTTTCCGTCATGGAAACCGAAGCGAAGGTGGCCGCCGGCTTCAAGACGTTGAAGGTTAAGATTTCACCGGAGACCTCCGAGGAATCCATCCACGGCGTGCTGAGCCGATTCCCAGGGAGCCTCCGCCTAGATGCCAACGGCTCACTGGATCTGCAGACGGCGCGACGCTGGACCGAGTTCGCCCGCGCGCAGGCGCAGGTTGAGTTTCTTGAACAGCCACTCCCCGTCGGTCATCCGGGTTACGCTTCGCTCGGACCGGATAAAATCGCGCTCGACGAATCATTCCTGACGCCGGGCGGAATCGATTGGAGCGGAATAGTCGTCGTGAAACCTTTGCTCGCCGGAGATTGGGACGACCTCTTGGCATGGCGGACCACACGTGCGGATGCCGTCGTCTATTCCTCCTGTTTCGAGACCGCCATCGGCCGTCAAGGCGCGCTCTGGCTCGCTTCGCAGGACCCGGCCGCTGGAACCGTAGGGTTCGACACCTTAGGTCGCTTCGAAAGCGACGGACGCGATCGCCACGCGGCAGGCCCCTCTGCGAGCGGCCTGCCGGGCTATGATTGGGCGGGCTTCTGGCACGACCTGACATGAGCGCCGTCGCGGTTTTCCACGCGGACCACGCCATGCACCTGCAGGAAGCCCTGCAGGCGCATGATGCCGGCCTGCCGGTGTTCTTGGGTAATCCGCGCTGGTCTGACCATGATCTTGCCGAAGCCGCGCGCCAGCTACCGCGGGGAACGATTGTTAAAGGACACGCACCCGAACCGCGCGGACTTGGCACGTGTGATTGGCCGAAGAACTGGCGCGGCCGGGTGATGATCCCGACCGGCGGCACCGGCGGGAAAGTAAAGTTCGTCATCCATTCTTCAGAAACCCTCCGAGCCGCGGCGCTCGGCCTGCGTGATGCACTCGTCGCCCGCGGGCTCTCGCCAATCCTACACGGCGTCACCTGCACGCCGCCGTGGCACGTCAGCGGCTTCATGCCCGCAATCCGCGCGCGCGCCACCGGCGGCCAGCATCTCGTCATCGATGGCCGCTTCGCCGAAAGCGCCGCCCTGCCCTCCGTCACGTTCCCCACCTCGGGCACCCAAATCATCTCCTTGGTCCCGGCGCAATTATCGCGACTCCTCGCTCGTGCCGACGGCGAAGCCTGGTTGCAGGCGTTTGATGTGATTCTGCTCGGCGGCTCGTCCGTGCCGGCACCTTTGCTCGGCGCAATCCGCGCGCGTCACCTGCCCGTCTTCCTCACCTATGGCTCGACCGAGACCGCCGCGGCTTGCGCGCTTTGCCCGCCGGAAAAAATCTGGTCCGGTGAATCCGTGCGCGGGACTCCGCTCCCTGGCGTGACGTTCGCGACGGACCCCGACGGCGTCGTCACGATTACCACCGCGGCGCTCGGTATTGGCCTATGGCCGGACAGCCCTCTCGGTAGTCCTTGGGTAAGCGGCGACCGAGGCGACGTCGCCGCGGACGGGAGCGTGAAAATTTCTGGCCGCGCCGATCGCGTGATCATCACCGGCGGCGAGAAGGTCGACCCTGCCCGCGTCGAACAAACGCTGCTCTCAACCGGTCTGATCAAGGAGGCGCTCGTGCTCGGCATAGTCGACGCTCGTTGGGGCGAAATCGTGACGGCCTGCGTCACCGGTCCCGCCTCCGCCGAAAGCGCGCTGCGCCACGCCTGCGAAGTGCTTGAGCCAGCGGCTCGACCACGGCGTTACGTATTCGTCCCGAGCATGCCGACGAACGCCAGCGGCAAGCCAGACCGGGAAGCCATCGCGAAGTTGACCGCTTAGGCGCGGACAGCTTTCCAAACGCGCAGGCAGGCTTCAACGAGCGCGGGGAATTCTGAGAGGGGCACCTGCGACGGGCCATCAGAGATGGCTTTCTTCGGGTCTGGGTGCGTCTCCATGAAAAGACCGTCGGCACCCGCCGCGAGGGCCGCCTTGGCGAGGACCGGGACGTATTCGCGCTGGCCGCCGGAAGAGCCACCCGCGGCGCCGGGGAGCTGCACCGCGTGCGTGGCGTCCATGATCGTCGGGTGGCCGAAGCCGGCCATGATCGGGAAGGAGCGCATGTCGACGACGAGGTTCTGGTAGCCGAAGGTCGTACCGCGATCGGTCTGCCAGATCTCTGCAGCTTTGGCGCCTTCGAGCTTATCGACGACGAAACGCATCTCGAACGGGGAGAGGAACTGGCCTTTCTTCACGTTGACGACTTTGCCGGTCTTGGCGGCGGCGACGAGGAGGTCGGTCTGGCGGCACATGAACGCGGGGATCTGCAGCACGTCGACGACCTTGCCGACGGCTTCACACTGCTCAGGGCCGTGGATGTCGGTGAGCACATTGAATCCGTAGTCCTTCTTCACCATCGCGAGGAGGTCGAGGCCCGCCTGCATGCCAGGACCGCGGTCGCCGCCGAGCGAGGTGCGGTTGGCTTTGTCGTAAGAGCCCTTGAAGATGATGTTCAGCTCCGGATGGCGGGCGGCCAAGGCCTTGAGCTCCGTGGCGACGGTCCGGCAGTTGGACTCCGATTCGAGGGAGCAAGGTCCAGCGATGAGGAGCAGACGGCGCTTATCGTGCAGCATGCGGCAGGATAGGACGAGCCGCGCCCTCAGGGCGAGCCGTAAGGAGTGCTCAGCGGCCGAGCCAGGACAGCACTTCCGGCAACGAACGCGTATTGAGCACCTGCTCCGGCGTCAGCCAGCCCTTGCGGGCGATGCGCACGCCGTGAGCGGCGAAAGCCAGCTGGTCGATGTCATGCGCGTCCGGGTTGATTGAGCAGAGTACGCCCTTCTCGGCCGCGCGACGCCACCAGCGCCAATCGAGGTCGAGACGCCATGGGTTCGCGTTGAGCTCGATGATGGTGTCGTTGGCGGCGGCGGCATCGATGACCTTGGCGATATCGACGTCGTAGGGCTCGCGCTTGTTGAGTAGGCGACCGGTGAGATGGCCAACCATGTCGACATGTTCGTTCTCAATCGCCTTGATGATGCGGGCCGTCTGCGCCTCGCGGTCCAAAGTGAAAAGGGTGTGCACCGAGGCCACGACGAAATCCAAGCGGGCGAGCACGTCGTCGGAGAAGTCGAGCGTTCCGTCCTTAAGAATGTCGACCTCGCTACCGGAGAGCACGCGTACGCGATACTTCTTCGAGGCGTTGAGCTTCGCGATGTCCTCGAGCTGCTGCGCGAGGCGGGCCTCGTCGAGGCCACCGGCTTGGAAGCTGGACTTCGAATGGTCCGAGATGCCGAGGTAATCCCATCCGTGGGCTTCGGCCGCGGCCGCCATCTGGTCGAGCGTATGGTCGCCGTCGGATTCGGTGGTGTGATTATGGAAAACGCCGCGTAGGTCGGAGAGCTGAACGAGCTTCGGTAGCTTACCGGCTTCGGCCGCATCAATCTCGCCATTGCCCTCACGGAGTTCGGGCGGAATCCACGGCAAGCCAAGCGCGCGGAAGACTTCTTCTTCGCTCGTGGCACCAGGTGCGACGGACTTCTCGTCGACGGACTTGAAACCCCACTCGCTCATACTGAGACCGCGACCGAGCGCGCGGTGGCGCATGGCGACGTTATGCTCCTTGGAGCCCGTGAAGTGATGGAGCGCAAAATAAAACTGCTCAGCCGGCACGACGCGCAGATCAGCCTGCAGGCCGTTTTCGAAACGCACGCTAGACTTGGTCTCACCATGCGCGGTGACTTCCTTGACCCCCGGATAGGCGACGAACCAATCCATGATCAGCTTCGGCTCCGACGAGGCCACGAGGAAGTCGAGGTCGCCGACGGTCTCGCGGGCGCGGCGGAGTGAACCCGCGGATTCGGCGAGCGAGACCTGAGCTAGCGCGCGTAGGCCGACGAGGATGGGCTCGGCGATGGCGGCCGCTTCGTACCAGCGGTGACGCTTGCCGTAGGCGATGCGGTTCTTGATACCTTCGAGGATCTTGTCCTGCGTCTTGGCACCGAAGCCCTTGAGCTCGGCAACCGCGCCGGATTCGCAGACCTCCTTCAACTTCGCAAGATCTTCGACCGCGAGCAGCGTCCAGAGGGCGCGGACCTTCTTCGGGCCGAGGCCGGGGATCTGCATGACTTCCAGCAGGCCCGCAGGGATGGAAGCCTTGAGCTTCTGATGGAAAGGCAGGACACCGTCGCGACGGAGCGTCGTGATCTTATCGACAAGCGCTTCACCCAGTCCGGGGATGTCGGCGAGCTTACCTCCATCAATGAGTTCGCCGAGATCCTCGGTCATATTCTCAAGGATGCGGGCTCCGGCGGAGTAGGCGCGGATCTTGAACGGGTTTTCCCCGGTCAGTTCCATGAAAGTGGCGATCTCGTCGAGGACGGAGGCGATGTCATTCTTTTCCATCATGGGCGGCGGGCCTTCTCGGCGAGGTAGATGCTTTGCAGGGCGGCGAAGTCGGCTTCGCGGCTACCGCTCTCAATCACATGCTGATAGGAGCCCGCGTGGCGGATTTCCTCTTCGGCGGCGGCGACGCGACGGTCAATCTCGTCGACCGGATCAGTACCGCGGCCCGTGAGGCGGCGGCGAAGTTCGGCGTGATCGCTCACGCGGATGAAGACCGTGACGAGCGAAGCCGCGAGGCGCGGGTCGGCGGCGCCCTTAGCACGAATCGTGGCGGCGCCTTGGACGTCCACGTTCAGCAACGCGTCAAAGCCCGCACCGAGGTGCGTGGCGACGTCGGCCGCCCGCGGTCCGTAAAGATTGCCGTGCACGGTAGCATGCTCGAGGAAGACGCCGGCGGCGACCTGCTGTTCGAAGCTGGAGCGCGTCAGGAAGTGGTAATCGACGCCATCCGTCTCGCCGGCGCGGGGGGCGCGCGTCGTGCAGGTAATCACGCGGCGGATGGCCTGCGGGTGGGCCTCGGTCAACCGAGAGCAGAGCGTGGTCTTACCACTGCCAGCAGGCCCCGAGACGACGATGAGCAGAGCGCGGCTCACGCGAGGCGGAAGGACTGGGCAACACACGCGACGGCCAGCAAGATGCTTAGCCCGCCAAAGAACTTGCGGCGGCCGCCCGTGGCGAGGACCCAATCGCACTGGCGACAGAACACCGGCGGAGAGCAGGCCCACCAGAAGCCGAAGAGCACCAGTACGCCGTAGCTCAGCGAGGCGTCGAGCAAGCTATAGGGAAGCTGGCGATAGCCGGCATCCAGGGCATGGCGCGCGAGGAAGAGCATGATGACGCCGAGGGCGCGCACTGACAGGAAATCCGGCATGTAAACAAACGTCAGCAGGCTGAAGCCGATGAAGCCGACGATCACAGGCATGCGCGGCAAGCCGGCGAGATCGGCTTCAGGGATGTTCAGCAACCACCAGGCGAACCAGGCGATGGCGACGAGGGCGAGCAAGACGGTGGCGCTCTTAGAACGACGGAAGGAGCGAAGGACCGGCGCGTCGGTGACAATGAGCCAGCCGGCCAAGAGCAGGAAGGCAGCGAGCGCGTAGTAGGCTTGGGCGAGAGTCACGCCAGCCATTAGGACAACCTAGTCGCCCGAGGCAACCCGTAGGTTCAACGGGCGCGCAGGCGTGCGACGGACCAAGCGGCGTGTTCCGCGACCATCGGATCGGTTGACCCGAGGAGCGCCTCGGCGGCCGGAAGGTCGGCACGCTCGCCGACATTACCCAGGACCGTGAGCGCATTACGATGCCAACGGGCGAGGCCGAGGCGCTCGACCGGCGTGCCCTTAAAGTGCGTGAGGAACTGCTCGTCCGTCCAGGCCAGCGTCTCGCGAAGCGGCGGATGCGGGCGCGGGGCAAAATGGGCTTCACGGGTAGCCACGGCCCACTTGTTCCACGGGCAGACGTCGAGGCAATCGTCACACCCGAACACCCGATCGCCGAGGGCTTCGCGGTATTCGACGGGGATGGCCCCCTTGTGCTCGATGGTCAGGTAAGCCAGGCACTTGCGGGCATCTAATTTATAGGGGGCGATGATCGCAGCCGTCGGGCAAGCGTCGATGCAGCGCGTACACGTGCCACAGCGGTCCGGCTCCTTGGTGGCGGAAACTTCGAGTTCGAGGGTTGTCAGGATGACTCCAAGGAAAAGCCATGTCCCCGCACCGCGGTGGATAAGAATCGTGCTCTTGCCCTGCCAGCCGAGGCCGGCGGCCGCAGCGACGGGCTTCTCGAGCACGGGGCCGGTGTCTACGTAAGGCTTCTGCTCACCGCCGAGTGCCTGCATCGCTTCGCAAAGTTGCTGCAGGCGGGCGAGAATCACGTCGTGGTAATCGGCACCGAGCGCGTATTTCGCGATACGGTAACCGGCCGGCGGATGCGGCTGATAATAATTGAGCCCAACGACCACGAGACTGCGGGCCTCCGGCATCACCTTGCGGGCGTCGGTCCGGCGATCGGGATTGCGAGCCAGCCAGGCCATGTCGCCGTGCATGCCGTCGGCGATCCACTTTTTAAAATAGTCAGCACGGACGTCGACCTCGACCGGTGCGACGCCGAAAGCGTCAAAGCCCAGCGCCTTCGCCGAAGCCTCGAGTCGCTGGCGGAGGGCCCGGGAGTCCATCCGGCTCAGCCCAAGATCGAAAGCACGCGGCTGACGATTTCTTCGACCGGCGCGAGCTTGCCATTTCCTTCGTAGCCGCAGGCTAACATGCCTTCAGCTGGCTCGACGATCGCATGACCGCGGGAACGGAGCGTCTTCAGATTGGCCTGGGTGGCGGCGTGCTCGTACATTTTACCGTTCATCGCCGGGCAAAGGAGGACTGGGCCACGAGTCGCGAGGTAGACGCTGGTCAGCAAGTCCGGGGCGAGGCCGTGGGCGAACTCGGCCATCACGTTGGCGGAAAGCGGCGCGACGAGGAGCAGGTCGGAGGAATCGGCGATCTCGATGTGGCCTGGGACGGAGTTAGCTCCCTCGGCCCAGAGATCAAACGCCACCGGTCGGCGAGAGAGGACCTGCAGCGTCATCGGGGTGATGAACTGAGTCGCGCCCTTGGTCATGACCACCTGAACCTCGGCGCCGTACTTGACCAGCTGGGAGATCAGGTCCGCGGCCTTGTAGGCGGCGATGGAACCGGTGACACCGAGGGTGATACGTTTGCCGACGAGCTGGGACATGACAGCACCCGACCATGCCAAGCCGCCCTGATGAGGCGAGGGGAAAGGCGGTCGTCAGTGCCGAAAACAGGAGCTTTCGGGCGAAACCTGCCCTCTTTCTTGTTTGCCATGCCAGCCCCCGGGGGTTCGCATTGGCTCCTCTTATGCAATCCGACATTGGTCTCATCGGTCTGGCCGTCATGGGTCAGAACCTCGCCCTCAACATCGCCGACCACGGCTTCGCGATCTCGGTGTACAACCGCACGACCGCCAAGACCGACGAGTTCGTGAAGGAAAACCCGAAGACTCCGGGCAAGCTGACTGGCTGCCCGACCATCAAGGACTTCGCGGCCTCCCTCAAGAAGCCCCGCAAAGCCGTCATCCTCGTCAAGGCCGGCAGTCCGACCGACGCCGTGATCAACGAGCTCGCCGCGGCCTTCGAACCGGGCGACATCATCATCGACGGCGGCAACGCCCTCTGGACGGACACCATCCGCCGCGAGAAAGAACTGAAGGCCAAGGGCCTCCGCTTCATCGGCTCTGGCGTCTCCGGCGGTGAAGAAGGCGCCCGTTTTGGTCCGTCCCTTATGCCAGGTGGCGATGCCGCCGCCTGGGCTGAACTGAAGCCCATCTGGGAAGCGGTCGCTTCTAAAGTCGACGCCGTGACCGGCGTGGAACTGACCGGCGCAACCCCCGGCAAGCCCATCAAGGGCGGCGTCCCCTGCGTGGCCCATATCGGACCCGACGGCGCTGGCCACTACGTCAAGATGGTCCACAACGGCATCGAGTACGGCGACATGCAGATGATCTGCGAAGCCTACGACCTCATGCGCGGTCTGCTCGGCATGACCCCGGACGAGATCGGCACCACCTTCGAAGAATGGAACAAGGGCGACCTGAACTCCTTCCTCATCGAAATCACCGCCAAGGTGCTCAAGCAGAAGGATCCTGAGACCGGCGTCCCGCTGGTCGACGTCATCCTCGACACCGCCGGCCAGAAGGGCACGGGCAAGTGGACCAGCGCCAACGCCCTCGACATGGGTGTCGCCGCTCCGACCATCGCCGAAGCCGTCTTCGCCCGCTGCCTCTCTGCCGTGAAGGATGAGCGCGTCGCCGCCGCCAAGGCCCTCCGTGGCCCGAAGCGCGCGATGACCAATCCCGACAAGGCCAAGATCATCGAACAGATTCGGGACGCCCTCTACTGCTCCAAGATTTGCTCCTACTCCCAAGGCTTCCAGCTCATGCGCGAGGCCCAGAACGAGTACAAGTGGAAGCTTAACTTCGGCGAGATCGCCCAGATCTGGCGCGGCGGTTGCATCATCCGCGCCCGCTTCCTCCAGAAGATCACCGAGGCCTTCGGCAAGAAGCCGCGCCTGGCTAACCTTCTCCTCGACCCGTACTTCAAAAAGACCGTCAAGAAGGCCCAGAAGAACTGGCGCAAGGTCATCGCCCTCGCGGTGAAGCACGGCATCCCCGTGCCGACCCTCGGTTCGGCGCTCTCGTACTTCGACTCGTACCGCACCGAGAACCTCCCGCAGAACCTACTCCAGGGTCAGCGCGACTTCTTCGGCGCCCACACCTACGAGCGCAAGGACAAGCCCCGCGGCGAGTTCTTCCACATCGACTGGCCGGATCCTAAGCGTCCGCAGATCAAGGCCTAAGCGCTTTGAGAGAAACAGAAAGGGCGTCCGCAAGGACGCCCTTCTTCTTTGGCGAGTTACTCGGCGGACCAACCGCCGCCGGTGGCAGCGGCGAGGCGAACCGCGACCTGTCGGCGTTCCCAGACGACCATCGAGAGCGTGCGCGCCGCCGAGGCCTCGTCGCGCCGCGCAATGAGAATCTCGTTCTCCGTCGCGAGGCCGGCCTTACGGCGAGCTTCAGCATTGGTGAGTCGGACGCGCACCGCGGCGAGCACCCGGGCTGTCAGTTCCTCCTGCGTGGCGAGCTCGCGCAGATCGGCGAGCGCATCCTCGACTTCGCGGAAGGCGCCGAGGACGGCCTTCGTCCATTCGGCACCAGAGCCATCAATACGCGCGCGGGTAATCTCTAGGTTGGCTTCACGCCGACCGGCATCGAAGATCGGTAGATCGACCGAAGGTGTCAGCGACCAGAAACTCGACGAACCCCGACCGACACGTGAAGCGGGATCAGCCTGCCAGCCAGCCTGGCCGTTGAGGGTCACGGAGGGATAGAAATCAGCGATGGCTGCGCCTTCGCGCGCAAGCGCGGCGTCGATCCGCACGGCAGCTGCCGCGAGATCGGGACGACGAAGCAAGAGCTCCGAAGGCACGCCCGCACCAAAGGTCGGCATCGCGGCGGATCCCTTAGCTTCCGGTAACTGGACACCTGGAGTAGCCCCAATCAGGGCGCGGAGAGCGTTCTCGGCGGCGGCGAGACGGCGGCGACCGAGTCCTTCGTCGACCTTGGCCTGCGCAGCGGCGAGGCGAGCGGAGGAAAGCGGGTCGGAGTCGAGTAAGCCCGCAACGACGGTCTGCTCGACAATCTCCATCTCACGCAGGCGCGTGGCGAATTCGGCTTCCAAGTAGCCGAGCTGCTCGCGAGCGCCACGGACAGCGAACCACAGACGGGCGACTTCGGCAGACAGAGCGAGATCCGCCTGCTCGGTGGTAAACTTGGCGGCGCGCGAATCGGCTTCGGCGGCCTTGGTCTTGGCGGCCTCGCGGCCCCAGAGGTCGAGTTCCCAGGAAGCCTTCACGCCCGCGGCGCCGACGTCGGTGCGACGCGGGATGCCGACGCCAAGCGGCACGCGGCCGGTCTCAAGCGAGATGCGGGAAGATTCGAGGCCAGCGCCGACGGAGACGGCGGGCTGGTCGCCGGCGTTGGCTACGTTGAGTAGCGCCAACGCTTCACGCTGACGCGCGCGGGCGATGGCGAGGTCCGGGCTGTTCTTCCGTGCCTGCGCAATCAGTTCGAGTAAGGCCGAGTCACCGAACGCCTCCGCCCACTTGGCATCAGCGACGGCACCGGCCTGCGAGAACGCACTCGGCGTGACAGGCCCCTTCGGCTTCGCCATCGGATCATGGGCGCAACCTGCGAGGGCCAGCGCCGCGAGGAGGAAGCTCTTATTTACCCGGAGCATTTTGAGAAGCGTCGATATAGACGTCCATCTGCTGGCCGACGAAGAGCACTCGTCCCGCTGGGCGATCGAACTGATAGATCACCTGCAGCACGCGCGTATCGACACGCTCGATACTCGCGCCAGTGAGCGAGGTCTTCGGGATGACGAAGGGTTCGATGCGAACAAACTTCAGGGCGATAGACCGGTCCTTGCCGCCGGCGAGGGAGCTTTCGCCCTTCAGATAGCCCTTGGCCGGCAGGCCTTCGCGCATGCGCGTAGCCAGCTGCTCATCGACGTCGCAACGGATCTGCAGGCGAGTGATGTCGCCGAGGACGACGGGGGCCTTGGCGCCGGCCGCCACGAATTCGCCGACCCGTACGCCGACTTGGAGCACGGTGGCATCGATGGGCGAGCGAAGGACAAGACGGTCGAGCAGCACCGCCGTTTGGTCGAGCTGGGCTTTAGCTAGGGCGAGCTTCGCCTTCGCCTCCTTGGCGGCCATCTGGTAAGAAAAGAGTTCGGCGGCGGAGACTGCGCCGGTGTCCTTGATGCCAGTCCAGCGACGGGCGGCGTCTTCGGCGCGCTCGGCGGTGGCTTCGGCGGCCGAGACCGCAGCCTTCTGCACCGCGTGCTGGGCGCGGAGGTCACGTTCATCGAGGGTCAGGATCGGATCGCCGGCCTTCACCTTATCCCAGACTTTCACGTGCACCTTGGTGACCGTGCCGGACGTAGGCGAACCGAGGAGGGTGTTTTCAGCCGCCGCTTCAATGAGGCCGGCGGCGGCGATGAGGCCATCCTTATCGCGTGTGGCCGGCTCGTAGGGCGGCGGCTTGATCGGAGTCTCGTTAGCCGTGCCGCGGGTGAGTTGCAGAGCGGCGACCGCGCCGGCAAGGGCGAGGACGAAGAGCAGGATGCGTTTCTTGAACATAAGGAGGATTAGAGATGGGTGGTGTCGAGGAGCTTAGGATCGTCGACCACGCGGCTGATGCGGCCGTCTTCCATCTCCGCGATGCGGTCTGCGAACCGGAAAATGCGGTGGTCGTGCGTGACGACGACCACGCAGCGTTCAGGCGAACGGGAAAGGTCGCGGACCAGCTGCATGATGTGGCCACCCGTGTCCTTATCGAGGGCCGAGGTCGGTTCGTCGCAGATCAGCAGCGGGGGCTCATGAACGAGCGCGCGGGCGATGGCGACGCGCTGTTGCTGGCCGCCGGAGAGCGCGTTGGGGCGTCCTTCCTCGCGGCCCTTGAGGCCGACCTTTTCGATGATAGCGGCGGCGCGGTCATGGGCTTCGTCGTAAGGACGGCCTTGGATGAGGAGCGGGATCATCACGTTCTCCGCGACGGTGAGCGTCGGGATCAGGTTGAAGGACTGGAAGACGAAGCCGAGGTTCTTGCGACGGAAAGCCGTGAGCTCCTCCTGGCCGAGGCCATCGAGGCGCTGGCCGAAAACCTCGACCGTACCCGCCTGCGGCGTGAGCGTGCCCGCGATGACGGAGAGCAGCGTCGTCTTCCCGCAGCCGGACGGACCGACGAGCATGATGAGTTCACCGCGGCGGGCTTCGAAGTCGGCCTGCTTCAGGGCAACGACTTGGTTGTCCGGCGTGCCGAAGAACATGTCGACGCCGGAGGCGCGGACGGCGACGGTGTGGGCGAGGCGGCTCATCCGCGGAAGACAGAGGCGGCGTCGACGCGCGACACCTTGATGATACCGATGATGGCGGAGACGAAGCTGATGCCCAGCACGAGAACGAAAGTTGCCCAGAGGATCTGCGGGTACATCACGAACGGCGGCATACCCTTCTCAATCATCACGCGCCCGATGCCCTGTGCCATCCCGGCGCCAAGGCCAAAGCCGATGAGCCCAGCGGTGAAAGCCTGCACGAAGAGCATGCGAGCGATGACGCCCATGCCCGCGCCCATCGCCTTGATGGCCGCAAAGTATTTCAGGTTCTCGAGCACGAAGGAATAGAATGTCTGGCCGGAAATCGCGATCCCGACGAACAGACCGAGCAGGACCGCCGTGCCGAAGGAGAAGGGGATGCCGGTGTTGGTCCAGAACCACCAGAAAGTATTACGAGCGAGGCTGCGCTCACCCCAGCTCCAGATCACCGTGTCCGATGTCCAAGCCTTAAGACCCGTGTCGCGTTCGATACGATCGCAGAGCTCGGTAGGCGTCACGCCCTTCTGCGGCTCGACGAGCATGAAGCTGAGCGTGCGGCGGGCTCCGAGCGTATAGCCCTTCGCACGATCGTAGGTCGTGTAGACGAACGGTCCGCCGGTGAACGCGCGCTTCACTTTGCAGATTCCGACAATGCGCGCCTGGATGTCGTTGATCTCGAAGGTGTCGCCGACCTTGAGCGGCGTGTTGCGAGGCTTGCCGTCGGGACCGACGGTCATGCGTCCCATCAGCGAGGCGCCCCATTCGTCGACGATGACCGTGTCGGGGAGGCGGAGGTCCTCGATGCGTCCTTGGGTGAGGACGGCCGGGGCGCCGGCGAAGGTGTCGGCATCAATGCCGACGAGCGTGATCAACTTGAAGTTGCCGTCCTGCATGCGCGCTTGGACGAAGGAAGTGTGGAGCGGGGCGGCCCAGGCGACCCCGTCGACGGAGCGGACGCGGCCGAGGTCGGTATCGCGGAGCGGCTTGGCATCATTGACCTGCTCGACCATCGGGTCGCTCACCCAGACCTGGGCGCGGATGTTGACCATCGGCGTATAGGTCCAGCTCATGATGCCGAAGAAGACCGAGCTCTGCTGGGCCATCAGCAAAGCCGAGAACGCCAGGCCACACAGGAGCATCGCGAGCTTGGCGCGGTCTCCAAAGAGCATGTTAAGGGCGAGGCGATACATCAGACGAGGACCTTGAGTGTCGCTTCAACAAGCCTCGGGTCAATGGGAAGTCAAACGGCCCGGACAATGTCCGGGCCGTCGTAACCTGACCGTATCTTACTAAGCTTACTTAGCGATAACCGCTACGGACGGAAGCTTCACGTAGTTGTTCTTGAACCATTCCGGACCCCAAGAGGCGTTGACGGCCCAAGCGGCGGCGAGGAGGACGAGAGCGATCGAGAAACAACGGACGACCTTGCCCTTGTCTTCGCTCTTAGCACCGATGTGAAGGAAGGCGACGGCGGCGAGGGCTAGGATGGGGTGGAACCAGGAAATCGGGCGAGCGGTCTGGAAGAAGGCGACGACGCCCACGACAAGGTTGATATCGACCAGGACGGCGACGATGCGCTGGAAGAGCGGCTTGGGTCCCTTAACCAAGGCGACAATGATGACAGCCAGGATAAGAACGAGGAGCAGGGAGCCGTAATGCTTATGTGCGACGAAGAGCGGGTTCATGCCCTCACCTTGATAGGTGACCGGCCCGATTCAAGCCATCCTGCTGAAATTTACCGGTCTTCAGGGAAGAGTATCCGGAAGAACCAAGCCGCTAAGGCGGCGCCAACAAACTGGACGGCGACCTCGGCCAAGATGCGCGGGGCGACCTTAGCCAGGAAGAGAGTTTCCGTGACGAAAGTCTTGGTGCCGATAAGCCCGTCGAAGATTGCGGAGAAGAGGCCGAGTAGCGAGGAAGCCAGCGAGACCGCCGGATTCATGGTCGGATTGAAATCCCCAAACGTTCCCGAGAGCCCAAGGACGGCCACCGCGATAGCTAGGCCGTAATAGCTATTGCCAGCCGTGAGGCGCGAGGTGCCGACCATCAAGATGATGAAGGCCAGCGCGAACGTGGCGAGCAACTCGACGACCGCGGTGACTCCGAATCCCGTGAAGGCGGATTCGCTCAAGGCATCGACCGCCCCCTTGGCGTGTTCGGAGTCATGGCCGAGGAGATAACCAGCCGCCATCGCCGCGAGGACGGCCGCCGCCAGCTGCACGCCGATATAGGCCCAGAGGGCGCGGGTGCCCGAGCGACCACGCACGCGGAAGGCAAGCGAGACGGCGGGATTATAGTGGGCAAGCGAGACCGGTGCGCCCATGTAGATTAACGCGCAGAGCAATGCTGCGACGGGAAGCGGGCTCGACGCGACCATCGCTGCCAAGCAAAGGAAGAAAGTGCCGACGGCTTCGATGAGCAGCTTGTTGCGCATGGGGTGAATGTCGTCAGGCGGTCAGCGGTCTCAAGCGCGGAGTCGCTTAGCGCGGCGCGCGGGCGTTGAGCCAGTTCTCACTGAAGGCCGCGATTTCCTCGTAACTGGGTAGGCGCCGCGTGCGGTTGCGCATCTCCCTGGCCGCTTCTTCCTGCGCGACGAAAAGTTCGGTCAACGTCGCGTGGAGGGGCGTCTTGTTGTTCTTATTGTCGACAAGCCAGAAGCCGACCTGCTCGCCGTCGACGACCTCGTTGTTGTAATACTGCCAGAACAAGGTCATCGCCGGCTTCCAGGACATGAACTTGGCGAGGATCTCGCGGTTACGCTGGTCGTGCTTCACTCCGTCGCCACCGCACGCCTTCCAGGACAACCCGCACTCGCCGATGAAGACACGCTTCGCGGGCAGGCCGGGCTTGGCCGGGAGCTGCGCGTTGACGTAGTCCAACGTCGCCCGAATCTCTTCCAGCGGAAGCAACTGGCAATCGTAAGCGGAGTAGGAGACGAAATCGACGTTCACCTTGGGCAGCACTGCGTTTACCAAGCGCTTGCGGCCGTCCTTCATCGCGTCGCGGACGCGGTTGACCTCGGCATAGGTGTACACGCGGCACTTCGCGTAAGGCACCTCGGAGCGGGCGTCGTCGACGGCCTTCTGGCGGATGCTGAGCCATTCGATCATCGCCGCAACGAGCTCGGGCGAGGCGTCCTTCTTCACATCCTTGTCGGGTAAGAGATACCAATCCCCTTCCCAGTGGCCAATAAAGAAGGTCTTCCCCGCCGTGTCGTAACGCGTGAGTAGGTCCTTGGTAAAAAGGTAGACGGCGTTGTATTCGCGGCGCTTGAGCTCGGGCGTGAACCCTTTTGTCCACTCGTTCGAGGAACGGTACCACAGCACGTAGTGGGTGAAGGGCATCGCGATATATGGAGTCAACTGCTGTCCAGAGACCGCGTTGATCTTGAGGATGCGCGAACCCATTGCGCTGATGCCCTTCGCAGCTTCGAGCACTGCCTCGTCCTTGGTGAACTTATAGGCTGGACCGAAAACTTGGGTACCCACGACCTGCGGAAAGGCGTCAGGCATCGTCGGCACCACGGGCAGCCGGGACATCTCCAACGGCTGATCGGTGCGCTTCTTACCCTGAGCCATTAACGCGAGGGGCAACAGCAGAAGAACTCCCAGAAGGAAGCGAGGGATTGAACTCATGGGGTGAACCTCAGGGCGAGGGACTTGAATTGTCCGATGACGACCCACTTCCTTCAAGCCCGTTCCCACCCAACACCATGATAACCATCAAAACCACCCTGGCCGCCGCGCTTCTCGCCGTCGGCCTCCACGCCCAACTCGCCGCCGCCCCCGCCAAGGACGAAGGCCAGACCGCCGATCCAGAGCACGCCCGGCTCGTCGCTGCCCGCAAGGCGGCGAATGACCTACCGGAGGTCATGTCGGCCGAACAACAGGCCAAGGCGGATCGGGCGCTCACCAATAAGGCCTACGCCGAATATAAGGTCGCGCGTAAGCGCTCGACCGACTCCGAGACGGCCTACCGCAAGATCTTCGACACCGCTCTCGCGAAGGTCGACGAAGGCGCACCGGCCTTACAGGAGAAAGAGCGGGCTGCCTTCCGCGAGCGCATGCTCAAAGCTCGGACCGCCAAAAAGGGTGCGGCAAAGAAAGTCGCCCCCAAAGCAGACGACGAGGAGGACGATGCGGACGACGAGCCATCGAGCCCGACTAAGTCTTCCAACTGAAGATGACCGACCCGCCGCAAGGCGGGTCTTTTATTTAGCGAGCGCAGCTTCGAACGCCGACCAGATCTCTTCCAGTGGTTCAAGCCCGACGGAGATGCGCAGGAGATCGGGATCGAGTCCGGCGGCACGGATATGTGCCCTACCCTGCTCGTTGGTAACTTCGTCGAAGTGCGCGAGCCAAAGGAACGGAGCCGCCAGGGTGTAGCGCAGACCGAAGCTCGGGCCCTTGGCGACAGCCAGGCGATCGTAGACACGACGCATGTCACCACGGAGTTCTAGCGTGATGAGGGCGCCGGCGCCGGCGCCTGGACGCAGCAGGCAGCGGTAAGCGGCAGCCGTCGGACCTTGGTCCGCCGTACGCACGCGGGCGACGGACGGGTGGGCGGCGAGTCGCCGGGCGACCTCCGCCGCAGTGGCGGAAAGGCGATGGGTGACTTCCGCCATGCGGCTGATTTGCGAAGCGAGCGCGACGAGGTCGAGGGCGTGTAGGGGCTCAAGCCGACGGCGCGCCAGGGCGAGTAGCTCCGTGGCGTCAGCCCGGGACGGATGCACCGCAAGCACTCCCGCCATGATATCGCCTTCGGAGCCGGCGTATTTCGTGAGACTTGAGACCACGATGTCGGCGAACGGCAAGACGTCGACGGAGGCGAGTCCAACGCTGCTCGGGTCGAGGAGTAGTTTCGCGCCGTGCTGATCGCAGAGCGCGCGCAACGCCGGGATATCGGCGGTCTCGAGCTGCGGGTTGTTCGGCACCTCGGTGAAGACGCCGGCGATGCCACCCGCGGCGAGCAGGCGTTCGACGGCGGCGAGGTCGCGGACATCGGGTACGAAGTGGTGTTTCGCATCGCGCGCCTTCTCGAAGAGACGGGTCGAATCAACGTATAGCCAACCCAGTTGAATCCAGGCGGAACGTCCACGCGAACGCTGCACGGTGTCGACCGCAGCGATGGCGGCGTCGACGGCGTTCATGCCCGAGGTGGCGATAAGAATGTCATCAACTGACACCCCGGAGAGGAGCGGAGATAACGCCGCGCGGACCGTGGCGAGCGCGCCGGCCCCATCGGACGGCGCGACGCCGGCGAGCCAGGCTTCTGCCTGGCGAGAAGAAATCAGCGTGCCCGTGTGCTGGACCATCTTTGCGAGACGTAGCGCGGCATCGCCGGCGGGCGTCGTGACCAAACACCAATCGCCGACTCGATCAACGGAGGTGAGCGTGGCGCCGGCATGTTCGGCCAGGCGACGCGCACTCGCCTCGGAGACGAGCGGGAAGAGTTCGCCGATTCGTCCGAGTCCACTGGCGGCTTCCTGGGCGGCGCGCGTGACGAGCGCGTTGCGTACAAAACGCGGGTAGCCGGCGTGGAGGTGTTTCCAGACGCGCTCTTCCTTGCGCTCGTAGCTCTCGACGTCAGCGAGCGTCGGCAAACAGACGACGGTCGCGTGTGGCGAGTCGGGCACCGTGACGCCCAAGGCTGGCGAAAGAATCGGCACGTTCAGAGACCTTCAGCCGGCTGCTCGTTCTGCAGGATCTGCTCGAGCGACTGGCGACGACGGATCAGCGAGAACTTGCCGTCGCGACGCAGGAGGACTTCCGGCGCCTCGGGGAAGGAGTTGTAATTCTTCGTGCTCATCCCGGAGCAATACGCGCCGGCTCCGCCGATGACGCAGAGATCGCCAGCGGTCGCTTCGGGTAGAGTGCGGGTGGCGAGCGTCTCCGGTTCGCCGGGGGCGCAGCTGATTAGGTCGCCCGATTCGCAACAGTGTCCGACGATGACGTAATCCCGCGAGGCACCGGTGGCCTTCGCTGGGTAGAGATGCACCGGGTGCTGCGAGCCATAGAGCGAAGGACGCAGGATCTCGGTCATGCCCGAGTCGAGCTTGATGAATTCGCGGGTGCCAGTGGAGACGAGGTCTTGGACGCGGGAAAGGACGGCGCCAGCGTTAGCGACGAGGAAAGTTCCGGGCTCGATCTCGAGACGGAGCTTACGTCCGTCGGCTTGGGCGAATTTCTCGAAGGCGACCTTGACCGGCGCGCCGACGACCTGTGGGTCGGTGCCCTTCTCCGCCGCGACGCGGGCGACCTTGTAGCCGCCGCCGAGGTTGAGCGTATGGACGGTCGGAAAACGACTGACGAGGGCGAGGCTCGCTGCAGAGACTTCCTGCCAGACGACGGGGTCGCTGCCGGAACCGATATGGGTATGGATGCGGACGACCTTCAGCCCGTACTGCTTCACGATGGCCTGAGCCTGATCCGCCCATTCATGCCAGATGCCGAAGGAGGAGTCAGGACCGCCGACGTTAGTCTTGCCGGTGCCGCCCGAGCCGCGGCCGGGATTAAAGCGAAGCCCCACCTCGTGGCCCGGGAGGGCCTTACCGATCCGTTCGAGCTGGTGGAGTGAGCAGGCGTTGACGTGCACACCCTTATTAAGAAGAGAGGGGAAATCCTCCGGGAGTTCCTGAGAAGAGAGCGACAGGCGGTCGGCCGAGATTCCGGCGAGCATGGCTCGGCGGACTTCCCAGCCCGAGCTGGCATCGAAATGCAGGCCCTTGTTCGCGAAGACCTTCAAGACGGAGGCATTCGGGCAGGCCTTCATGGCAAAGCGGACCGTTACGCCGAAGGCGTTCGGGAAGGCCAACATAGCATCGGCCTGGGCCTCAAGGGTGACCTGATCATAGACATAGCAGGGGGTGCCATGGGCCGCGGCGATTTGGCGGGCCGAATCAGGAAGAAGGAAGCGGTGATTTTCCACGGGAGTGTCTCGGGCGGACTGTGTCAGGCCCGCCCTTCCCTTCCAGCCTTTTTGCGAATGTATGACACCGCTTGCCTCCCCTCCCCTCGCCCCTTGGGATGACCTGAGCTCACGCTATCCTATGTCCGCCTCCGAGACCATCGTCGCCGCCGCGACACCCGCCGGCCGCTCGGCCTTGGCGATTGTGCGCGTGGACGGGCCGCTGGCTTCGGCCATCGCGACCGCCGCCCTCGCCCGCAAGACCCCGCTCACCGAGAAGACTTCGACGCTCGGCATCTGGCGTAATCAGGACGGCGAGCCCATCGACCAGGTCGTCGCCGTGCTCTGGCATGCCGGCCGCTCCTTCACGGGCAACGACTCGCTCGAAATCACGTGCCACGGTAATCCCCTGATTGTGCGTCGCCTCACCGAGGATTGCCTCGCGCGCGGTGGACGTATCGCCGAACCCGGCGAGTTCACACGCCGCTCCTACCTCGCGGGCCGCATCGACCTCACCCAAGCCGAGGCCGTCGCGGATCTGATCCACGCCAGCTCGGAGCGCGCGCTCGCCTCTGCCCGGCGTATGCTCGCCGGCGAACTCGGCCGGCACGTCGCCCGCTGGACTGACCGCACGTTGCAAATCCTCGCTGAACTCGAGGCGCATATCGATTTCCCGGAGGAAGACCTGCCGCCGGAAGACCCGCTCGGCCCTGCGGCCCGCTTGATTGAAATTGCGTCAGAACTTTCTGGATACGCTCGCACGGCGAAGCATGACGGCGCCCTGCGCGCCGGTCTGCGCGTCGCCGTCGTCGGGGCGCCCAACGCCGGGAAGTCGAGCCTACTCAACGCGCTCGCCGGCGCCGACCGCGCGATCGTGAGCCCCGAAGCCGGCACGACACGTGACTACCTCGAGGCGCCGGTCGCCGGCTTGCCGCTCGCCGTGACCGCGATCGACACCGCCGGATTACGCGACGGTGGTTCGACGCTCGAGAATCTCGGCATGGCGCGCTCACTCGAACAGGCACGCGGCGCGCATCTCCTTCTTCTGGTCGTCGATGCTTCGGCGGAGCCCCCTGCCCTGCCGGCGGATCTCGTCGCGCTGCTCGACCCTGCGCGCACGCTCATTGTCGCCAACAAGTCGGACCTACCCGCACATCGTGCACAGCAGGATTTCCTGCCACAGATCGCGAAGCTTTCCGCCTGCCTCTTAGATGGGCGCGACGCCGAAGCGCTCCGCGCCAAGCTCGGGGAGTTCCTCATCGCTAAGGAAATCGCCCCGGGGGCCGAAGACCTCGTGGTCAGCGTCCGCCATGCCGAGGCCCTGGCCCGGGCGGCGACCGCCCTTTCCGAAGCCGCCGGCCACCTCAAAGCCCCCATCCAGACCGAGCTCGCGGCCGCCCAAGGCCGGGTTGCACTGGACGCTCTGGGGGAAATCGTCGGTCGCATCGATAATGAGCGTATGCTGGACAAGCTCTTCGCTTCCTTCTGCATAGGTAAGTGATTCCCTCTGGTGAGGGAGCGCCTATGCGACCTCACAAACAAATCCGCCTCGGGCCTGATCGCCCCTATGACGTCATCGTCTGCGGGGCCGGCCATGCCGGCGTGGAAGCCGCCCTGGCCGCCGCACGCATGGGCGTGGATGTCCTGCTCCTGACAGGGAACGTGGACACCATCGCCCAGATGAGCTGCAACCCCGCCATCGGGGGCCAGGCCAAGGGCCATATCGTCCGAGAGATCGACGCCCTGGGGGGCGAGATGGGCCTGACCGCCGACGTGACCGGCATCCAGTTCCGCCTCCTCAACTCCTCCAAGGGCCCAGCCGTCCAGGCCCCCCGCGCCCAGTGTGATAAGAAGGCCTACCAGTTCCGCATGAAGCACCTCTGCGAGCTGCAGGACGGCCTCACCATCTTCCAGGCCCAGGTGACCGGACTCATCTTTAAGAATGGGGCCGTGGTCGGGGTACAGACTAACCTCGACCTAGAGTTCCACGGTAAAACCGTGGTTGTCACCACCGGCACTTTCTTACGCGGCCTGATGCACATCGGGGCGAATAAAACCGAGGGCGGACGCCTAGGTGATTTTAGTGCTAAGTCATTGTCAGCCAGTTTCTTAGAGGCTGGAATTGAGCTCCAAAGACTCAAGACCGGCACCCCGCCGCGCATCCTGGGACGGTCCATCGATTTCAGCAAATGTGAGGAGCAGCCGGGCGATGCCTCCCCCACCCTTTTTGCCTTCCACGACACCCGCCAGCAGACCGATTTGTTCCACGTGGAACAAGCCGGCGAACGCCTCCCAGGATGGACCCCTGGCAGCGAGCAGGTCTCCTGTTGGATGACCGAGGCGACCTGCGCCACCGGCAAGATCGTCCAAGAGAACCTCCACCTCTCTCCCCTCTTTGGCGGCGAGATTACCGGGGTCGGCCCGCGCTACTGCCCGTCCATCGAGGACAAGTTCGTCAAGTTCTCGGATAAGGACACCCACAAGCTCTACCTCGAGCCCGAAGGCCGCAATACCGACGAATGGTATATCAACGGACTTTCGACCTCCCTGCCCTTTGCCGTCCAGCTGCAGATGCTGGCTTCAATCCCCGGACTAGAGAAAGCCGTCATGCTCCGGCCGGCCTATGCCGTGGAATACGATTTCTCGCCCCCTACCCAGCTCTACCCCACCTTAGAGTCCAAAAAGGTCGAGGCCTTGTTCTTTGCCGGCCAGATCAATGGAACCTCTGGATATGAAGAAGCCGCCGCCCAGGGCCTGGTCGCCGGGGTCAATGCCGCCTGTAAGGTCAAGGGTCAGACTCCCATGGTCATTGGCCGCGACGAAGCCTATATCGGCGTCCTCATCGATGATTTGGTGACTAAAGGCACCCAGGAGCCTTACCGGATGTTTACCAGCCGAGCTGAATTCCGCCTTTTATTCAACCACGGCAGCGCCGAACTCCGACTTAAGGACAAAATCGCCGAGTTCGACCTAGTCCCTCCGGATCGCTTAGCCCGAATCCAGGTCAAGGCCGATAAGGTCACGCATTGGATCGAATACCTGGAAAGGTTGGCCATCCCGGGCGGGATTGCTGGCGACGTCATCCGCCGTAACTGGGAGTCGACCCCCAAGGATTTGCCCCCGACATTCCTGGCCGAAGCCCCTGAAGTTCAGGCTGAAGTCATGTACCGGGTTAAATACCGGGGCTATTTGGAGCGCGAAACGCGCAACGCCCGTAAGCTGCACGATCTAGACTCCTTTAAGGTGCCTGAAGGCTTTGATTTCTTAAAAGCCTACGGCTTGCGCATCGAAGCCCGCCAGAAACTCCAAGCCATTCAGCCCAAGACTCTGGGACAGGCCGGCCGAATCAGCGGGGTCAATCCAGCGGATATCTCTCTGCTAATGGTTCTTTTCCGGGCCAAGTAGGCCTAGAGGGCAGGGGAGAGAAGGGCAATGTTCCACGTGGAACACGTCCATTGTAAAGATTGCAGCCGCGCGGAGTGACAATCGTGTTTCTTAAATACATAAACAGTTTATGGACAGTGGCTTATGATATAAAATAGCGTCGTAACACATCCGCCATGATTGTCACCTAACTCTGGCGCTTCTTTTAATGGGGCCTTTAAGTAGTCGTGCACCCATGGACGCCGAACACCTCAAGCGCATCCTGATCGTCGACGATGAGTCCGACGTGACGGAACTATTGGACTACAAGTTCAAGCAAGCCGGCTATGCCATCCGCACGCTCAACGACCCACTGCGCGCCATCGGCCTCGCTCGCGACTTCCGCCCGGATCTGATCATCCTCGACGTCATGATGCCCGAGCTCACGGGTGTTCAGCTGCTCCGCATGGTCCGCGCCGACGCACTCCTCCAGGATACGCCCGTCATCTTCCTCACCGCCAAGGGTGAAACAATCGACAAAGTGAAGGGCCTCGAATCGGGCGCCGACGATTACGTGACGAAGCCTTTTGATACACGGGAACTGATGCTGCGTGCTCAGGCACTGTTGCGCCGCGCAAAGTCGGCCGCCGCCAAGCCTTCGACCCGCCTCGCCGCTGGTGCACTGATGCTTGATATTGAACGTCACGAAGTGACCGCCTCCGGCAAGATTGTCGAACTGACCGCCACCGAATTCAAGCTGCTCCGACTGCTCCTCGAGCGGAAGGGCAGGGTACAGTCGCGCGAAGAACTCCTCGCCGACGTCTGGAACTATTCGCCCGACCTCGAGACCCGCACGGTCGACACCCACGTTCGCCGCCTGCGCGAGAAGCTCGGCCCGTCCGGCGACATAATCGATACGGTGCGCGGCGTCGGTTACCGCGTAAACGGCTGAACCGCTTTGCGCTCGCGCGTCCAGCGGGGCTGGACAGCATCCACCGCAGATGTCCTGGCTTCCCTGGTTGCTCCTGCTCGCGCTCGTCGTCGCTGCCGTCTGGTACTTCGCCGAGATTGCCGGCCATGTGCGTTGGGCCCGCCGCGCGCTGCTCGCCGATGGCGGCGCACCGCGTCCGCAAGGCTGGCTGGTCCGCAAGCTGCGCTTAGAAGAACTCTTCGTCGCCATCGAACGCCGGGCCGCCAATGAAGGCGAGATCCGTGCTGCGGCGGCCCGGCGCATCGAAGCGCTCCTGGCGCCGCTCACCGACGCCGTGCTCGTCGTCGACGCCCAAGATCGGCTCCGCCTCGCCAACCCAGCGGCCGCCGCATTATTCAACCTCTCCGAAAAAGATACGGGAGGCTCAATTGTACCGCTCGTCCGGAGCGCGGACTTCATCGAACTCGTCCGCCGCGTCCGCGCCGAAGGCGACGCCCGCTCCACGATTCTCCTGAACCGTGCGCCACTCTCCGATGTCTGGATCCAAGCCGCCGGTGCGCGGACAGATCCAGAAGCGTTCGATGACGGCGCCGCCATCTTCGTCTTGGCAGATGTGACGGCGCTGAAACGCCTCCAGGCCATGGAGCGCGACTTCGTCACGAACGTCTCCCATGACCTGCGTACCCCGGTGACAATCCTCCGCGGCTACGCCGAGACCTTGGCTGAAGACCAGGCGACGATGTCGCCCGAAGATCGCGCCCGTTTCACGCAGAAGATTGTGAGCTCCATCGGCCGTCTGCAGGGACTCGTCGAAGGACTACTCGCCCTCGCCAGCCTGGAATCCTCCCAGGATGTCCGTCGCGAGCCGGGGGCGCTCCATGTCGCGGCCCGTGAGGTCGCGGTGGAATTCGCCGCCCGCTGTAAGGCCGCCGGGGTGAAGTTGGAATTGAAGTTGGAAGCCGCCGGTGGTGGCGCTGCCGATCCAGTCCAAGCCCGCCGACTGGTCCAGAACCTCATTGATAACGCCTTGGCCCACGCCGCCGGCATGAGCCGCCTCATCGTATCGACCCGCGATACCCCGAGCGGCGTTGAGCTGACCGTGGAAGATGACGGGGCCGGAGTCACCCCTGCAGACCTCCCGAGACTCTTCGATCGGTTTTACCGGACCGACAAATCCCGCCGGGCAGGGGGTAGCGGTCTAGGACTCAGTATCGTCCGCCAAGTCGCCGAACTCCATGGGGGGTCGGCCTCGGTGGAGCCTGCCCAGCCAAAGGGCCTACGGATCACGGTAACCCTGCCGGCCGCGGCCTAGGTCCAGATATGAAAAACCCGCCGGGTTTCGGCGGGTTTTGGCTCCATTTTAAAGTGGAGCGCGCGACTGGACTTGAACCAGCAACAGCCACCTTGGCAAGGTGGTACTCTACCATTGAGCTACGCGCGCGTTGGATGGGAAGCAGACCAAACGCCCTACCGAGTGTCAAGCCTTTGGACGAACCTCGTCCGGGCGGCCTTGGGAGCAGGGAAGAGGCCCTGCTTTTCAAGCAGGGCAGCTGCTTCATCAGAGAAGAGCCACCGGAGAGCCGGGGTGAGCTCGGCTAGCCGATCCTGCCGTACATAAAGGATGAGGGGGACCTGGAGGGGGTAGTCGCCATTATGGACGTTGTTCTCATCCGGACCATAGGCCGTAGAGGACTTGCCGGGGCGTCCATCCGCGACCTGGAGAACCTTGCCCCGGCCAGAAGGAGGCCGCGGGATGAGCGTAACACTCCCCGCGCGGGACGCCAAGAGATCAGCCGCGAGATCCGGCTCGATACGCTGTCTTACATCTTGTCGAAATGGCTGACCCTCAAGCGCGATGCCCTGAAAGATTTCGAGCACCATCGAGCCGGCCGGCGAACAGACCGCTGGCGTGATGAGCTCGGAGCGCGCGGCTGGGTCGATATCATTCCAATTGCGAGCAGGCGCCCGCGGGTCGCGGGCGAAGACATTCGAAAGATTTTCCAGCGTGATAGATTCAGCGCGGTTGGTTCCGTGGGTAGCGACCACCACCACCGCGCTCGCCAGACGGAATTCGACGACCCCCATCTTGCCGGTCGGAACCGGCGCGACCTCACGGTCACGCATCATGAGCACAGCCGCCCCGGCACGACCATCCACGAAAGCCTGACGGCCAGGAAGGGTGCCACCGAAATCGGCGGCAGTCTTGCCTGCGGCGGTATCGAGACCGCGGGCAAGGGCGCCAGCTAGCAGATCCGAGCCGACGATATCAGCGGCGCTTAATGCGACGCAGGAAAGAAAGAGGGAGAGCAGCCTCACGCGATCTCAGGCCCGGGATCGAGTTCCGGCCATTGCAGGAGTTTACGATGGAGGGTGCGACGAGAGATCCCCATCAGCTCCGCGGCCCGCGTACGGTTGCCCGCAGCGGCAGCCAAAGCCTGCTTCAAGAGCTGTTTCTCGTTCTGCTCCCGATCAAGAATATTGCCTCCGGCCGAGGGCAGGGCGGAGACCGCGATGGTCGTGGCGGAGAGTTGCGTGAATCGCGGATCGAGGTCACCGGCGGCAACCGTCTTACCCGAACGGAGGACGGCGAGATTCTCGCAAGCATTACGGAGCTCGCGGATATTCCCAGGCCAAGGATAGCGAACGAGCACGGCGAGTGCTTCCGGTGATAGCTTGGCCGCGGCGACCGAGTTCTCCTTGGCGAAGCGCTCGAGATAATGCGAAAGGAGCAGTGGGACGTCATCCTGGCGCTCACGCAGGGGCGGTAAGCGCAGCGGGACGACGGACAGACGATAGAAGAGATCTTCGCGGAACTTCCCCTCCTTGACCATCTGCTGAAGGTCGCGATTGGTCGCACAGACCAACCGAAGATCGAGGCCGATCGGACGATGTGAACCGAGGCGCTCGACGGAGCGAGTCTCTAAGAAGCGCAGGAGCTTGACCTGAGTGGTGGCATCGATTTCCCCGATTTCGTCGAGGAAGAGGGTGCCGCCATCTGCCGATTCGAAGCGACCTACGCGGCGTTCGTTCGCGCCGGTGAAGGCGCCCTTCTCGTGACCGAATAATTCGGACTCGAGCAGGTTAGCAGGGATCGCGGCACAATGCACCGCCATGAAAGGTCCTTTCGCGCGCTGGCTCGCCTGATGAATCATCTGAGCGAAGAGCTCCTTGCCCGTGCCGGTCTCGCCAAGCAGGAGGATGGTGGCATTAGACGAAGCGACCGAACGCACCTGTTCGATCGAACGCTGGAGGGCGGCGGAGGAGCCGACGATTTCGCTCAGCGAAAACTTGCGGTCGAGGCGGGCCTTGAGCGTGACGACTTCTTTCTCCGTGGTGCGGGCCTTCAGCCCGCGATCAAGAACGAGCTCCACCTGACGCAGGTCTACGGGCTTCTGGAAGAACCAATAGGCCCCGAGACTCATCGCCTTCACCGCGGTGTCCACATCGCCGTAGGCAGTCATCATAATGCAGACGGGCTGGTTGGGCAGCTTGAGCGCGCGGTCGATGACCGCCATACCGTCTTCGCCCGCCATGCGGAGATCCGTGAGCACCGCATCGGGCGGGACGTCCTGCATAAGGCGCGCCGCTTCCGCGGCGTCCTTGGCCACGAAAGTCTCATAGCGATCTTCCAGTGCCGCGCGCAGTCCTTCGCGGATATTCTTCTCGTCGTCGACGATGAGCACCGTGGGTTTCATGGGCTTAGGCTTCGGAAGAGGTCTGATGGTTCGCCGCACCCCAGGCGCGGGCGGCTTTCTCCGCCAAAGCGATGCGGGCGCGGTCGACCTCAGCCAGACGGGCCTTGAGGTTCGCGTTGGAAACGCGTGCGAGGTCATCCAGGTCGCACAGGTAAGTGCCATCGAGCCCATGGACACCGGAGGCAAAATTACGCGGCACGCCAAGGTCAACGAGCAGAAGAGGGCGGCCCGCCCGGCGGCCAGCGATCTCGCGGAGTGAGACCGCGTCGAGCAAAGCGCGCTCTACGGTCGCGCAGCCTACGATCACATCATGTGCGTGCGCCTGACGTAACGCGTCGGCCAGCGTGAGCGAAGCTCCGGAGAATTCCTCCGCGAGGGTGCGGGCGTTGTCGAACGTGCGCGAGGCGACGGAAATCTGGGAGGCGCCGCGGGAGACGAGCGCTTGGACGACCTGACGGCCGACATCGCCCGTGCCAAGCACGAGTACCCGAGCCTCGGCAAGCGAGCCGAAGACGCGCAGGGCGAGATCGACGGCGACATTTCCGAGACTCACCTGTCCTTGTGAGATGCCAGTGTTGGTGCGCGCCCAGGCGCCTGCCTGGAAGGCGCGCTGGAAGACGCGGTTGAGCACCGGGCCGGTCATCCCTCGCGCGAGCGCGTCGGCGTAGGCATCCTTAACTTGCCCAGCGATCTCGACTTCACCGACCATCTGAGACTCAAGTCCGGAGACCACGGAGAAGAGGTGTTCGACGGCCTGTAAGCCGGGGACTGGGCGCAAGTGCTGATCGAGCACGGCCGCAGACGCACCGGTCGCTTTAAGCAGCGCGCTACGTACATGCAGGGCGGCGGCTTCGTCACCGACCGCGTAAGCCTCGAGACGATTGCAGGTCGCAAGCAGCACCGCCTCGGCGAGGCCTGCTTCGCGTGCGGCCGCGTAGAAAACCTCCGCGCCGCCAGCGGGGACGGTGAACGTCGCGCGTTCGTCGAGTCCGGCGGTGCGGTGGGTAGCGCTGAGCGCCACCAGATTACGGGCGCGGTCGCTCATCGGGACGAGGGCAGCGAAAGATAGAGCGCGATCAGCGCCGGGATGAAGGCGAGCAGGGAAGCGCGCGCGAAGGAAGCGCCCGGCAGACGTTGACGTCGGCGGTGCACGACGATCCAGAAACAGGCGAGCCAAGTGATGAGGGCCGCGATGAGCTTCGGAGCAGCGACGAGCGCGAGGTCGCGCTGAGCCCAATCGGTCGCGCCAATGACCAAGGAAAGTCCGAGGAGCCAGACCGCCGCACCCATCAGCTGAGCGCCGATGCGATCGAGCGGAACCAGCGCGGGCAGCAGAGCGTAGATTCCGCCGAACTGATGCCGCGCGAGGGCGCGATCCTGCAGGAGATAAGCGGCGGAGTTGAGCGCCTGGGCACCCAGTACGCAGTACGCAAGGATCGCGGCCCCCACATGGATGGCGATGAGCGGCTTACCGGTCTTGTCCAAGCCTGGGTGTTCGACGACGCCGAGAAAAGCCGCCGCCACGAGGCACAACGCGGTCGTGCCCGCGATTGCCCAAGTCGGCAGACGATGGTTAAACGTCAGGTCGAGAAAGAGGGCCAAGCCCGACACGCCCCACGCAATCGAGAGTAGCACCTCCGCCGCACTCGCGATGGGCAGGGAATTCGTGCGCAGCCCTTGGTAGGCGAGCATCGTGGTGAGCAGAACCCATCCGCCACGGAGCAACCAGAGGCCGGAGGCCTGTAATTTTCCGGAGGCGTCCTTGGGAGCCAGTGTATCGAGCAAGGCGGCAGCCACAAAGACCGCTGCACAGCCCAACAGGCAGTCCCGGGCGAGGGGATGGGCGGCGAGTTCGGCGGCCACGGGGAGCATGGGTTGAGATAAGGGTAGGTGTGACATTTTGGCAAACCCTCAAGACGTCCTGTTTTCTTGCGGCCGAGGGCAGGGGTGGGCTAGGTTGACTATTCTTATGGCCCACGACCTCTACGACCTTACCCAGCACCCTCCCCGCAGCCCCCGTGTCCGCCTGGGCGGCTTGGTTATCCTTCCTCGGATGATCGACAAAGCACGCGCCACCAAGGCCGGGAAAAATGGCGAATATAACTACGCGTGCCCACTGGATGCCAACGTCCTGGACTTCCTTGGCGTCGAAGCAAACGCACTTAAGGCACAGATTGACAACGGCTTAGGTGATGGTGAAATCCTTGTTTGGCTGATGGCCAATGCAAAGAAGCCCCGTACGGCCCAGGAAATCGCTGCTTTCAGCGCCTACCACGAACAGCGGGCCCCCAGCTCTCCTGGAAGCCGTGCTAAGATGACTGACTACCAGTCCTCAACCCCAGCCGGTGCCAAGCGTGATGACATCACCACCTGGTTCGACGTGCTCGACCTAGACGATCACCAGAGCTTCGGCGGTAAGGTATAACCCGTGGCGAAGGTCGGACAGCCCCGCCGCGTGCTCCTCGTCTGCATGGGCAACATCTGTCGGTCTCCGACCGCTGAGGCTGTACTGAGGGCCAAAGCGAGGCAGGCCGGGTTGACCATCGAGTTTGATTCCGCCGGCACGGAAAGCTACCACATCGGCGACCCTCCTGACCCTCGCTCGGTGCAGCACGCGAAGGAGCGTGGCTACGACCTATCAGGACTCCGCGCGCGGCAGGTACATGCCGATGATTTTCACTCGTTCGACCTCATCCTCGCCGCGGATGAACTCAACTTGCATGAACTTCGGCGGCGTTGTCCACGGGAGCAACAGGGACGACTTCGCTTATTCCTAGATGACGTCGCTTTGCCAGATCCCTATTACGGCGAAAGCGACGGTTTTGAAAAAGTGTTGGATTTAGTCGAAAAACAGGCGGTTTTACTGATGTCACGCTGGTCTCGTCCGAACTGAATGATTGCCGAGCCCGCGCGGGCGGCGTTGGATGATGGCACCGATGTATCAAGTGAACTTCAGCGACCAAGCGATGCGCGAGCTCGGGAAGCTACCCACCTTGGAGCAGATGGATGTCGTCGAGGCGTTCACTTCGCTCACGCCGGAAGAACTCCTGCGCGGCAGCACCGAACTCGGCACGGTCCGTCGCGGCGGTCACACTTACCACCGGCTCCGCGTCGGCGAATTCCGCATTTACTTCGAAGCCAGCGAAGGATTCCTGATGGCCAACTACGTCCTGCATAAACACACCTACGCCGACTTCGCCTTCCGCTCCCATCTCCCCTTTCCCGAGGACGAAGCCCGCATCGAACAAGAAGGCGGCTTCTGGAAATACCTCGACGAAACCCCGAAGCCCTAATCGTGACCACTCCCCCCGTAAAACCCCAATATTCCTCACCAGAAGAGGCTGCCCGTATCTACCTGCTGCCCAACCTCTTCACGGCGGGCAACATGCTCTGTGGGTTCCTGGCGATTAAGAACTGCATTGAGGCACGGTTTACTTCCCTGACCGCCGACGGCCGGGCTGATCATTATATTATGGCGGTCTGGTTCATCCTTTTCGCCTGTGTTTGCGATCTGTTTGACGGACGCGTCGCCCGAGCCACCAAGCGGGAATCGCTCTTCGGAGCCGAGTTCGACTCCATCGCGGACACGGTCTCGTTTGGCGTCGCCCCGGCGCTCATGGCCTGCTTCCTGGTCATCAAGCCTGAGGTCACCGAGAACGTCCAGCTGATCACCTGGCTGCTGGCTTTCATCTATCTCCTGTGCGCGGGCGTGCGTCTGGCGCGTTTTAACGTCCTCACCAACCCGCTCGTCCCAGGAAATGAGAAACGGGCCGCTGGGGGCGATTTCGTAGGCCTTCCGTCGCCAGCAGCCGCTGGGATGATCGCTTCACTGGTCTTGGTCTTGTCCAAGATAATGGAAGCGGAAGGACCCCTCGAAGTGGCCGTCCAGGCCTGGTCGTGGACCCTCCTTCCTTTGATGCTAATCATCTCTTTCCTGATGGTCAGCAATGTCCGGTTCCCGAGCTTTAAGAAGCTGGATTGGACCGCGCGGGCGCGTACCCGCGGTTTCATCCTGATCATCATCATCGGTGCGGTGGTGTTCCGTTATCCCCAGTATTCCTTCCCGGCCATCTTCCTCGGCTATATCAGCTTTAGTATCTTCCGTCATATCTTCCTCCTCAAAAAGAGTGAGATGGACCCGGCGCCCGACGACGATGATGAGCCGGTGTCCAAGGTGTGAATAGTCCGTGAAGGAATGGTTGGTTTGACCTCATGTGAACAACCAAGGACTTATTCACCCCGGACACACAGCTGGTCTAGCCGCCGATAAGACCGCTCATCAGGGGCTTGCGGAACTGTACACGGGATTCCGACACCTACTGATGCTACTGGTATTTATAAATGAAGAGTAACTAGATACAGAGAGTCCCGGTATGTGGGCAATGAGGGGTTGCCTCACCCCCTGCCTGTCCTCAATTCTTCGGTCATCATGAAGTTCAAGGTTAACCGAAATCACTTTTTCAACGGTCTCTCCAGCGTCACCAACGTCGTCGGTAACCGCGCGACGATGCCGATCCTCCAAAACGTACTCATCGAAGCAGAAGGCGACACCATCACGCTGACCACCACCAACCTCGATCTTGGTATCTGCTGCCGCATCAAGGCTTCAGTCTCTTCACCTGGCCGAATCACCCTGCCGGTTAAGAAACTCGTCCCCATCATCCGCGCTCTCTCGAGCAGCGACACCGTCGTGGAACTCACGGGCAAAGACCGCGTGAAGATTACCTCGGGAAGTTCGGTCTTCCAGATTGCCGGCCTGCCCGCGGACCAGTTCCCGCCCATTTCCAATTTCACCGGACAGCCAACCATCTCGATCAATCAAGATGACCTCGGCGACATGCTCCGCAAAGTCAGCTACGCCCAGTCCTCCGATGAAAACCGTTACATCCTCAACGGCGTTTTCTTTGAATTTGCAGAAGGTAAGCTCACCGTCGTCGCCACGGATGGTCGCCGCCTCGCAAAATGTGAACGCAAGATTGCTGGCAGCGACAAGACTCTCGCCCTCATCCTGCCAGCCCGCACCATCATCGAACTGATGCGCCTGCTGAAGTCTGGCGGCGAAGCCCACGTCTCGCACAACGAACGCCAGGTAGGCTTCACCATCGACATCCCGAAGAACGAGGAAGGCCTCGTAGACCGCATCCAGCTCGTCTCCAAGGTCGTCGAAGGCAACTACCCGAACTACCGCCAAGTCATCCCGAAAGAAGCAGGCTCCAAGGTCCGCCTCGAACGGGAGAAGCTTCTCGAAAGCGTCAATCGTGCCGCGCTCATGACCGACGATCGCAACAATACGATTCGCATGACGGTCTCAAAGAAATCCCAGAATCTTGAAATCTCCGCGAAATCCGAAAGCGGCGAAGCGCACGAACCCATCGCCGTGAAGTACGAAGGCCCGGAAGTGAACATCGCTTTCAATCCGCAGTACATCACCGACCCGCTCAAGGCCCTGACCGAGGACGAAATCGATTTCGAATTCAAGGACGAGATGTCCCCTGGCGTCATCCGCGGATTGAAGGACGACTTCCTCTGCGTCGTGATGCCTCAGCGCATCTCGTAAGTTTAGGAACGATCAAAGACCAAGATCGTCGCAGTCTGGAAGCGATTTGATGCGCTCCAGAATGCGGCGGGATGCTTCGATGGAGCGATCAGCATGGTCGCTACCAGGATCATATTCGGCCGGTTGCATCGCCTGGCCGAAACGAACGCGGATTCGGGCCGAGCCAAGCGGAAAGTTGGCACCGCGCGGCAGCATATCCCGGGCACCACGGATATGAATCGGGACCACCGGTACGCCGGACCGACAGGCTAACAGCCCGGCACCCGCCTTAGGGGCAGCGATGACGCCGTCTTGGCTGCGGGTGCCCTCGGGGAAGATCAGGAGGCCTTCGCCGTCCTTCAGGGCGGCCAAGGCGGATCGAATGGCACCGATATCCGCTTCTCCGCGGTCGACGGGAATCGAATGGCAGGCCTGGATCACGAAGCCGAAGAGCGGGTTATCGAAGAGCGTACGACGAGCGATGAACGAAATCTCGCGTGGCAGACTTGAGCCGATCAAGGGCGGGTCGAGCATGCTCTGGTGATTGGAAGCGAAGAGACAGGCGCCATTAGGCACGTTCTCCCAGCCTTCGACCTCCAGGGTGGAAAAGACTTCGATGAACGACCGCGCACCGTGGTAGACGGCTTTGTAGATCAGGTTCTTCGAATCGAGAATCATCGGGGCAGGGCGGCGACTTTGATGAACTGGCCAATTTCAGCGACGACTTCGTCGAGCCCCTTGTGCGTGTTGTCGAGTCGATGGGCGCCGGTCGGGCAGATTAACGGGGCGGTCTTGCGCGTAGCGTCGAGGTGGTCGCGCTGCGTGACTTGGTCAGACTGGCCTTCAGCGGCGCGCCGCTGGGCGCGTGCGTCGGGATCAGCTTCCAGGAAGATACGGACTTCCGCATCCGGGAGGACCACGGAACCGATGTCACGGCCTTCCATCACTACGCCCGCAAAACCCTGATCACTGGCTAACTTCACCTGCGAGCGTTGGTACTCGAGGAGGAAGGTGCGGACGGCTGGGAGGGCGGCGATTTTCGAGACGGCGGCGTTCACCTCCGGCGTACGCAGGTCGGCATCGTCGGGGAGAACACCGTCAAGGGTCAGCGCGGAGCTGCGCGCGCCCTGGCGGGCGATAATGGTCGAGCCGATGCGGAGTTTGCTAAGGGCGGCCTTCACCGAGGCCTGATCATCAGCGGCGGCGCCAGCAAGTAGTAGCGCCTGGGTGAGGCTGCGATAATGTGCACCAGTGTCGACGTGCAGCAGGCCGTGCCGCTGCGCGAGGCGGCGGCTCGTGCTCGATTTCCCAGACGCGGCACCACCGTCTACGGACACGCGGACAAAGTTAGTGCGGAGGGCTTCCAGCGCCTGGAAGAAATGCGGGAAAGTTTTACCGGTGCAGGTCGGGTCCTCGATGGCAATCCACGGACGCCCGTCGCCAAAGAGGTCGAAGCTGCCGAGGACGGCGAAACTCATCGCCATGCGATGATCCTCGTAGGTGTGGATGGTGATCGGACCATCGGCCGCGACGCGGCGGAGTGCGGCCTTGCTGGGGAAGACCGTCAGTGAAGAAAGAGAATCATCCGCCCGCAATTCAGCGGCGGTGGGGGCGACCTTGATGCCGAGGCGCTCAAGCTCGGTGGCCATCGCGAGCACGCGATCGGTCTCCTGCTTGCGTGTATGCGCGATGCCGCTGATTTTGACCGGACCGTCCGCCAACGTGGCAATCGTCGCGAGGGTGAGGAAGGTGTCGGAGAAGGCGTTGAAATCGAAAGCGCCCCCGCGGATGACGGACCAAGATTCCGCGATAAGCGTGCCGTTCGCTGGCTTCAGGATGGCACCACACGCGGTGGCGACCTTGGCGAAGGCCGTGTCACCCTGAAGTCCACCGCTGGCGTAGCCTTCGATGCGCACGGAAGCACGGAAGCCCGTCACAGCGGGCAAGGCGATGAAGTAGCTGGCTGCGGTGGCGTCTGGCTCGATCGCGTAGGTCGGTTGGGCGACATAGGCGCCGGGCGCCGGACACGTCCAGCTACCATCGGCGAGTCGTTCGAGCGGGCGGCCGAATTGCCCACACATGCGAGCGGTCATCTCGACGAACGGTTCGGAGACCGTGGAGCCCTTCATGCTCACCGATGCCCCGGCAGAAAGCGGAAGCACCATCAATAAGGCGGAGAGCAGCTGCGAAGACGCCGAGGCGTCGACTTCGAGTCGGCCCAGCTTACCAGTGGTGTGGAGGGTGAAAGGGAAGCCACTGGCAGGCGCACCATCAGGCTGCAACGCGCGACAGCCCCCGGAAGTCAGTGCATCGAGCAGGCCACGCATGGGGCGGGCCCGCATGGCTTCATCGCCATCGAGTTCATAGCAGCCATCCGGGGCGAGGGCGAGAAAGGCGGTGAGGAAGCGGGCGGCCGTCCCAGCGTTGCCAATATGGATCTTAGCGCGGGCGTTCGGGATACGACCGCCGAGGCCGGTGACCCGAATCGTGCACGCGCTTTCGTCCGCAGAGACTTCGAAGCCTAGCGACTGAAGGGCGGCGATGAGGATGCGCGTATCGCGACTAAAGAGCGCTCCGGTGAAGTGCGTGGTGCCGTCGGCGAGCGCAGCCAGGATTAATGCGCGGTTGGTGATGCTCTTCGAACCCGGGACTTGGGCGACCCCGCGGGCGGGCGTCTGGAACGGGCGGATGATAAGGGTCGGACTCATTCGGGCCGATCCAGGTTCTGTCGGGCGATGCGGGCCTCGGCGAGCAGGCGGCGAAGGGTGGGGACGTCGTTGGCCTCGATGGCGGTGCGCAGTTCCGCGGCGCGGCGTTCGACGGCGAGTAGGCCGGCGGCCGTGTGACGGGCGTTGGCGAGCATGATGCCTACCCAGAGGTTCTCTTCGCCAGCAGCAACTCGGGTCGAGTCGCGCAGGCCGGCGCCAGCAGCGAAGCGACGGAAGCCCGGCTGATCGACCACGGCGAGCATGAGCGCAGAGGCCGCCGCATGGGGGACATGGCTAATTGCCGCGACAATCTCGTCATGCTTGGCGGCATCGGTCTCGTGCAGGATAGAGCCGAGCTCTTCCCAGAAGAGGCGGACGGCGGCCAAGGCCTTGGGGTCTTCAGCTCCGGTCGGGGTCAGGAAGCAGACACGTCCTTCGAAAAGGTTGGCGGCGGCGTGGGCAGCACCGGCTTTTTCTCCGCCGGCCATCGGATGGGCGCCGACGAAAGGATTGGCCGCGGGGAGAAGACGGGCCGCGAGGAGGATCGCACCCTTTACGCTGCCCGCATCGGTGACGACGGCGCCGGGGCTTAGGCCCGGGGCGATGGCCAGGAAGGTTTCTTCGGCCGTATCGACCGGGGTCGTTACGATGACGAGGTCTGCGCCCTTCACGCAGGCTGCCGCGGCGGCGAAGACTTCGGCCACGCCAAAAGCCTGGAGGGTGGCACGAGATTTTTCAGAGCGCGACCAGCAGGCGAGGGAGCCAGCTAGGCCCTTCCTTGCCGCCGCGAGGAGGATTGAGCCGCCGATGAGGCCGGCGCCGACGACGGCGATGCGCTTGAATTGAGCCATTTCCAATATTGAAGGTATGACTTTGATGAACCAGAGTGACGAACTATTAAAGCAAACAAACCGCTGACGATGAAGTTGGCGGCTCTGACATGACCCAAGGCCCCCCGAACCCCAAGAACGACTTTGTCGCCGCTCCCGACCCGCGGGCCGGCCGGAGCAAGGTTTCGCCGGGACAAATCTGGCTCAAGATTCGGGCGGCACTCCTTGTCCTCGTCCTGCTTGCGCTCGGGATTGCTAGCCTGCTCCTTTATACTTCGGACCGTCGGAGTACGCGCCAAGCGGAGCTGATCATCTCACCCGAGGCGGCAGAGGCACTCCGGCTGCGGTCAGTCCAGCTGGAAATCGACTTCGAGAAGATCCGCCAGGAACGGTTTGAATTGAAGGAGGCCGACATCGCCCTGCTGGAAGAAGCCCTCCGACTGCAGGAGGAGTATATCACCGCTCGCCAGTCGGTGGGTACGGATAATGCTCGGCAGCAGTCCCTGCGCCGGCGCTTACATCTGATCCGTGGCGAGCGGCTACGGCACGACTCCGATGAGGCCGAAGCGAAGGCTCTCGTGTTAGCCAAGACCGACGAAGCAGCCGCGATTCCGCTCCTCCGCCAGGCCATCGCCTGGGAAAAGGAGATCGAGACGAAATGGGAATTCTCCGGCCTTGCTGAGCCTGGCCGACGCGCGCGGCTGGACACCCGCCTTCGTCGCCTCGAATCCGCCCCGCTCTGGCAGCAGGGACGCGCTATCGAAGCGGAAGCCGAGACGCTCTTCGCGGCGGGTAAGTTTGCCGACGCGGCCGCCAAGTTTAGCCAAGCTATCGATTGCGAGACAGATTTCCTCGCCCGCTATCGCGATGTGCGGAATACCGAGTTCGGACGATCGGATAAACTCGCCGAACGCCGCGAAACCGCTTTTTCCGGTGAAGCTTGGAATGGTATCCAGTCCCATCGGGCCCAAGCCGAAGCTTTCGAAAAGAAAGGGGAGTGGCCGTCCGCGACGCGCGCATGGCAGGCTGCGGTGGATGCATTCGCCAAGTTGCTTACCGATTATCCAAAGAGCAGCTTTGCCGACCGGACGCAGGAGGCGGCGATGGCCACCCGCCTTAACTTCGCCCGCTTCCATGAAGAGATTGGTGCTTTGCGGACCCGCTGCGAACAACTCCGGTCCGCCTTGCGGGCGCGCCGCGCCGACGAAGCGATCCTGTTGGCCGATAATCTTGTCACCGAGGCCCGCCGGATTGGCTCAGCCAATACCGGTGTCTTCCGGCCCGAGGATGACGAGCGCAAGCAACTCGAATACCTCGCGGTGAACGGCGCGGTCGTCCGTAGTGCGCTGAGCATCATCGACCAGAACTTGCGCCCCATCCCGGCTTCGTCCGTGCGTATTTATCGGACGGAGATTCCGCAGGGCCTTTATGCCTCCGTCATGGGGGCTAACCCAAGCTCCGCTCGTCGTGAAGCTAATCCGGTCGAGTCCGTAACTTATGCGGACGCCGAGGCCTTTGCAGTCCGTTTTGGCTGGATCTTGGGTGCCAAGGTACGCCTACCAACCTTGGCTGAGTTCATGGCCGCCGTCGGAGATCTGAGCAAAAACTCAGTCCCAGCTCAGGCTTGGACCGCCGAGAACACGGACGGGATGACGGTGCGTCCGGTCGGGACTAACACGGCCAACGCTTCCGGAATCCATGATTTAATCGGCAACGTTGAAGAGTGGACGAAGGCCTCGCCGAGCGAGACCCGCGCCCCCGCGTTGGGAGGGAGTATCCTCACCGCGCCCGGCAAAGCATTCCCTGCCCGGGAGGTCTTCAAGCGGGAGAAGAGCCGGACGCTCGGGTTTCGTATCGTCATTGAATAAACGTCCCGGGTCCTAATTATAAAGCGACCCCATGGCTGCCCCAGTCCATCGACTCCAACGTGCCGCGTTCTTTTTCGCGACCTATGGAGCCTTGGCCGCGTTGTCACTTTGGTTCGCCTACGAGCTTCGTTTCGCTGGAGAGGATGCCCTGACCGGAGGGCAGCATCAGGCGGCGGAGGCATACTTATACCTCCAGCGCCCGATGGTGTTGCTCTGGCTCATTCCCCTTAAGGTAGTGCTACTCGGAATCTGGGGTCAGTTCCGCGGCGTCTTCTATTACTTCCGACTTACCGATGCCTTGCGTATGGTCTTTGCTCTGGCCGCCGCCACGGCCATCGCGTTTACACTGCCCTCAATCATCGGCAGCAGCGACCCAGCGCAGGCGTTTAGCGTTCCCCGTGGCGTCACGTTGGTAGACTTCAATCTATCGTTGGTGCTATTCGTCGGCTTCCGGGTCTCGATCCGCGCGTTGCGCGAACGCTTCTGGAGCAAGGAACAGGCAACGCAGGGCGCCGTCGAGCGCATCGCGATTGTCGGCGCTGGGCAGGCAGGCGCGCAGCTCGCCGCGGAGCTCATGAGCCGTCGCGGCCACGGTATCGAGCCGGTCTGTTTCCTGGATGATGACGTCGCCAAACATAACCTTCATATTCATGGCGTGCCGGTGATTGGCGCCCCGGAGCGCATGCCGGAGCTGGCTGAGAAATACGGCGTCACCGAAATCATCCTCGCCTTACCCGCCTCAGCGGTGCGTCGCATCCGCGAAGTGAGCACGCTCGCGTCGGCTAATAATCTCCGCGTGCTCGTGGTGCCCTCCATGTCCGAGATGGCCGGCGGGCGCGTACGGGCGAGCGATATCCGCCCAATCTCGGTTGAGGACATCCTCGGCCGCGAACCCGCCAAACTCGACGATGAGGCCATTGATGCAATGGTCAAAGGTCGCACCGTACTCATCACGGGTGCCGGTGGGAGCATCGGATCCGAGCTATGTCGCCAGGTTGCGGCCCGTTCGCCGGCCCGCCTCATCATGCTCGATCAGTGCGAGGTGCTTCTCTACCAGGCAGAACAGGAGCTCATCTCTGCTGGTGCGGGCGCTCTCATCACGCCCATCGTCGGCGATGTCACCCATGTCGATCGCATGCGCGATGTCTTCACCCGCTTCAAACCGGAGCTCGTCCTGCATGCCGCGGCACACAAGCACGTGCCGATGATGGAGTCGCAGCCCTCCGAAGCTCTCAAGAATAACGTCCTCGGCACAGAGATCGTCGCCCGTCTCGCCGCAGAGCACGGCGCGTCGAAGTTCGTCCTTATCTCCTCGGACAAGGCCGTCAACCCGACCAACGTCATGGGTGCGAGCAAGCGGCTCGCCGAACGCGTCGTCCGCACGATGCAGGCTGAAGCGGGGGCCAAGACGGCCTTCCTGGCCGTGCGCTTCGGCAACGTCCTTGGATCTTCCGGTTCGGTGATCCCCATCTTCCGACGCCAGATCGCTGCCGGCGGTCCCGTCACGGTAACGCACCCCGAGGTGAAGCGCTACTTCATGACTATCCCTGAGGCGGTCGGGCTCGTGCTGCAGAGCGCGACGCTTGGCGCTGGCGGTGATATCCTCGTCCTCGAGATGGGCCAGCCCTTGAAGATTGTCGACGTGGCCCGCCAGCTGATCGAGCTCAGCGGACTTCGCCCCGACATCGACATCGAGATTCGCATCATCGGCCTGCGCCCAGGCGAAAAGCTGGTCGAGGAACTTCAATACGAAGGGGAGCAGTATCGCCCGACCGAGCACCCGCGCGTCTTCCGCTTCGTGGCGGACCACGTCCCGCAGGATTCGGTGGAATCCTTGGTGAGCCGCGTTCGTGCCCTGCTTCCCTTGGAGCGTCAGGCCTGCAAGCAGGGGATGCGGGACCTGGTCCCCGAATACGTGCCCTTCGCGGAGTAGTTTTTACGCTTCGGGCTTCACAGGCGGGCATGGCTGCGACACGCTTCGGGCATGGCTCGCGCGCTTTCCTCCGCACCTCTGGTCGGCATCATCATGGGCTCCCAGTCCGATTGGGAGACGATGGTCAACGCCGCCGACACGCTCAAGAAGCTGGGTGTCCCCTTTGAGGCCGAGGTCGTGAGTGCTCACCGCACGCCGCTTAAGCTCAAGGATTATGCCCTGGCTGCCCGTCGTCGTGGCCTGAAGGTCATCATCGCAGGCGCCGGTGGCGCGGCTCACCTCCCAGGCATGGTAGCCGCCATGACCTCTCTTCCCGTCATGGGCGTTCCCGTGCAGTCCAAGACGCTCGACGGAATCGATTCGCTGCTTTCGATCGTCCAGATGCCGGCAGGTATCCCCGTCCACACTTTCGCTATTGGCCGAGCTGGTGCGATCAACGCCGCGCTCGGCGCTGCCGCGGTGCTCGCCTTGTCCGACGCCAAGCTGGCTATGAAGCTCGATGCCTATCGCGCCGAGCAGACCAAGGCCGTGCTCGATAATTCGATCCCCGGTCGTAAGGGCAAGAAGCGCTAAGCCATGGAGCGACCCCTGCAGCCCGGCGGCACCATCGGCATCCTCGGCGGCGGCCAGCTCGGCCGCATGTCGGCCATCGCCGCGCGCCGTCTCGGATACAAGGTGCGCACGTTCGATCCTTCTGCGAGCGCCTGCGCTGCGGGCATTGCCGATGAGCACGTGACCGCCGATTGGAGCGACACCGCGGCCCTCACACGTTTCGCGCAGGGTTGCGGACGCATCACCCTCGAGTTCGAGAACATCCCGCCTGCGACCGTTGAGTTTGTCGCGAAGACGGTCCCGTGCCATCCGTCCGCTAAAGTCTTGGCGACCTGTCAGAATCGCCGTCGCGAGAAGGAGTTCCTCCGGGCCTCCGGTATCCCTTGCGCGAACTTCGCCGTCGTGTCGTCGCTCGCCGAGCTTCAGGCCGCAGTGAAAACCGTTGGCTTCCCGTGCGTGCTGAAGACGGCGGATTTCGGCTATGACGGTAAAGGACAGGTCAAGCTACCGACCGCTGAAGCGGATCTCGCCGCCGCGTGGGACAAGATCGGAGGCGCTGTCGGCGTCCTCGAAGCCTGGGTACCGTTCCAGATGGAGATCTCCGTACTCGTTGCGCGTTTGATCGACGGTCGCACCGCGGTCTACGATCCGGCTGAAAACATCCACCGGAATCACATCCTACATCTTTCCATCTCCCCGGCTCGTATCTCCGAAGCGACGGCCGCCGAGGCGCGTGCCTTGGCGCTCAGTATTGCCGAGAAGATCCAGCTCGTCGGTCTCCTCGCCGTTGAGATGTTCGTCAAGCATGGCCGCATCGTGGTCAACGAGCTCGCCCCTCGTCCGCATAACAGCGGCCACCAAACTTTTGACGCCAACGAGACGAGTCAGTTCGAACAGCACATCCGCGCCGTGTGCGGCCTGCCGCTTGGCGGAACGAAGCCGTTGGCCCCTTCCGCGATGGTGAATCTCCTTGGCGACGTCTGGCGCAACGGCCAGGAGCCAGACTGGACTAAGGTCCTCGCGGACCCGTCCGCCAAGCTCCACCTCTACGATAAGGGCCAAGCCGCACCGGGCCGCAAGATGGGCCACATCACCGTCACCGCGACGACGCTCGAAGAAGCCATCCGCCGCGCCGAAGCGCTGCACGCCGCGCTCTGATTAGTCGAGCAGTTCGGGCTTACGACTGAACAGCTCAATCGGAATCTGACCGAGGCTGAGGAAGAGTAAGACCGCCTGGAAGACCGGGATCTTCGCCTTTAGGCCGGCGTTCTGCGCAATGTAGTTCTTGGCCATCACTTCGCAGATCATTGCCATCGCGAAGACGACAGAGGCGACGCAGAGCAAGCTGAAGAGCCAACGCCACACCTTTGGGCTCTCGATGCGGCGCCAGGGGAGGAATAGCAGACCTGCGTAGGCGATGAAATACCAGGACTCCACGCGGAGAGCGACGGGGAAGGTGACGATAGCGGGATCCCAGCGAGGCGGGATATGGAGAGGGCCGAGGCTGACTCCGCCGATGAGACCATTGAGTCCGAGTCCGACGCACAGGAGGCCGAACAGGATCACGATAATGCGTCCGTAGCGGATGCGTTGGGCGGTGACGTCGTTCATGAGGCGAGTGAAGGCGGAAGGGCAGCCGAAGCAACTGCTCAGAGCGGGCGAAAGAGGGCGACGTCGCTCCATTCGCCCATGATACGTCCGTCCGACTTCATGCCCTCGCCCCAAGCTTCGCGGCATTTGGCTTCGAAGTGGGCGCGGACCGAGTCCTGTTCCTTGGCGAGGATACCACTGAGCGCGAGGACGCCGCCGGGGCTGACAGAGTCGATAAGGTTGTCGGCGTAGATGCAGAGCACGTCGCTGATGATATTCGCGAGCACGACGTCCGCGCGGCCGGTCAGGCGGAAGCCTTCTTCCAGACCAGCGTGGTGGAAGGCGACGGCCTCATCGGCGATGCCGTTCTCTTCGCGGTTGGCGATACTGACGCGTACGGACTCAGGATCGCGGTCGAAACCGGCGATACGTCCGCAACCGAGCTTGGCGGCAGAAAGGGCGAGGATGCCGGAGCCACAGCCCGCGTCGGTGACGGAGACCTTGGCGGCAGCGTGCGTCTCCAGGAAATCCATCATCCGGATAGCGCAGAGCCGGGTTGTCGGGTGGTCGCCGGTGCCGAAGGCCAGTCCAGCGTCGAACCAGATTACCGCGGCGTCGGCGGGAACGGCGTGCTTGCCGCGCATCCAGGCGGGGACCCAGTGGAGGCGACCATGATCCCAAGGCTTGAGGTGCTCCTTATAGGCTTCCTTCCAGTCCTTGTCGGCCATGACGGTTTCTTCATAGGCCTCGGGGAGTTTCTTAAAGGCTTTGCGCAGGCCAGCCCAAGCTTCGTCGGCCTCGGCCTTCGTGTCGAAGTAACCCATCACGAAGTGAGGCTTCCCGGGGCCTTCATGGAAGAGCATCCATGATGAGCGGGTGAGTTCACAGAAATGGTCCTCTAACGGTTGGACCATGTCTTCGTGGATGGGGGACTTCAGTTCAATCATCAGGAAAGGGTCTCGCTCAGGCGGGCGATGACGGCGGGGAGTAGGGCGTGCTCGGCGGCGTGGATCTTATTGGCGAAGGATTCTAATGAGTCAGCCAGCTCGCGGGGTACGCGGGTCTGGCCGAGGTGGGCGCCGCCGTCGATCTCGGCGTTGACCCAGTGGACGGTACAGCCCGCTTCCGGGACACCGGCGTTCCATGCTTGGCCGATGCCATCGAGGCCCGGGAACGCGGGGAGGAGGCTTGGGTGGAGGTTGATGATGCGGCCTGCAAAAGCATCGAGGAGGGGGGCCTTGATCACGCGCATGAAGCCAGCGAGGACGATGAGGTCTACTTTCGCGGCCTTGAGGTCGTCCGCCCAGGCCTGCTCGCGTTCAGGGGAGAACTTCGTCTTGAAGGGACCGGTATCGAGGAAACGGGCCGGCACGCCGTACTTCGGGCCCAGTTCAAGCATCTTGCAGGTCGGGACGTCACACCAGATGCCGACTATCTTGGCTTGGCCGAGGCGGCCTTCGGCTTGGGCGCGGAGGACGGCGTCGGCATTGGAGCCGCGACCGGAACCAAGGAGGGCGACGCGCATGACGGGAAGGTGTCGTCGCCGCCCCTCGCCTGCAAACGGATTTTCGATTTCAGACTTTGAACCCTTCAGTAAACCGCCGATGCTGGGCGTCACTGCACCCCATGGACCGCCGCGAGTTTCTTAACCTCACCGCCCTAGGTTCGCTGGGTGCCGTTGGTCTCTCTGGCTGTGCGGGCGGCGGTGGTGGCAGTGGCTACGCCGGCCCCTTGCCCGTCGCGCAGGCTCCGGTCGCGCCACTCACCGGCAAGGTCATGCTCGGCATCGATGTGCTCGCGGCGGAAGGCTTCGCCCGCCTTAAGGGCCTGCGCTGCGGCCTGGTGACGCACCGTGCCGGCGTTAACGGTCTCGGTCAGCGTACCGCCGACGTGCTGGCCCGCGCCCCCGGCGTGAAACTCGTCAAACTTTTCGGTCCGGAGCACGGTATCGACGGCGTGGCGAAAGCTGACGTATCCGTCGGGCATGCGAAGGATGCACGCACGGGTCTACCCGTCTATTCGCTCTACGGCGCGACGCGTCGCCCGACGCCGGAGATGCTCTCCGGGCTCGATGTGATCGTGATCGATTTCCAAGACATCGGCGTCCGCTCCTATACCTACATCAGCTGCATGCGGTACGTGATTGAAGCGTGTTTCTCGCTTCCTCGTCCCGTGCGCGTGGTCGTCCTCGACCGACCGAACCCGCTCGGCGGCGAGAAGGTCGATGGTCCATTCCTCGATCGCAAGTGGCGTAGTTACGTGGGTGCGTACGAGACCCCATATGTTCACGGCCTCACCATCGGTGAAATTGCGCGCTGGGCCGTGGCCACGCCTGGAGTTCTTGAGCTCGATGAAGCGACGCGCCGCCGCGGCACGCTCGAGGTGGTCAACCTGCGCGGTTGGCGCCGTTCGATGACCTGGAATCTCACCGGCCTGAACTGGACGGCGACCTCGCCAATGATCAACAGTTCCAAGGCTGCCCTCGGTTATGCGATGAGTGGCCTCGGCTGCATGGATTCCGGCTTCAGCCACAGTTCACCCGCTGATCAGAACTTCCGTTTCCTGACTTATCCGCGCCGCAAGGCCGCCGACCTCATGGCCGCCTTCGGCAACGCCGTGCCGGGCCTCGTGCTGCAACCGCAGCAACAGGCGGACGGCACGCAGGGCGTCTACCTCGCCGTGGGCGATTGGCCGCAGCTGCGCCCTACCGCGATCTCACTATTCATGCTCCGCCAGGCGTGCGCCTGGGCGCCGAACCCGTTCGTCGGCCTAAGCACCGGCAAGCGTGAGCTCTTCATTAAGCACCTCGGCAGCGAGGCGTTCTTCGATGAACTGCGCACGCAGGGCGCGCGGATCGACCTCGCCCGCTGGATGAAGCGCTGGGACGGCGACGCCGCGGCCTTCCGCGCGCGCACCGCTCCGTTCCGCCTCTACGCTTGATCAGTAGGAGCGGCCCTCGCGCTTCTCCCAGTAGTTGATGTAGGCTTGGTTGAGCACGCCGAGACCACCCGGTGTCGGGTAGTCGCCGGTGAAGTACCAATCACCGCGACTCTTTGGGCAAGCCTTGTGCAAAGAGTCGATCTTCTGGAAGACGAGGACGAGCTCACCCTTCCAGGAGCTCTTCGAAGGATAGACCAGCTCGGCGGCCTTGGCGGCGATCTCGATTTCCGTGAAGGCGTCGTAGATCCGCTTCACGTGGTTCTGCATCTCCTTCGTCGGCTTCTTCGACTGCGCGACGCAATCCTCGTAGACTTCGCGGAGTAGGTCCGTCTTGCCGCGTTCTTTGCAGAGCGCGACGGTGGCCTGGAAGGCGAGGAACTTGCCCATCTCCGACATGTCGATGCCGTAGCAGTCCGGGTAGCGGATCTGCGGGGCGGTCGAGGCGATGACGATGCGCTTCGGGTTCGGGCGGGCGAGGATGCGCAGGATGGACTGGCGGAGGGTCGTGCCACGGACAATCGAGTCGTCGACGCAGACGAGCGTGTCGCCGTCGCGGACGGTACCGTAGGAGATGTCGTAGACGTGCGAAGCCATCTGCATGCGATTCTTCTCCTGGGAGATGAACGTGCGCAGCTTGACGTCTTTGTGGGCGACCTTCTCACCGCGCGGCCAGCCGCCGAGCACGAGTTTGTCGATGAGGGCTTCGTCGAGTTTTCCGGCGCGTTGGGCGTCGATGAGTTTATCGCGGACCTGCGAGCGGCGGCGCTTTCGGAGTTCTTCCATCAGGCCGTACCAGGCGATTTCCGCCGTGTTCGGGATGTAGGAGAAGACCGCGTTATCGTGGTCGTCGCGAATCTGTGCGATGACGTCGTCGGCGAGGGCGGCGCCGAGGGCCTTGCGTTCAGCGTAGATTTCCGGGTCGTTTCCGCGCGAGAAGTAGATGCGTTCGAAGGAGCAGGAGCGGGTCTCGCCGGGGGCGTGGAAGGACTCGATTGAATGACGGCCGTCGGCCTTCATGATCAATGCCGAGCCCGGAGGCAGCTCATGTACGTCTTCCTGATTCACTCCGACGATGGTCATTAGCGCGACACGCTCGGAGGCGACGGCGATAAGGTCTTCGGTGCGGGCGTACCAGCAAGGGCGGATGCCGTTCGGGTCGCGGATGACGAAGCTGTCGCCGTTGCCGATGAGACCGGCGATGGCGTAGCCGCCGTCCCAGTTCTTGGCGGCTTTGCGCAGGACATTACCGATGTCCATGTGCTTGGAGATTTCGGACTGCACCGCGGTGCCTTCGAGTCCCTGGTCCTTGAAGGCCTTGAAGAGGCGATCGTGTTCTTCGTCTAGCCAGAAGCCGATCTCCTCGAGAATCGATTGCGTGTCGGTCGAGTAGATGACGTGCGCTCCGCGCTCCGTGAGCGAAGAGTTGAGCTCGCTGGTGTTCGTTAGGTTGAAATTGCCGGCGACGAGCAGGTTGCGGGTCGGCCAGATCGACTTACGGGCGTAAGGGTGGCAGGAGACCGAGTCGAAGTTACCCGAGGTGCCGTAGCGGAGGTGGCCGAGGAGGAGTTCGCCGCCGAAGTCAAAATGTCGCTTAACCGTTTCCGGGAATTCGGGGACGATGACCCCTTCGCGCATCTTGTCGGAGTAGGTCTTGATCTGGCGGGTGAAGATTTGGGTCAGGCCTTGGGCGCCAATCTCGCGGTCGCGGAAGAGGAAGGCCTCGCCGTTTTCGGCGCCAATCTTGACGCAACCGATACCCGCGCCGTCCTGGCCGCGGTTGTGCTGCTTCTCCATCAGGAGGAAGAGCTGGTTGAAGCCGTGGAGCGGAGTGCCGTACTTCTCCTGATACCATTTCAGGTCCTTGGTCAGCCGGACAAGGGCAATGCCGCATTCGTGCCTTAAAGAGTCGCTCATCGCAGGCCTCGGAGTTTGCCCACTCGGCGCGCGTCCTGTCCAGCGCTTACTATTAAGAGCGCAAGACTCGGTCGAGCCGGGCGAGGCTTTCGCCGATCAGGCCGGCCATGTCCGTGTGTTGCCGGAAGGCCGGATCGCGGTGGTATTCGGCCAGACCGTCGGCCAGTTCCTTCGCCTTTTCGTTACTAGTGAGGGGGTTGGACCGCATGGCGGCCAGGAGGTCCTTGACCCGGTCAGGTGCGGCGAGGTGGCGGCGGTGGATCAGCGACTGTTCTTCGCGGCGGTACTGGGCGGCGGAGGCGGCGTTGATATGCTTGGCGCAGAGCTGGGCGAAGGGGCGGTTCTCCTTAAACGAGCCCGGGAGGTAGAACCGCAGGCGCCCATCGTAGCTCTGTTGGTCGAAGTCCATGGCGCGCACGCGGATGGCGGTTGAGTCGAAGTCTGGGGTCACGGCGATGACGAAGTTATAAGCGCGCATGTCGCCGAGGAGGCGCACGAGGCAGCGTTCCTCGAACTTGATGAGCTCCTTGGCGAGTCGCACCGGGTGGTGACCGTCGGCGGCGAGCCACTTTTCGGCGAAAATATCGCCGGGAATACCGGTGACGTGCTCCTCAACCAGGGTCTCTTCCCAGGTGAGGTAGAGCATGCGGTTCGGCGAGAGCAGGTGCTCGAGCTCGAGACCGCAGACGCGCGAGGCGTCCCCAACCTTTACGTAGAAATAATCTTGGTTCTCGTTATAGGCGTTGACGATGCGCACGCGGAACGGCTGCGAGTTGCCAAAAGAGCAGAAGTCGATGCGGTCTACGTAGACGTGGCTGAAGACCTTCATGCCGCCTTCGCCGCGGAGGAGCGCGTACGTCTCCAGCAAACCCTGGGAAAGGTGGCTCATGACTTCGGGCGGATACGCGACGGTTTCCCAGAGCGTGTCCTTGCCGCGTTCGAGTAAAGGCATCGCGGCGGTGAAGTCGCGCAGCTCCGCATAAGTGACTGGCAAGGGGACTTCGCGGCCTTCGCGCGAGAGGTAGGCGCGGAGTTCGGCGCCGATCGGATAGGCCGGCTTGCGGTTCGTCCGCTTGAATTCAGCTTCGGATCCGGCGGCGTCCATCGTCAGTCGAGATTAGGACGGTCGCGGGTCTCTTCGACGATCATCTGGAGCGGCTGGCCCGGGTGGCATTCGGCGCGATAGGCCATGAAGCCGCGACGGTGTTCGTCGTAGACAGGCCAGAGCAGGGTGCGGTCGGTCTCCGGGATGGCGGTGCGGTCCAATTCTTCGCGGGCGAAGAAGCCGAATTTCCCTTCGTCAATCGTCTGTGGGAGTCCCGTCAGCGGCTTGCGACAGTCGAAGAGGAACATCAGCCAGTGCGATTGGCCTTCGTAGCCCTTTTCGGAGATCATGCCGAAGAGATGGAGATCCTCGGTCGTCACCTTCGCACCGGTCTCTTCTTCGGTCTCGCGGACGGCGCATTCGAAAGGGGATTCGCCCGTGGCCATCTCGAGTTTGCCGCCGATGGGGCTCCAGCAGCCGATGTTGGGCGCCTTGGTGCGCTGGATCAGTAAGAGCCGTCCGGCCTCGTCATGCATGAAGACGAGGACGCTGATTTTGAAGGGTAGGGGAGCACCGGCGGACATGGACTCCACCTTGTGGGCGGGCTTCGACGGCACAACCCCGGAGTGCTCTTTAGGCGGCCAAGATGGCGTCGATCCGCTTCAGTTCATCAGAGGCGAACGGAGCGGAATGAGCGGCGGCCACGCACTGCTCGAGTTGGCCCACCTTGCTGGCGCCGATGATCGCGGTGGTCACACGCTTGTCGCGGAGGACCCAGGCCAAGGCCATCGAAGCGAGGGGCCGCCCGCGCTCTTCCGCGACCTTGGCAAGCTGGCGAACTTTATCCATGCGGACGGCGTCCACTTGTTCTGGGCGTAGGAAGCCGTGAACCTTGCCAGCCCGAGCGTCGGCCGGGATGCCCTGGAGGTATCGGTCAGTGAGCATGCCTTGAGCCAGGGGAGAGAAAATCGCGCAGCCGATGCCCTCCTTCTCGACGGTGTCGAGCAGGCCAGCTTCTGGGGTGCGCTCGAACATGCTGTACTTGGGTTGATGCACGACGCAGGGCGTGCCGAGGTCGCGGAGGATGGCGCAAGCCCGGGCGGTATCGGCCGGGTTATAGTTGGAGATGGCGGCGTAGAGGGCCTTGCCCGAGCGGACGGCGTGGGCGAGCGCCCCCATGGTTTCTTCCATCGGGGTGTTCGGGTCGCGCCGGTGACTATAGAAGATATCGACGTACGGGAGCCCCATCCGCTTCAGCGACTGGTCCAGGGAGGCGAGCAGGTATTTGCGCGAGCCAAAGTCGCCATGCGGGCCAGGCCACATGGTATAGCCCGCCTTGGTCGAGATGATCAGCTCGTCGCGATAGGCGCCGAGGTCTTCACGGAGGATGCGACCGAAGGTTTCCTCGGCCGAACCGGGGATTGGTCCGTAGTTGTTCGCGAGGTCGAAGTGGGTGACCCCGAGGTCGAAGGCCCGTAAAGCGATCGCGCGGGCGTTGGCGAAGTCGTCGACGCTCCCGAAGTTGTGCCATAGGCCGAGCGAGATCTTGGGGAGGTGCAGCCCAGACTTGCCGCAACGCGCCTGGAACGACGGGTGGGCGTAGCGAGCAGGGTCGGCTTGGTACATGGATACAATCAAGCGGGCATGCGTCTTTTTAGCCAGCGGTAAAAACCAAAGGAACCTGCCGAATTGCGGCACGCGTGACGAAATCGTGACACCTTTCTCGCCGCGCAAGCGCAGAAAAACACTTTGGCACGGTCAATGCTCCAAGGGAATCGCACTCAAGCACCAACCAAAACACTACCATGAAGTCCCACACCAAACTCGCCGTAGCGTTCCTCGCTGCTGCTTCCTCCATCGCCGCTCACGCCGCTGCCGCTCCCTCGGCGTTCACCTCCACGGGCAACGTCGCCTTCACCAGCGACTACGTCTTCCGCGGCATCACGCAGAATGGCGGCAAGACTGCCCTCCAGGGCGGCTTCGACGTCGCGCACACCTCCGGCCTCTCGGCTGGCGTCTGGGCTTCGAACGTCAACTGGGCTAACACCACCCTCGAAGTGGATCTCTATGCCAACTACGGCTTCAGCCTGAGCAAGGATTTCTCCGCCACCGT
>CAMCWL010000003.1 GCA_945882655.1 Opitutus sp. GAS368
ACCACCGGCCTGCTCGGTACCATGTTCGCCCGCGATAACGTGCATCGGACCAAGGAAGAGGTGGCGCATCTCGTCGACAGCATCGGTGCGACCTTCGCCGACCATGGTTCGCAGGTCTCGTGCGGCCTCTGGGGTGAGGCCCTTAGCTCGGACTTCGAGAAAATCTCTGAACTGATTGCGGATGGTATCCTCGGTCCGAAGATTCTGCCCGAAACATTCGCCTTAGAGCGTGCCGCCATCATCACAGCTTGCCGCGAAGCCGAAGACGACATCGTTGAGAAGGCTCGTCTGCAGCTCCAGCGCCAGTACTTCGGTGCGCATCCGCTTGCGATTGATGCCTGTGGTACGCCCGAGACCTTGGCCAAGATCCAGCCGTCCGACCTAGCGGCGTTGCACCAGTCCCTGGTCGTCGCGGACAATATTGTCGTTGGCGTCAGTGGCGCCTTCGATCGCCCGACGGTCATGGAGTTCGTCAACCGTCGTTTCGGCTCGCTACCGAAGCTTTCATTGAGTCGACTTGGTCTGCCCAAGCATGTTCCGTCTAAGGCTAGCAAGGTCCTGGAGCGGGCGCAGGGTGAACAGGCCGTCGTTGCCATCGCATTCCCTCATTGTGGCTTCGGGCCGGACGAGGTCGTCGCGGCCAACGTGACCGAAGAACTCCTCAGCGGCATGGCTAGCGGGTTGTTTCGCCGAGTGCGTGAAGAGAAGGGTATGGCCTATTTCGTCGGTGCTACGCGGGTCGAGGTCGTCGACCAAGGTATGTTCTATCTTTATGCCGGTACCGCGCCCGCTTCGGCCCAAGAGGTGGCGAAAGAGATGCGCCTGGAGCTCGATCGACTCCGTAAGGGTAAGTTTGCTCCGAATGAGATCGAGGACGCCAAACGTCGTATGCGTGTATCCCGTCGTCAGGGACGTCAGTCCGCGGGCGCTCGGATGCAGGGCGCGCTTGTGCGCGAGGTGGCCGGCCTAGGGGCTAATTTCGATGCCGAGTGGGAGCGCCGCATGAGCCTGACCGATGAAGCCGCCGTGCAGGCGTTCGCACAGCGCTACCTAGACGCCGAATTCGAGCAAGAGCTCATCGTTCTCCCTAAGGAGTGATCAGGCGTCTTCGAAGTGCCGCTTCGCAAACCAGGCCGACAGGATGCCGGGGATGGCGAGGCTGAGTGCGAACAGGAAGTATTGGGCGTAGCCGAGACGCTCGGCGAGGTGGCCCGCCCAGAGTCCCGGGAGGTAATTGGCGAGCAGTGCGAAGGTAGAGAGCGCGGCGTAGCGGACGGCAGCCCCCGGGCCAGAGGCCAGCTTCATCATCGCCAGGATCAGTGCGCAGAGGCCGGCGCCGTAAACGATATACTCCACGATGAATACGCCGCCGATGATCCAAAGGTTGTGGCTTCCATCATAGGCTAGCCAGGCGAACGCCATCAAGGGTAGGTGCATCGTGACTCCCAGTGGGAGAAGTGAGCGGGCCAAGCCGAGCCTAGCCACCACGAGCGACCCGATGACGCCGCCGAGCGCCAGGCCGCCGACGGCCGACATCATCCGGAGTACCGCATAGGTTTCGTTGCTGAGGCCTAAGCCCCCCGCCGTGGTAGACTTCGCGAACATCGGGATGATCCGCGCCATGTGTACTTCGCTTGCCCGATAGAACAAGATAAGGGCGAGGACGGCGATGAGTCGCCTGTCGCTGAGCAGGGAGCGCAATCCGGCGAGCATCTCGCGGAAGCGATCCCGGATGGTGCTCGTATCGGCGGAGGTGGTGGGCTCAGCCGCGAGCCCCCAAGCGTTGGCAACTAAGGTCAGTAAAGCCAGGATGGCTGCGGTTGCTAGCGCCCACGACCAGGCGTCGGCGGTCTGCGGCCCGTAGTCCATGATACGACCCACGAGCCAGATGAGTCCTGGGCCTGCTAGTACTACGCCGACCTTGGTGGCGACGTTAAGGATGCCGGAGTGCGTCGCGCGGCTTTTGTCGTCGAGCGAGGCGACGAAGTAGCCATCGAGGGCGAAGTCATGGGCGGCCGCGAACAGGGACAGCAGGATAAGGCAGCCGATGATCGGGGTGGTGGAGAATTGGTCCGCGCCTACGTGGTAGGCGAGCACGCCAAGCAGGGCGGCGATGCCCAGTTCGGACGCGAGGATGAATCGCCGCGGGTTAAAGCCAGCGACGAGGGGGGAGAGGAGTATCTTGCAGCCGACAATCAGGCCGAAGACCGCGACGGCTTTCGTGATCTGGCCGTCAGCATAGCCTAGGTCCATGAGCGCAACGGGGAGGGCCTCGTCGCGGACCGCCGCAGGGATAGACTGGAATAGGTAGGCCGCGAAGACCCAGAGCCAGGCGCGTCGTGGGATCGTCGCGGGCTCTTTCATCGCTTAGGCGCCTTCGCCGAGCTGAGCGCGACCGAAGTGATCGACGGAGCGGAGCAGGCCGTCGACAAATTTGGCGACGGTTATATTCAGTCCGAGTAGTTCGGAGTCCGTCAGGTCCAGCATTTCGCCTGGCTTAAAGGTACGAGTGCTGTCGGACAGGCGGGCGACCGTCTTCGGCTTATTCTCGTCGCTGAGGCCGTGGCGGGTGACGCCTGGCGGAAGTTCGGCTTCCGCTTCGGGAGCTTTCTCCGGTTCGGCCGGGACTTCGAAGTCCTTCATTGCCTTGAATTCGAGGGTGAGGGAGCCATCCGGGGTGATGTCGTCGTTGGTGACAAGGCCGCCACGGACGAGCACGCGCAGAGCGGCGGCGAGGCTGAAGACGCCGTCTTCCAGGTCGCAGACGATACCGAAATTTTCTTCGAAAGTCGTGAAGCGATCCTGCAAGCTCATCTTCTGGAAGGCACTCTGCTTGTCCGCGATGATCTTTTCGATGAGCGGGTCGCGGCGCTGGTTCTTACCTTGTTCGCGGATGAACAGGCACAGCAGGTGGCACTGCACCATGCATTCCGAGGAAAGCGTCAGCAGGTCATTGACGGTCGTACGCATCATCAAGCCGCGGGCGTAGGCGAGCATCTGCTCCGGTGGCAGGTGGGCCTGGGGGACCGGCATCACGCGGGAAACCGAAGAGAAGTGTTCGTAGGCCTTGGGGTCTGCCGTGTGCAGTCCGGCAATGCTGAACGCGAGCATATCATGCTGGCGTTGGAGGGCCGTGAAGAACGAGCGGCTGATGTTCTGGAGCGAGATGACGTTCTCGCCGTTGCCGGGCTGGGGCTGGGACATGGGGAATTAGCTGGTCGGATTGGAACCCTTGTCCTTGGCGTGGCGAGCCCTTTTGCGGGAGAGGAAGCCGTCGGCGCGGGGTTGGGGTGTGGAGGCGAACCAGGCGATAGCCAAGGGCGCGATCTCGGAAAGGGATAGGGAGGGCTGACCGACGAGACCCGGGAAGCGGTAGCAATGCTCGACCCGCGGCTGGATGTCGGGGTCGAGCTTGCCGCCCGGGATAAGCAGGGCGAGGTGACGGCCCGGGACGCGGACCGGCACGGCGAGGTCGATTTTTCGGCCAATTTCAGGCGAGAGAGCGACCACGCAGCAACGGTCTTCGACGAGCTTCAGAAGTCCGCCGAGGGCCGCTGCGCGCATGAGGCGAAGCTGTTCCATCGCGCCGCGGGAGAGATTCCACGCTTCTGGATGGAAGGAGAGTTTCTCGGTGCCGCCGGAGAGGAGGAGGCGCTTTAGTCCGAAGGCGGCCATCGAACGGGCAATGGCAGCGAGGTCGGCCGCGTCCGTGACGCCATCGGCGATGACGATGCTTTCGCGGGTCTCGCGCCATTCGGCGAAGTCGGAGATACGAGCTAGTCCGAAGTCGGGCCGCATGGTGAGCGCGCAGACGTCATCGCAGGGGCCTTCGGCCGTCTTGACGAGTTCGATCGGTCCGACGATGCGGGTCTTTACGCCGAGCTCCGCGAAGGCGGCGTCGTATTCGGCGAGATTGGGTGCGAACGCAGCGGTCGCGACGACCTCACGTAACGCCTTAGGATGGTGCTTGAGGCAGGCGAGCAGCGCGGCGATGCCCCGGATGACCAGGCGGTTGGGATGGGGGTCGTTGGTATTCACAAAATACGTCCTTCGTCGAAGTCGATCATGTCTGCGAAGGAAATCACGTCGGTGCGTTGCTCAGCGCCCATCTTGCTTTTGGCGCTGTCGAGGGCTTCGCGGCCCATCGGGCTCATGCCTTTCTGGACCAATTCGCGGTTCCAGACAGCGACGCGCAGGTCGGCGGGGAAAAGTGCTTTCAGGCGGCTATCGAGTTCGGTTTCGGTCTGCGTCTCGCGGACGCAGGCGATGACCTGCTCAGGGTCCACTCCGAGATGGAGACAGAGGAAGCGATCGAAGCCCTTGCAGAAGTTGCGCTGATAGGACTTCGGAAGTTCGCCTTTCAGGTGCTTGCGAATCTTGCCGAGGAAGCGGGGCAGGTGGAGTAGGCCAGTCGCCGGATGCGGTATGTAAGCCGAGGGAAGGTCGTAGCAGATTTCACCGGTGGCTTCTGAGAAGCCGTCAGGGCGAGGGGCGGAAGGCGTGGTCATTTCGACGAGGAGGCGGCCGGCAGGAGCTTGGCGATCTCGGCCGAGATCGCGGCAAGGTTCGCCGATTGGGCCTTTTCGAATTCGGTCGGCGTACGTTCCTTGAGCGGACGGGATTGCGAAAGCGTCTTGGTCGCGAGGAGGGTGCCGTCGGATTTCTCGAGGCGGAACGTGAGCTGCAGGGTGGCGGTATCCGTATTCGGAGCCGTTCCAGGAATAGAAAAAATTGAACGTTCGGGGCCGGCGGGAGTAAAGACTTCCATCTTGTCGACGGTCAGCAGGAGCACGAGGTGCTCCTCGGCGGGCGACTGCGTGGAAGAGGGTAATCCGGTCAGCGAGGTGAGGTGGCGCCCGACGGCTTCAGGGATGGCTCGGTCGAGTGGGGCGATCCAGCGGTGGGCGTCTTCGATGCGCACCCATCCGGTATCATCGATCAGCACGACGTTCGGGCGCCGCAGGGCCGATGGGATGATGGCGCGGGGGACGAACAGAATCGGCGCGGAACGGGTCGTGACGGCGGCCGGTGAGGCGAGCTGGTGGAAGGTAACGGCTTCACTCTTCTTGTCGAAGATGATGCAGCCGGTCAGGAGCGCGGACAGGCCAAGCAACAGGACGCGGGATTTCATTTAGCGGCCGGCTCCTCCTTGGGCTTCGCATCTTTGGAGGGCGATTTGCTTCGACCTTGGATGATTGTCTCGGGGTTACGTTCGATGAAATCAGCGAGCGAGCGGATTGCCTGAGCTGCCTCGGAGACGTCGGCCAGAGCCTGGTCGAGGTCGCGACGGGCGGGCGAACCTGGCTTGGTGAGCGTGCGGAGATTCTCGGAGGTTTCGTTCAGTCGTTCGAGGGCCTTACGGCCAGCGGTCGCCATCGCCTTGATGTCGTCGGTCACCGGGTCAACCTTGCCGCTGAGGCGTTTGACGAGGACGTCGATGCCTTGCATTGCGGTAGAGAAGTCGGAGACCGCACGGGTGATGGCGGGGTCACCGGTGATCTTAGAGATGTTAGAGGAGGCTTGGACTAGGTTGCCGTTGATCTTCTCGAACTCGATCTGCGAAGCACCCTTGTCAATCCGGGTGAGAATCGAATCCACTTTTTTCGTGATTGAAACGAAGTCGATTCGGCTAAGTTGATCTAACGTCTGTGCCACGGCCTTGGTCAGGGCGCCGAGGTTGGACGGCTGGGTAGGAATCTCGGGAAGTTCGCCCTTCGGATCGTGTAGCTTGTAGGCCGTGTCCGGCAGGTAGTCCAATTCGACGTAGAGCACGCCGGTGATGACGGACTGCTGCTGCAGCTTGGCGCGGAGCCCTTTCTCGATCGAGAGGCGCAGGCCTTGCTTCTGGAGTAAGGCTTGATCGATGCCACGGCGAGTGAGGAGGTCGGGCGAGAACTCCATGACCACCGGGACAGAGTAGTCGGCCGCCGATTGGCCTGAGGTGCGCAGGAGGACTTGGCTGACCTTACCGATGCTGACGCCGCGGAATTTGACCGGCGCGCCGATGTCCAGACCGCTGACCGAATCTTCGAAATAGGCGATCGCGGCGGGCTTGGCACCCGTGAAGGAACCGGCCCCGAGCAGGACCACGGCGGCGATGATGAGCAGGATGCCTCCGACCACGAAGGCCCCGATAAGTGTCATGTTGGCGGATCTACGCATGGTCAGTCGAAACGTGCTTGGGTAAAGAAGGCGTGTACCTTCGGCGAATTGCCAGCCTGAAGGAAGCCCTTCGGGGGGCCGTAGGCACCCATGGTGCCCGTGTCGGGGTCGAGATAAACGCAGAAGTCGGCGGTCCGCAGGATGCTGGGAATCTCGTGGCTAACCAGAATGATGGTGGTCCCGTAGGCTTCGCGGAGGCGGAGAATGAGCTCGTCGAGGCGTCCGGAGCTCACTGGATCGAGCCCGGCGCTGGGTTCGTCGAGGAAGATGACGGCCGGGTCGAGGGCCATGGCTCGGGCGATGCCAGCACGCTTGGCCATACCGCCACTGATTTCTGAGGGCAGTTTGTCCATGGCATCAGCCAGGCCAACGAGGGCCAGTTTGTATTCGGCCAGCTGGCGGATGTCCTTGCGGGGAGTCTTGAGGAACTCGCGCATGGGCATCTCAATATTTTCCCGGAGGGTGAGCGAAGAGAACAATGCGGCGCCCTGGAAGAGGAAGCCGCTCTGGCGAAGGATGTCTTGGCGCTCCTGTCCGTTCGCCGTAGCGAGGTCGACGCCCATGAGAGTGGTCTTGCCGCCGAGTGGTTCGTCTAGTCCGCCAAGGGCGCGCATGAGCGTGCTCTTGCCGCAGCCGCTGGGTCCGACAATCGCGAGAATCTTGCCGGGGGCTAGGGACAGGTTGAGCCGATCCATGATCACGGTCTTACCGTGGCCGATGGCTAGATCCGTGCAGGTGAGGATGTCGGGTATCTCGCTCACAGGTCGAATAGGTTGAAGATCACGGCGAAGATCGCATCGAAGATCACGATGAAGGTGATACCCAGGACGGCAGCGGAGGTGGCGGCCTCGCCGACGCCGAGGGCGGAACGCTTGGCGACTGAGCCACGATAACACCCAGCCCAGGCGGCGATGAAGCCGAAGGCGATAGACTTGATGAAGCCGACCAGGAAACTCTTGAAGGTGATGGCGCGGATGGCCTGCGTCAGGTATTGTTCGATGCTGAGGTCGCCGGCGCAGGCGACGATCATGCCCCCGAAGATACCGATGAAGGTGGCGAAGACCGCGAGGAGTGGTACCATCAGTGTGACGGCCAGGATGCGGGGCAGGGCAAGGTACTCGATGGGGTTGATGCCTAGGGCGCGCAGTGCATCGGTCTCTTGGCTGACGTTCATGCTGCCGAGCTGCGAGGCGTAGGCCGTCGAAGTGCGTCCGCACGCGATGATACCGGTCATCAATGCGCCCATCTCTCGGGTCATGGCGAGGGAGACGAGGTTCGCGACATAGACCGTCGCGCCGACTTGGCGGAGCTGGATGAGGCCGACGTAGGCCATAATGAGTCCGGTCAGAAAGCCCAAGAGCGCGACGATGGGTAGTGCATCGACGCCCGCGGTCTGCAGCTGGAGCGTGAAGTCTCCCCAATTCACCTTGGCCCGACCGACGAGCATCTTGAGGAAGCCTAAGGCGGTGTTGCCGATATGCTCAAAGGCACGGGCCCAAGAGCCGCCGCTTTCGACGCCCCAATTTCCAAAAGTCTCGAGTAAGCCTGCTTGGTCGGATTGGGCGTGGTCGGATGAGGCCTTTTCGGCCATCTGCACGAGGGACTGGAGTCGGGCAGGGAGAGTGGAGATATCCAACTGGCGGATATTCTTGAAGTTGGCGTAAAGCCACGCCGGGAGCGATGAGTCGAAATCGGTAAGCCCTTCGGCAACGACCTTCGCCCGATCTCCCTTGATGACGATCGGCGGGAGTGGTTGATTCAGCTCCCATGCGCCGCCAATGGTGACCAAGGCGGTGCCATCGGCCAGGACTTCCGTCCGGGCAAAAGGTAAGCCTGTGGGAGCATGGGACATCCTGACTGTCAAATACTTGGGCGAGCCGATGTTCACAAGTCAGAAAGGCGTGGACGCCCCCTTGCGGATGCCCTTTGCTGATGTTTCAGAAATGTCGACTTCACGTCTCATGGCCTTTGTCTTGGCCGCCACCTCCGCCCAGGCCGCCGAAGTCCCTGCTGCCCTTGCGCCGCGGTCCGTTTGGGTCGTCTCGGTCACCGAAGAGAACGACAAGTTCGCTCCGCAGAACAAGGATCGTTACTACACCCAAGGTCTGAAGATCGCCATCAATCGCGGCGATCATACCTTCATTTCGCTCACCCAAGAGATCAATACGCCGGCGGATACGACGAACCCGAATCCTTCGCTCGATGACATGCCGTATTCGGGCGCACTTTATCTCGGTTGGGGTTATGGTGCCATTCTGGATCGCGGTGGTCGCCGGGACTGCATGTTCTCCGTCGAGGCTAAGCTTGGCGTCATCGGTCCTTCGGCTGGCGGTGCGACGATTCAGAATAAATTCCACGACCTCATCGGTACGCCGCAGTCTTCTGGATGGGGTACGCAATTACCCGATGAGCTTTTGATCAATGTGGACGGCGAGTTCCGCCGTCGCTTCGACCTAGATTCATCCGGACGTGGTTATCGCGACCTGATTGCTCGCGGGGTCGTCGAGCTCGGCACCGTGCGCACTGCGGTGGTCCTCGGGGCCCAATTACGATGGGGTATCAACCTAGACAAATCGTGGGGCCATTCCTTCATCCGCCACTCGAACGGTTACGACCCCATTGATGCGCTGAAGGCACCCGCATCTCGCCCGAACTTCTCCTACTGGGCATTCATTGACTCTCAAGTCGAGGTCGTCGTTCGCAACTATGCGACCGATGGCGGAAACTTCCGTGAATCCCGCGGGGTCACCCGTTCGCCCGTCGTGCTGCAGTGTGCGGTCGGTACGACCTTCCAGGTTTACTCCTGCTCTGCGACTTATTTCATCGCGGCCCGCACGAAGGAATTCGAGACGCAGGACGGCGTTCATTTCTTTGGCGGCCTCAAGGGTCAATTTCTATTCTGAACATGTCTGCTATCGCCGTTGTCGACGTAGGTTCCAACTCCATCAAGGTTGCCATCGTGGACGAGCAGGATCGTCGCGAGCTCGGTCGCTTGACCGAATCCGTCCGTCTGCAACAAGACGTCAATCCGGGCGACCCGCTTTCGGCTGAAACTCAGGCCGCCGCCGCGGCGGCGATTGGACGTCTGCTCGATTTCGCCCGCACCAAGGGGGCTACGCGTTTTACCGTTCTCGGCACGAGTGCCGTCCGGGAATGCTCCAACCGCCAGGTCTTCGCCGAAACGGTACGTGCCGTCACGGGCGTGCCTCTCACGATTGTCTCCGGCGAAGTCGAGGCCCGCCTCGCTGGTTCCGGTGTGCGGGCGGATCCTGCTTATAAAGCGTACGCCAACATCATGGCCTTCGATCTCGGTGGCGGTAGCCTCGAGGTTACCGCCCTTCGCGGACAGCATTACGTGCTGGCCCGTAGTTTTCCTTTGGGTTCGGTCCGCATGACCAACGGTTATCTCCGAGGAGGAGCCGGTGTCGTCGACGAACTCGATCAGGCATCGATTCGCACCCATCTCATGGGTGTCCTCCAGACAGTCATTCCGGCCAATGCAGCCGAAAACTATCTCATTATCGGGGCTGGCGGTGCCTTTGCGGCCGTCGCCCTGCATCTTGAGGCGATGGGTGAGCCTCCGGTCGGCGGCCGTCTACCCGTCCTGCGCATTCGTGAGCTGCGTGACCGCATGTGTGCACTCGATCTCGACGCCCGTCGCAAAATCCCGGGAATCCCGGCGGATCGGGCCGACATCATGCCGGCGGCTTTGATCACCCTTTGCGTGCTGGCCGACCTGACAGGTGCGGAATCCTTCCATCTTTCTCACTATGGCGTTCGACATGGCATGATTGAGCTGCTCCTTGGACCTTCCGGAGAGAATCTCTTAACATGATTCGCACCTGCTTCTTTTTCTTGGCCATAGTCGGACTTTCCGCCGCCCCCGAAACCGGCAAGGTTGCATCTGTCTCGGACGATGGCTGGGCAAAGATTACTCCCCCCAAGGGTGAGACGGTTTTGCTTCGCCGTTTCTCTGAAGGCGACCGTAAGGTAGGCTGGGTCGGCCGGACTATTCGCTATGAAGTGGTGATGGAGGGCAAAGAAAGCCAAGCCCGCGGAGTCGTCTCGGCCGACGCCGAGGAATTGCGTCAGGTCGCTGAAGTCACCGATGTGCTCCGCCGGGAGACGGCCGATAAGGGGCGTATGGTCACGCGCATGCCGAATGAACTCATGCCCAACATGGCTCTTTGGGATCAAGCCGGACGTTTGGTCATGAAGAAGGATTTACTAGGTCATCCGATTGCGCTGAATTTCGTCTTCACCAGCTGCCGGGTCGCTCGCATGTGTCCCGCTTCCACCAGTTGCATGAAGCAGCTCGGCGATTCGCTGGCTAAGCTACCCGGCGCCGCCAACGTGCGCCTGGTCACCATTACTTTTGATCCCGAGACGGATACCCCGGGCGTCTTGCGCACTTATGCCGACGGTTATGGCATCGATCATGTCCGTCACCGTTTCCTGACGGGTGATGAAGCACAGATCAAGGATCTCATGCGCCATTACGGCATCCAGACGCTGCGCGATGACGGCACCATCGTCCATAACGCCGCCCTGATCGTGATCAGTCCCGAAGGGCGCATTACCTATCGCAGCGAAGGGCCTTCCTTCGACGCCGAGGATATCGCCGCTCGCTTGCTCAAGCTTTCCGGTACCGCCGGTACGAAATCCCGATGACACCACAGCGGCAAATCCTGCTCATCAGCGCCCTGGCCATTGCAGCCTTCTTCGGCTTGCGGGCTTTGCCCGACACCCAGTGCGCTTTTCTGCATGCCGACCACCAGCCGGTCATTGTTGACGGCATCGAGTTCTGTGGGCTCAACGAGGAGGCCAATTTCTATTCGCCCAAGGCGTTGCGCTTCCCGGTCGAACTCAAGGTCTCACTCTCTCCTGACGGCGCTAAGGGCGAAATCCAGCTCCTCAAGGACGATGGTCACCCGTACTACGCCCATGAGGTCGCCGTCTCGCACACCCAGAAGGTCCACCTTCATCTCCGTCAGGTCGGCGGCAATCGTGACTACGCCCACCTTCATCCTGTGCCGGGTGCCGACGGGTTCTGGCGTTTCGACATGCCCGTAAAGCTCCGGGGTGCCGATCTTGAGGTCTACGTCGATTTCGCGGATGTCCGGACCTCACGCGTGATGCTCGCGCAGACTGAGGTCAAGGCCTCGTCACCTTTCGGCGCCGTGGTGGTGCCGCCGCGTAATATCATCCTTTCGATGGAGGCTTCTTCGACGCAGGCCAATACCTCGTCGGCCTTGCGCATTAAACTTTCTGGTCCCGAAGGTAAGCCGCTCAAACTAAAGCCGATCATGGGCGCGCTGGGTCACGCGGTCGTCTTCTCCGCAGATCGCCGTCTGGCCGGTTACGCGCACATGCATCCCACGCTCGAAGGCGATGAGTATGCCCCTAACCCTACGCTGTCCTTTCATCTCCGGCTCCCGCCGCCTGGCACCTATGACGTCTGGCTGAATCTCAACGACGGCCAGGAGGAACTCCTGCGCACGACGTTGGTCGTCACGCCTTAAGTAGGCGGAAGGCGGCGATGGTCTCCGCCAGCCCTAAGCTGACGGTGGACTGCGGTTTCCAACCCGCGGAGAGAAGTCGTGCGGTCGATGCGAGTGAATGGCGGACATCGCCGGCGCGGGACGGAAGGTGCTCGATGGTGGATTTAGAGCCGGTGAGACGGATGATCTCTTGAGCGAGCGCGAGGATGGACTGGCTTTGACCATAGCCGACGTTGTAGGTGCCAGCCATATCCTTCGAGTGACCCGCATAGGCGAGTGCTCCGACGATATCGGCCACGTGGATGAAGTCGCGCGTCTGTCCGCCGTCGCCATGGATACCGATGGGTTCGTCACGGAGAGCCTTGGCGATGAAGATGGGCACGGCGGCGGCGTAGGCGGAACGAGGGTCCTGCTGCGGGCCGAAGACGTTGAAGAAGCGTAGGCTCGTGGTGCCGAGGCCATGGGCTCGGGTGTACTGTGCGAGCAGTTTCTCCCCAGCGAGTTTGGTTTCGGCGTAGGGGGATTTGGGCTCGGGCGTCATCGACTCGAGCTTCGGCACGGTCGGGTTATCGCCATAGATGGCGGCGGAGGAAGCTAGGACGACCTTACGGACGCCTGCGTTTAGGGCGGCATCGAGTACACGTTGGGTGCCTTCGGTATTCAGTTTGGCGCATTCGGCGGGCTTTGCGATGGACTCCGGTACGGAGATCATGGCGGCCAGATGATAGACTTCCTCGGCCCCGGCGATGGCCTGCTTGAGGGCGACGTCATCAAGGATGGAGCCTTGGAGGAAGCGGCAACGGACGCCGTCGAGGTTGCGGGCATAGCCGCTACGCAGGTCATCAAGCACCGTGACTTCGGCTTGCTCGGCGAAATGACGTGTCAGGTGGGAGCCGATGAAGCCCGCGCCGCCGGTGATGAGGATGCGCTTGCTCATGTGCGTGCGACCAGCGCCTGCATGGCGGGGAGCTGAGCTTCAATGGATTCGACGAGTTTGAACTGCGTACGTGCCCGGTCGAGATTGTGCGTTGGACGCTTGATCTTGAAGTAGGTATCGCCTTCCAGCCAGTCGGTCAGGAAGCGTAAACCAATCTCAAAGGTGATGAGTTTACCCGCGAAAGGTAGTAGCTCCTTCTCCTTCGGCGTTAGGAATCCGCGGGTAGATTCGAGGTAGCCTTTGACCAAGGCCTCAAACATGGGAAGCTGCATCCGAACCTTGGCGAGGTCAGTCTCATCCTCGGCTGCGGGGGACGTCGACGTACGAACGAGGTCGCCAAAATCATAGAGCACGGAGCCGGGCATCACCGTGTCTAGGTCGATGACGCAGATGCCTTCCTGGGTGATATCGTCCAACAGGACGTTGTTCAACTTGGTGTCGTTGTGCGTTACGCGTTCAGGCAGGGTGCCGTCACGCAGGGCGTCGACGACGACGCTGACCTCGTGGGCGCGGGCCAAGGCGAAGGCGATCTCGGGTACGGCGTCCGCGGCCCGGCCATGGGCGTCCTGCGCCAGGGCTTGCTGGAAGCGGGCGAAGCGAGCCGGAGTGTGATGGAAATCCGGGATGGTCTCGTGGAGCCGGCCGCCGGGGAGATCGGCCAGTAAAGACTGGAAGGCGCCGAATGACTTGGCGGCGGCGTAAGCTTGTTCCGCTGAACGCACGACGTCATGGCCCGTGGCGCCTTCGATGAAGTGATAGCAACGCCAGCGATTGCCGATTGCGTCGACGTGCCAGGCCTTGCCGTTTAGGGTGCGGATAAGTCGAAGCGTACGACGTTCAGCGTTCGGCTCGCCCGTCTCCTTTAGCTTGGAGTAAGCGTGGGTGCAGACACGTTCCACGTTGGCCATGAGTTCGTCTGGCCGGCGAAAGACGTTGTGATTGATGCGTTGGAGTACGTAACGACGAGGACCGTCGTCGGCCTTTACGTCCACCTTGTACGTATCGTTGATATGCCCGCTGCCGTAAGGGGAGGCCGATACGATCTCCCCGGAGAGCACAAACTTGTGCGCAATGGCGAGGGCATCATGTCCAGCGGCAGTCGTCATCATCACGCCCAGAGGGAAGAAGGGTAGGCACCGCTACTGACCTGCTGGGCGATGCTGGCCTGGACGATGGGCTTATCTTCGCGATAGGTGACGCCAAACCAGGTTGAGTCTGAACGCAGCACCTGGCAGGTCGCTTGGCTAGTGCGAATGAGAGCACCGACGGACATCGGGATATAGGCTTCGCTTTTCATTTCGGACCCTTTGGCGGCGAGGAAGGCGCGGAAGTCGGCCTCGAGTTGCGGGAAGATCGCGGGAGTGAAGCCCCACATATTCATTGAAACAGGTTCTTCGCCAGTGAGTGCCACTACTTGGCCATCGTCTCCGCGGTGTTCAGCTCCGTGCGCGAGTTTAGCAATCTTCGTTAACTCTTGGATATCGGTCAAATTACCGGCGTTGTCGGTTTGGCAAACGCCGCGGGCGACGGTGCCATGTTCGGAGAGGGTGTTTTTGAGCGTGAAGCCTACCATGGCGTAAGCCGTGGATTCATTGGAGACGGCGGCGAGGTAGCGGCCGAGCGTCGCGTAAGAATCCCGGCCGTAGAAGTCGTCGGCATTGATCACCGCGAAGGGCGTCGTCACGGCATCGCGGGCACAGAGGATTGCATGGGTGGTGCCCCAGGGCTTTTCGCGACCGGCCGGGACCGAGAAGCCGACGGGCAGTTGATCAATCGTCTGGAAGGCGAAGCCGACTTCGATGCGGCCAGCGAATTTCGCGGCGATGCGTTCGCGGAAGTCTTTCTCGAAATCTGGACGGATGATGAAGACCACCTTGCCGAAGCCGGCGCGGAGGGCGTCGAACACGGAGTAGTCTAGGATGGTCTCGCCGGAGGGTCCCATCGGGTCGATCTGCTTGAGTCCGCCGTAGCGGCTACCCATGCCGGCGGCGAGAACGAGGAGGGTGGGTTTCATGTCAGAGGGATTTGCGGATGCGTGCGGTCACGTCAGCTTTAAGGCGATCGATGAAGCCAACCGTATAGGCGACGGGGTCCAGGGAGTCGTCCTGGATGAGTGGCGTGAGGTCCATAGCCCACTGCATGGCCGATTCCTGGTCGGTAGAATGGGCGTTACTGAAGGTCGCGTTGGCCGTGCGGCGACCAAGGACGGCGAGATCGTAGCGCTTGCCGCCGGCGATCTGGGTGGCGAAGACCTCGTTGAGGGTGCGCGCGAGTTCCGGGCGAGCCGAGATGGGCATGGGTGTCTTCTCGCTGTCGACGAGCCAATCGAGATCACGCCAGACTTCGCATCCGTAGACCTTTTTTGGTCGATCTGCTTGCGGCAATTGGCGCATGGCTTCGATGCAGCGGAGTGCGCAGCCGACATGGGTGTCGTGCTTGTCGGCGAGGTTGTGCAGGTAGACTACTTCGGGTCGGCTAGCTTCGAGGATGCGGCGCAGGTCGTCGCGGACGGCAGGCTGCTGGGCGTCCCGGACGGCGGAACTGCCGAAGCCCAGCTGGGCGATGAAGGAATATTGGCCGATGACCGCGGCAGCTTCCTGCTCGCGAATGCGTTCGGCGGCAATCTGGTCGTCCGTCCAATCCTTGAACTGGCCGGCACGCGAGCTACCGCGGCCGTCGGTGATGGTCACTCCGCCGAACCAGCGATCCGTCCGATCATAACAGGCAAGGATCCCGTGGAAGGCCATGAACTCGAGGTCATCCTGGTGGGCGCCGATGCCGAGGTGGGAAGTGCGGCTGATGGCGTCTGGGCCGGTCTTGCCGTCCGGGGTTACGAGGCGCGCGAGAGGGTTCAGGGAAATCATCGGCTGAGGGCGGGGAGGGAGGCAGCCGCGATGGCTTGGCCGTGGCGTTTATCCTTCTCATCGGGCACCACGAGGTCGATGCGAAGTTCGGGAAATTCGTCGCGCAAGACCATTCGGGCCTTCTCGATGATGATCGTGCCGCCTTGGCCGGAGGTGACCCGCCCCATGATGAGCAAGCAACTCAGCTCGTAGAAGCTGGCTAAATGAGCGATAGAGTAACCGAAGGCGATGCCGATGGCCTCGTAGACTTGCGAAGCCCGCGGGTCGGCGGCGAGCAGCAGCTTCTGGAGCTCTTCGAGTTGCTCGGGGAGACGCATCGAGGTGGGTAGGGCGATGCCGGCGAGGGGCAGCAGACGGCCGACGGCCTGTTGGCTAAAATATTGCACCGCGCAGCCACGATCGCCGGACCATTCATCTGCGGGACCGTCTGGACGATAGTCCACGGGGACGAAGGCCAGTTCACTGAGCCAGTTAGTAAGGTTGCCTGCCTTGTCGACATAGCCGGCGGCGACGCTGGTACCCATCGCCACTCCAAGGACGGCGTTGCGTCCGAGGGACATGGAGCCCGCGAGGGCGGTGACGTCGCCGTCATTGAGTACTTCGAATGGGACGCCGTAGGACTTGGCGAGATCTAGGAACATGTCACGCACCTGCGAATCAAAGATGTTAGCGTCGGTGATTCCGCGGAAGAGCGAGGCGATGCGTACCTTGTTGTTGACGTAGACGCCGGCGGAAGAGCCGCCGATGGCATCGACGCGGGGCAGATGGCTGGCGGCGAGATCCAGCGAAGCCCGGATACCGGCGAGGTGATAGGCCGGGTCGGATTGGAAGTAGGGATCCCATTTCACTTCTTCTGAGAACACGACTTTGCCGTCGATGAGGGCGGCGCATTTACGATCTGAGCCCCCGAGGTCGAAGCCGATGCGGCACCCGTCTAGGTTACGACCAAGGGGCAGGTGCGCGGCAGAGGCGGTCGGAAGCGCGGATGCGTCGACCACGCGGAATGACAGCGGGCGCTCGAAGGCCTTGCGGAAGAAATCGGCATCGAAGGCACGGCAACCCGTGGACGAGTAGTCGGCCTGCAGGCGTAGCGCGAGGGGGGCGGCTTCTGATCCACAGAGAAGGATCTCGGAGGCTCCGCGGGACCAGAGTAGGAACTTGACGGTGCGTTCGACGTGAAGATAGGTCGCGGCATCGTCGACACCGCGGGCAAGGACTCGAGTGCAGAACAGGGAGGCGGTGCCATCCTCGCGACGCAGTGCGATGGTGAGTTCGGTGGAGCCAGCTGTGCGCTCGCAACGTGTCAGGTAGTCCCGGGTCCAGAGTACCGCCGGTACAAGTCCTGGGTCGATGGGGGAGCGATGGCGGGGTGCGGCGTCCATCTAACGGGTCAAAGCGCCTTGGCGGCGGCCGCGTCGAGGTGGAATGTGCAACGGGGGTGCTGTTGCAGCCAGGTCGCTGGGCAGCCCGCGGAGGGTGCTTCCTTCATGGCGCGGCGGACGATGTCGGCCTTGGCTTCACCGAAGGCGAGGAGTTCGACGCGGCGGGCTTCGAGAATCGTCGCGACGCCCATCGTCAGGGCACCTTGCGGGACCTGGGAAAGGTCGCCGAAGAAGACCGAGTTGTCGCGGCGGGTGACCTCATCGAGGTGGACCCAGCGGGTGCGACTGTCGGCGGCCGAAGGCGGTTCATTAAAGCCGATGTGGCCCGTGCGGCCAATCCCGAGAATTTGGAGGTCAATACCGCCGGCGTCGCGGATCGCGGCTTCGTAGTCCGCGCAATTCTTCGTCGGATCGTTCGATAGACCGTCCGGGATGTGGATATTGGCCGCGGGAAGATCCAGATGGCGGAAGAGATTTTCTTCCATGAAGAATCGGTACGACTGCGGATGCGTCGCGCCGAGGCCTTCGTATTCGTCGAGATTGAAAGTGACCACCGAGCGGAAACTCACTCCCTCTTCACGGTGAAGGCGGATGAGTTCTGCATAGAGCGGGAGAGGGGTGGAGCCCGTCGCTAGACCAAGTACGGTCGGCTTGCTCGATTTCGAGCGTATCTGAATGAGGTCGGCTATCTCCCGGGCAATCGCCTGCGCGGCGGTTTGTTTGTCGGGGTGCAGCCTGGGTGCGATCATCTTAGCCTAGTGTGGCGAGCATGCGTGCGATTTCGTCGCGCTTGGCCTTGGCTTCGTCGAGCTGTTTGCGGGCACCTTCGAGGATCTTGGGCGGAGCCTTCGAGACAAAGACCTCATTGGTCAGCTTGGCTTCGCCGGCGGTGACCGCTTGTTCGAGTTTCGTCAGTTCCTTGGCCAGGCGAATCTTTTCCGCGGCGACGTCGACTGTCCCGGAGAGCTCGAGTAAAACCGTTCCGAGGGAGTTCAGCGAACCGGTACGGTCGCCAGCGTCGTCGGCGAAGGTGATCTCGGCCAGACCGGCCATGCTGCTGAGTTTATCGCGGTTAGCTTGGAGGAGGGTCTTGGCCGTGGCGTCCTTGGCGACGATGGTGATTACTGAATCGCGACGGGTCGCTTGGTTGGCCTGAGACTTTAGGCCGCGGACCGAGGCCACGAATTCGCGGAGTAGGGCAACGTCAGCCACCTTGGCAGCGCTGAGCTTGACGCCATTTTCGCGAAGGACGCGGAGGAGATCTCCGCCAGAGCCGGTGTGGTGGTTCTGGATGAAGTCCTTCTCCGTGCCGTAGCCAAGCAGGTGCCAGAGTTCTTCAGAGATGAACGGGGCGACCGGGTGGAGAAGTAGGAGGAACTGGCGTAGGACGAGGTCCTGAACCGCAAGGCAGTTGTCAACGAGGGTCGGATCTTTGAGGCGAGCCTTGGAGGCTTCGACGTACCAGTCACAGAAGTCGCCCCAGAAGAAAGAGTACAGTCCCTGCGCGTAGGCGGTGAACTCGTGTTCGTCGAGGTTCTTGGTCGTGCTATCGGTCAGTTCGGCGAGTCCCTGCAGGATGGCGAAGTCGTCATCGTCGAGCTGCGTGGCCTTGATGCGGCTGACCACGGCGGCGAGCGTTGAGTTATCGGCCATCGGGCCAGACATCTGGCGGAAACGAGCGGCGTTCCAGAGCTTGTTGCAGAAGTTGCGGCCTTGGCCGACGCGATCTTCGTCGAAGAGGATGTCCTGGCCCTTGGGGGCGATGGAGAGCAGGCCGAAGCGGAGACCGTCGGCGCCGAACTTTGCGATGAGATCAAGTGGCTCGGGCGAGTTGCCGAGAGACTTGGACATCTTGCGTCCGAGCTTATCGCGGATGATGCCGTTGAAGTAGACGCGCTTGAACGGGATGCGCTGGCGAATCTCGTCGTCGGTGAGCGTCTTCTTCTCGGGGCCGTGGAGTTCGAGGCCGGCGATGATCATGCGGGCGACCCAGAGGAAGATGATGTCAGGGCCCGTCGCGAGGGCGCCCGTGGGATACCAATGCTTAAGTTCTTCGGTCGTCTCGCCGGGTTTGCGCCAGCCGATGGTCGCGAGGCACCAGAGCCAGGAGGAAGCCCACGTGTCGAGCACGTCGGGGTCCTGCTCCCAGTTGGCGGCGTCGGCCGGGGCGGTGAGGGAGACGTGGAGGTTCTTCGGATCGTTGCGGTCGGCGCCCTTGCGGTACCAGACGGGGATGCGGTGGCCCCACCAGAGCTGACGGCTGACGCACCAGTCTTGGATGTTTTCCAGCCAGTGCAGGTAGGTCTTCGTCCAGCGTTCGGGGTGGAACTTGATGATGCCTGAAGTGACAGCCCGCTTGGCTTCGTCGATTTTCGGGTAGCGGATGAACCACTGTTCGCTGAGGCGAGGTTCGATCGGTACGTCGGCGCGTTCGGAGTAACCTACCGTATTCTCATAGGGCTCGGTCTTTACCAGGGCGCCGAGTTCTTCGAGGAGTTTTTCGGCTACTCCGCGGGCCTTGAAGCGTTCGATGCCGGCGAGCGGGCCTGCGTCGGCGTTCATCGTGCCGTCGGGGTTCATCACATCGACTACCGGCAGATTATGGCGCTTGCCGATATCGAAGTCGGTGCGGTCGTGGGCTGGGGTCACCTTTAGGACGCCTGTACCAAATTCTTTCTCAACCGCGGTATCGCCGACGATCGGGATTTGGGCGCGAGGGAAGGGCCGCCAGACGTGTTTACCGATGAGGTGCTTGTAGCGTTCGTCTTCAGGGTGGACGGCGACGGCGGCGTCGCCCGGGATCGTCTCGGGGCGCGTGGTGGAGATCTCGAGGAACGTGCCAGGAATCTCGGCCACCTCGTAGCGCATACGGTAGAGTGAGCCCTTGGAGGGCTTCATGATCACCTCTTCATCGGAAAGGCCAGTCTGCGAGACTGGGCACCAGTTGACCATGCGCTTGCCGCGATAGACATAGCCGCGCTCGTAGAGCGTGACAAAGGTCTGCAACACCGCCTGCGAGTAGCCGGCGTCGAGCGTGTGGACGGTACGATCCCAGTCGCAGGAGGCGCCGAGTTTGCGGAGCTGTCCGAGAATGATGCCGCCGTGTTTGTCGCGCCATTCGGACGCCACCTGGATGAATTTCTCGCGGCCGAGGTCGTGGCGCGTTTTACCTTCTTTTTGACGGAGTTCCTTTTCGACGCGGGATTGCGTGGCGATGCCAGCGTGGTCGGTGCCTGGAAGCCAGAGGGCGGATTTGCCTTCCTGTCGAGCGCGACGGACCATGATGTCCTGCAGCGTGTTGTTGAGTAGGTGTCCCATGTGCAGGACGCCGGTGACGTTCGGCGGGGGGATCATCACCGCAAAGGATTCGCGGGTGTGGTCTACCTTGCCCTTGAAGCAACCCGCCGCGACCCAGCGGTCGTACCACTGCTGTTCAACGCCTTGCGGCTCATAAGATTTGGGGATTTCGGCCATCGGAAAGGGGAATGATTAGGGGTTAAGTTGGGGATTGAAAAGAACGGACTAGGCGGGCATTAAGATAAGCAAGCCAGGCCCCATGCAATGGGTGGCCGACGAATCCCGCCAGGTCCGGAAGGAAGCAACGGCAGTCAGTCCATCCGTGTGCCGTGGCAAGCCTGGCCCCTTGCTTTTCATTCGACGCCTTCCCTTCATTTGGGAGGGCGTCCTTGTTGGGGCACGAAATAAGAAAGGGTGCTATTCGCACCCTTTCGTTCAAAAGTCCGTCCTTCGCTCAGAGCGAGTGGATGCTCGACTTGCTGACGGCCATCGCGGCTTCCTTGAAGGATTCGCTGACGGTCGGGTGGGCGAAGCAGGTACGGGCCACGTCTTCGGCGCTGCCGCCGTATTCCATGTGCGCGCAGGCTGCGGCGATCATCTCGGAAGCGCCCCTGGCGACCATCTGGACTCCAAGGAGTTTATCGGTCTTGGCGCAAGCTATGACCTTGACGAACCCCGCGGTACAATCGGAGGCGATCGCGCGTCCGTTGCCGGCGAGCTGGAACTTGCCGATGGCGACTTCGATATTCTTGGCCTTGGCCTCGGCCTCGGAGAGACCCACGCAGGCGACTTCGGGGTCGGTGTAGATGACGCCGGGGATGATGGCGTAGTTCACGTGACCATGCTTACCGGCGAGATTCTCGGCGACCGCGACGCCTTCTTCTTCAGCCTTGTGCGCGAGCATCGGGCCGGCGACGACGTCACCGATGGCGTAGACGCCGGGAAGGTTGGTCAGGAAGTGGGCGTCGATGACGATACGACCGCGCTCGTCGAGCTTGAGGCCGGCTTCCTGGGCGCCGAGACCGGTCGTGTTGGCCTTGCGGCCGACGGCGACGAGGATCTTGTCGGCAGCGAATTCGAGGGGTTTGCCATCGCGTTCAGCCGTAAGGGCGGAACCCCCGGCGCTCTTTTTCACGCCGGTGACCTTGGCGCCCAATTCAAACTTCACGCCCTGCTTTTCGAAGGCGCTCTGCGCGGCCTTGGCGACGTCGGCGTCATAAGACGGTCCGCCGATAGTGGGAAGCATCTCGACGACGGTGACCTGCGAGCCGAGGCGGGCCCAGACGGAACCGAGCTCGAGGCCGATAGCGCCGGCACCGACGACGACCATCTTTTCTGGAACGGCTTTCAAGGAGATGCCGTGGTCGGAGGAGATGACGGTTTCGCCGTCGAACTTCATGAACGGCAGTTCAATCGGGACGGAGCCCGTGGCGATGAGGATGTTCTTGGTCTCAAGCGTGCGGTCGCCGGCGGTGGAGCGGACGAGCACCTGGCCGGACTTCACAAGTCGGCCGAGGCCGCGGACAATCTCGACGTTGCGCTTCTTGAGCAGGGCGCCGACGCCCATGTTGAGCTGGGCGACGACCTTGTCCTTGTTCGCGAGCATCGCGGAGACGTCGAAGGTGATCTTCTCGGCGCCGACGAGGCCATGCTTCTTGCCGTGCAAGGCCTCTTGGTAGACTTCGGTGGAGTGGAGAAGGGCCTTGGAAGGGATGCAGCCGACGTTGAGGCAGGTGCCACCGAGGGAATTGTCCTTTTCTACGAGGGCCACCTTGAGGCCGAGCTGGGCGGCCTTGATGGCGGCGACATAGCCACCGGGACCGGAACCGATTACGACGAGATCGAATTGAGACATTGAGGTAGGATTATGAAAGGGGGATTAAACGCCGAACAGCAGGCGCTGCGGGTCTTCGATGAACTGGCGCACCTTGACGAGGAAGGTCACGGCTTCCTTGCCGTCGACGATACGGTGGTCGTACGACAGGGCGAGGTACATGATCGGACGAATCACGACCTGGCCGTTTTCGGCCACAGGACGTTCGACGATATTGTGGAGGCCCATGATGGCCGCCTGCGGGTGATTGAGAATCGGCGTCGAGAGCATCGAACCGTAGATGCCGCCATTGGAGATGGTGAAGACGCCGCCCTGAAGTTCTGGCAGCTGGATCTTGCCATCGCGGGCGCGCTTACCGAAATCGCCGATGGCTTTTTCGATACCGGCAAAATTGAGCTGGTCGCAATCGCGGACGACGGGGACCATCAGGCCCTTGTCGGTGCCGACGGCCACGCCGATGTCGAAGAAGTTATTCTCGACGATGTCATCGCCGTCGAGCTGCGCGTTGATGGCAGGGACTTCCTTCATCGCCTGGACGGCGGCCTTCACGAAGAAGGACATGAAGCCGAGTTTGACCCCGTATTTCTTGAGGAATTCTTCGCCGTGGCGTTTGCGCAGCTCCATCACCGGTGCCATGTTGACCTCGTTGAAGGTCGTGAGCATCGCCGTCTCCGTCTTGGCCTGCACGAGGCGTTCGGCGATCTTGCGACGCAGCGGGGACATGCGCTTACGAGTGGTGCGACCATCGCGCGATGGGACGGAGACTGGAGCGGCCGGAGCGGAGGGTGCGGCCGAAGGAGCGGAGGCGGTTGGAGCGACGGCGCGAATCGGTGACTGACCGGCGAGAGCGGCGAGCATGTCTCCTTTAGTTACGCGACCAGCCTTGCCCGAGCCTTCGACGCCAGCGGGATCAAGGCCGGTTTCGGCGGAGAGACGACGGACGGCGGGAGAAACTTCGGCGGCAGCGCCGGACTTGGCGGCGACGGGTGCGGCTTTCGGTGCGGGCGCGGCCGCGACAGTCGGAGCTGCCTTGGTGGCAGGCGCGGCGGGTGCCGGAGCAGAGGACGCGTTGCCGGCGGCACCTGCTTCGATGGTGGCGACGACCTGATTGACGAGCACTTCGGTACCGGCTTCGACCGCGATGGTGATCTTGCCGTCGACTTCGGCGGTGCCTTCGGAGGTCACCTTATCGGTTTCGTAGGAAAAGAGGGGTTGGCCCTTGCGGACAGCGTCACCGCTTTTGACGAGCCAGGCGGCTAGGAGGCCCCCGGTGATGGATTCGCCCATGGGAGGGATTTTGACTTCGACGGCCATGAAAATTAGGTAGGTTCAACCTTGGAAGCCATTCCTCCGTGTTTCAACGGGGAAATGACCCTTTAAACGACCTAGGATGGGCGTTTAGGGGGTAGAAGGAGAGGTTCCTTGGGCGAGAAAACCCGCTACTGACGGCTATTAGGCGGTAAAGGCCTGCTTCACCATGTCGGCCTGCTCGATCTTGTGGACCGCGAGAGAGCCGACCGCCGGGGAGGCCGCCGCATCGCGACCGGCATAAGCAGGGCGGATGCCGAGGGTAGACTCAATGAGGTCGGCCACAAAGGACCAGCCGCCCATATTCTTAGGTTCGTCTTGGACCCACACGACCTTCTTGGGCGAACCCAGCGAAGCGTGGACCTTGGCGAGCGTTTCGCCGTCGAAGGGGTAGAACTGTTCGAGTCGCACGATGCTCGTCGCCGTGTCCTTGCGGGCGGCGCGTTCGGCGTCGAGTTCGTAGAAGACCTTGCCGGAGCAAAGAATAAGACGTTCCGTCTTTGCGGCGGGCGTGGCGTCGGCGAGCACGGATTGGAAGCGCCCCTTGGTAAGGTCGTTCAGCGTGCTGACGCATCCCTTGTGGCGGAGCAAACTCTTCGGCGTCATGACGACGAGCGGCTTGCGATGTTCGGACTTCACCTGACGTCGCAGCGCGTGGAAAAGTTGGGCTGGGGTCGAAGGCTGGATGACCTGTAGGTTATTTTCGGCGCAGAGCTGCAGGAAGCGTTCGAGGCGAGCGGAGGAGTGCTCGGGTCCCTGGCCTTCGTAGCCGTGGGGGAGGAGCATGACGAGGCCGCTGGTCTGTCCCCATTTCGACTCCGCAGACGCGATGAACTGGTCGATCATGATCTGCGCACCGTTGGCGAAGTCGCCGAACTGGGCTTCCCAAATCACGAGCGAGTCAGGAGCTTCGAGTGAGTAGCCGTAGTCGAAGCCGAGCACGGCGTATTCGGAGAGTGACGAGTTAACGAGTTCGACTTCGGCACCGGCGATGGAACCGAGCGGGCAGTATTCGGCGTCGTTCGAAGGGTCGTGGAGTACGGCGTGGCGGTGCGAGAAGGTGCCGCGTTCGCAATCCTGTCCGGAGATGCGGACTGGGTAGCCTTCGGCGAGCAGAGAGGCGAAGGCGAGGCCTTCACCGAGGCTCCAATCGAAGTTGAGGCCGGATTTGTAAGCCTCGGCCTTAGTGTCGAGCAAGCGCTTGATCTTAGGGTTCGGGGAAAAGTCGGGAGGCATCTGCCAGAGCACCGGCGCGACCTTATCGAGAAGTTCCTGCGGGGCGGAGGTGTCGATGTTATGTTCGTAAGGGGAGCGGAACGGACGCACGCCGACGGGATTCTTTTTACGTTCCTCAATTTCAACGGCGAGGGCGGCCTGAGCACGCTCTTGGGCCGCGTTGAGCATGATGTCGAACTCGTTGCGTAGCGCGATGAGTTCGCCGTCCGGAGCCGAGCCGGATTCAGTGAGACGTGAAGCGTAGAGCTCAGCGACGGAGGAGTGGAGCGAGATTTCGCGATAGAGTACCGGCTGGGTGAAGGCGGGTTCGTCGGTCTCGTTGTGGCCGTAGCGGCGATAGCAGACGATATCGACAACGGCGTCGGCACCGAACTTCTGACGATATTCTAGGGCAATCTCGGTGGCGAGGACGACCGCATCAGGGTCGTCACCGTTGGCGTGGAGAATGGGAGATTCGGTGAACTTAGCGATCTCGGTGCAATGACGGCCAGTGCGGCACTCGTCAGGGTTGGTGGTGAAGCCGACCTGATTATTGGTGACGATATGCAGCGTGCCACCGACCTGGTAGCCTTTGAGTTCGGCCAAGTTGAGCGTCTCCATGACGACGCCTTGACCGGCGAAAGCAGAGTCGCCGTGCAGGAGGATGGGCAGGGCTTTCGAGCGATCCCCGCCGCCTTGCACGTCGATGAGTGCACGGGTACGTCCGAGGACGACCGGGTTGACGGCTTCGAGGTGGCTGGGGTTGTAGGCTAGCGTGATACTGACTTCCTTGCCGTCGACGACGCGGGCGCCGGCGTAGCCGAGGTGATACTTCACGTCGCCATCGCCGTGGGTGGTGTCGGGGACGTGGTTTTCGGAGAAGGCGCCAAAGAGGGCTTCGGCCTTCTTGCCGCAGATATTGACCAGGACGTTAAGGCGGCCGCGGTGGGCCATGCCGATGACGAGATCCGTCACGCCGTAGCCTGGCGCTAGATGGATGACCTGATCGAGCGCGGACAGCATGACTTCGCCGCCTTCGACGGAGAAGCGCTTAGCGCCGACGAAAGTCTTGTGTAGGAATCGTTCGAACTGCTCGGCTTGGACGATTGAGCGGAGGAAGCGACGTCGGGCCGCGGCGTCATAGGTCGGACGGAGGCCGGAGGACTCGATGCGTTCTTGGAGCCAGCGACGGCGCTCGCCGTCTTGAACGTGGGTATACTCGACGCCGATGGGTGAGCAGTAGATGGACTTTAACTGTGCGACGATTTCGCCCAAGGGGAGCATCTTACCGCCGAGGAAATCGCCGGTATGGAAGACGCGGTCGGCCGGGATGCTGTCGAGGCCGAGGGCCTTGTCGGAGAGTTCGAAGTGGGGCGTAGGTTCGGCGAGAGGGTTGAGGCGGGCCTGCTGGTGGCCAAGCGTCCGGTAGGCGTTGATAGCGGCGAGGACCTTCCACTGGGCGGCGGCGTCGACGCCTCCGGCGGCGGGCGCAGCGCCTTTGGCTGGCTTGGGCGGTAGGCTCATGCCGAGCTCGAAGCCCTCAAAGAAGGCGCGCCATTCCGCGTCCACGGAAGAAGGGTCCTTGGACCACTGTTCGTGATAAGAGGATACGAGATCCGCGTTCCAGCGGGTTCCGACGCTAAGATGTTTCATTTCTTTGCCTGTAAAAGGGACTTAAATCCTAGACGCTTGGGCCCGTGCATCACAAGCCAAGACCCAGTCGAAACCAGACCGGCCCCTGCTTAAAATTGGCAGAGTTTGGGGGTTGTAAGAGGAATTCGGGGCAGGTTTAATTCGGGTCCGTCGATGTCGTCCCCACGTCCGGCCAATCGCTCCTACTCCACGGAAGCCCTGGAGCGGTGGTTTGTGTCTCTTCCGGAAGAGTGGGAGTCCGCCTTCAAGGAGGCCGACCTCGTCGAAGGCCGCCGACTTTATACCGAAGGTTTGGTCAGACAGATCGAACTCAAGCCCGAGAACGCCGAAGCCGTCACGCGGACCGAGACGCAGACCGTCCGGGCGGTGATCGAGATTAACGGCGCGAAGCTTGAGTGGCGCACCTCCTTGCCCGAAGAAGAGAACGGCGCACCTTTCGCCGTGGCTTCGATCTATGAGATCGAAGAACTGATTGCGGACGAGATCCCGGCTATCGACGAGTCCGCTGCGGCGGCTGCGCCTGAGGCGCCCAAGGAGCCCGAACGCAAGGACGCCAACTCCCGTACCTCGCTGAAGCTGCAGGTGTCCTTTGATTTATCTTCCGACGGGCTCAAGATTTCTGCCGCCTGGACAGGGCGGGGTGGGCATTCCTGGAATTGCTTCGGCCCGGGGGCTATCCCGGGAGATGAGCTTTCCGACGAGCAGCGTCAGACCCTTTTCCGTTTCAACACCGTCGCGCACCGGGCCGGCTTCGTCTACAGCAAGGCTACCGGAGCCTGGGCCATCGATAACATCGGCCGCATCGAACGGTTTGTCCGCGAGGAACTCAACGACTGGCGAAAGCGCTTCAAGCTCATCGGCGAGGAGGCCCTCAATATCTTCCGCAATGAACAGCTCCAGGTTGCGGTCGACGCCGAGGCGGAGTCCGCTGCCGACGGCAGGTCTTTCAAGCTGAATTGGCGCCTCAAGGCCGGTGGGCATCGCCTTCTGGCTGATGAGCAGAAGTTGCTCCTCAAGGCCGGCGGTCGTCCGGTGATCCTCCCTGGTAAGGGTGTCGTTGCGTACAATGCCGCGGTCGCTGATTTCTCCGAAGACTGGCGCGCCAAGGATGGCGAAGTCCCCCGCTACCTGCTGCTATCGTTGTTCGATCACGCCGCAGTCGGCGCCCTGAAACTCAACGACGACCTTAAGGCCTGGAAGGATAAGCTCCTCCAGGAGCCGATGCCGCCCGATAGTCTCCCTGCCCACCTCCGTCCTTATCAGGCGAAGGGCGTCGCCTGGCTGGGTCGACTCTGTGAACTTGGTTCCCATCCGTTACTCGCCGATGAGATGGGCCTTGGTAAGACCGTCCAGGTCCTCGCCTTACTCGCTTCGCGCCCGGTTGGCGAACGTTCCATCATTGTCTGCCCGGCCAGCGTCATCCCGGTGTGGCTCGGCGAGATTAAGCGCTTTCATCCGGAGATGAGCGCGGGTGCGGCGGTGCTTACAGCCGACGAGGACTTCGACACGAATCCCTCGGCCAAGCTTTGGATCTCCAGCTACACCCAGTTGCGTCGCCATGCCGACCTGCTGGCCAAGACCCGCTTCGGTTACGCGGTGCTCGACGAAGCTCAGGCGATCAAGAATCCCGAATCCAAGACGACGCAGACCTGCGTTTCGTTACAGGCCGATCATCGTATTGCGATCACCGGTACACCGCTAGAGAACCGTCCGACGGACCTGTGGACGATTTTCCGCTTCCTGATGCCGGGCTTGCTCGGGAAGCGTGCCAACTTCGAGCGTCAAATGCTGCGCGATCCTTCGATCGCGCTCGGCAAAGTCCGCCGACAGGTCTCTCCTTTCATCCTGCGGCGTCTCAAACGCCATGTCGCGGCGGACATCCCGCCGAAGATGGAGGTCGTCCTGCCTTGCCCGCTCACCCACGAACAGCGTGCGCTCTACCAGCATCTCACCCAGGGCAGCGGCCTTTCGGGCGAACTCGCTTCGCTGTTGTCGAAGGATGCGACCTCGGTGCTCACGCTCCTCATGCGTCTCCGCCAGGTCTGTTGCGACCCCGGTCTGCTGCCGGAGAATTCGCATTGCCCGTCGGCCCATTCGGGTAAGGTCACGTTGCTGGTCTCCAAGCTTTCCGAAATCGCGGCCAACGGTTCCAAGGCCGTTGTCTTCTCGCAGTTCGTCTCGCTCATCGAGCGTGTAAAGTCTGCGCTGGCCCGCGATCTGCCTTCGTTACCCATCTACGAACTCACTGGCGAGACCAAGGATCGTTCAGCCCCGGTCGAGCAGTTCAAGGAGACCAAGGGGCCGGCCTTGTTCCTCGCCTCGCTCAAGGCTGGCGGCACGGGCATCACGCTCAATACCGCCGAATACGTCTTCCTGATGGACCCGTGGTGGAATCCCGCCGTCGAGGCCCAGGCCGTCGATCGCGTCCACCGCATCGGCCAGAAGAACCCTGTCCTGATTTATCGCATGATTGCTCCGGGCACGGTCGAGGAGCGGATCGAAGAGCTCAAGCAGGAGAAGCGAGAGCTGTTCTCCACCGTCGTGGGCGACATCCCGGACATGACCGACTGGACGCGCCACTTCACCTCCTTGGACGCGCTCATTCGTCTCAGCGATTCGCCAGCCGCGGCGGCTTCCGCCGAAGCGGCGCCGGAACGCGACGCCGAAGGCTGATTACTTGGCGATCAGGTCGTATTCCTCGGCGCCGGTCACGATCACCTCGGCGAATTCGCCGATGGGGAGTTTCTTAGGCACCTTGACGACACCATCGATCTCCATGGCGTCACCGACGCTGCGGGCGATGCCCGGGCTTTCGACGAGGACACGGAGCTTGCGACCCACGAAGGCTTCGCCGCGCTGCTTGGAAAGACGCTGGAGGAGGATCATGGCCCGGGCATAGCGATCGGCCTTCACCTCATCGGTGAGATGGCCTTCCATCTTGGCGCCCTTGGTGCCTTCTTCCTTCGAGTACTTGAATACGCCGACGCGGTCGAACTTGGTCTGTTCGAGGAAGGCGAGGAGTTCGGTGAAGTCTTCTTCGGTCTCGCCGGGGAAGCCGACGATGAAGGTGGTGCGGATGACGAGATCCGGGATGCCTGCACGCATGCGGGCGATCAGGTCGCGGATATAGGCGCCATCGGTCTCACGCTGCATCGCACCGAGCATCTTGTCGGAGACGTGCTGGAGAGGGATGTCGACGTAGCGTACCACGTGTTTGGACTGGCCGATCGTCTCGATGAGCTCGTCGCTCCAGTGAGCCGGGTGCGTGTAGAGCAGGCGGATCCAGAAGTCGCCTTCGATCTGGTCAAGCTCGCGGAGAAGCGAGGCGAGGGATTCGCCCTTGGAGGAGTCGACCTTGCTGCGCGGGTTTGGGCGGGCCTCGGTCCAGCGATCCATGCCGAAATAGGTCGTGTCCTGGGAGATCAGATTGATCTCCTTCACGCCTTCGGAGACGAGCTGACGAGCTTCCTTGACGACGGATTCGACCGTGCGGCTGCGATGGCGTCCGCGAATACGCGGGATGATGCAGAAAGTGCAGGGGTGATTGCAGCCTTCGGCGATCTTGATGTAGGCCGAATGGCGCGGCGTCAGACGGAAGCGAGGGGTGTCAAAGTCCGGGATGAAGGTGGTCGTCTTGGCGAGGAACTCGGTCATGCCGGCTTCGCCGCCCATGACTTTATGAATGACCGGAACGATGTTCGTGACCTGGTCCAGACCGATAAACGCGTCGACCTTCGGCAGTTCGACGCGGCCTTTAGCACCTTCGACGACGGGTAGGGCGCCTTGGTAGCGCTGGGACATGCAACCGGCGACGATGAGCTTCTGGCCTTTCTTGCGGGCGGTGGCCTTGCCGTCGCTCATCTCATAGATGGCTTCGAGGGCTTCGTGCTTCGAGGCATCGATGAAGGAGCAGGTGTTGACGATGACCACGTCGGCTTCCGAAGCGTCGGCGGTCATAGACATGCCGGCCTTGGCGAGGTGACCGATCATGATCTCGGAATCGATCAGGTTCTTGGCGCAGCCAAGGGAGACGAGGCCTACTTTTACGGACATGGCGGGATAAGGAGCAGAGAAGGGGCGGAAAGCAACCCCAGGCGTCAGAGAGTCAGCCAGGCTTCAGCCGGAATCGCCTCCGGACGAGCCAAACTGGTCAATCCGTAGCGGGGCAGGTCCGCCAGCCAGGCGGTGACATCCGCTGCGCCCGGGAAGAGTTTCTTGGCGGCGGAGCCAACCTGCTTGCGTCGCTGGGTGAAGAGCATGCGGGCAACTTCGCGGGCTCGGGGGCTGAGGCGCCTGGCGTCGGGGCGACGACGGAGTACGAGCAGGCACGAGTCGACCTTGGGCGGCGGGTTGAACGATTGGGCGGGCACCGGGTGCACTTTGACCTTCTCGAAGGCGAGGTGGACCTGGGCGGTGACCGCGGACCAATGCCCCGTGCCGACTTCAGCGGTGAGACGTTCGGCGGCTTCGCGCTGGAGCATCAGCACCATCATCGACGGGTGAGGTCCGGCGCAGATCGCATCCATCCACGGTGTGGAGATCGCGTAAGGAAGATTGGCGATGACCTTAAAGGAACCATCGGTCGGGTCGACGAGGCCAGCGCGGGGGAAGTCGACAGCGTCTCCTTCCTTGAGGTGGAAAGTCTTCGGGAAACGCGGCAGCAAAGATTCCGTCAGATGGAAGTGCATCGTGCGGTCGGCTTCGATTGCGTAGAGGTCGGTGCCTGCGCAGAGTAGGGTACGGGTCAGCGTGCCTAGCCCGGGGCCGACTTCGAGGACCGTGTCGCCAGCCTTCACTTCGCCGAGCTCGAGCGACTTGCGGACAATATTTCCATCGATCAGGAAGTTCTGTCCGAGCCACTTCTTGGGCATATGGGAGAGGCGGGCCAGTAGGTCCCGGGTCTCGTTCGGCGAAAGCGGCCCGTCGTTCATGCGGTTTGCAACGCCTTCATGAGTGCAGCCGGATTCTGCTCACGCATGAGGGACTCACCAACGAGCAGGGCGTGCGCACCAGCGGCCCGCATACGGGCGGCGTCTTCCGCCGTTTTGATGCCGCTCTCGGCGACCTTCAGGACGGACTTCGGCATATGCGGGATCACGCGTTCAGCAAAAGATAGGTCGATCTGGAAAGTGGACAGGTTGCGGTTGTTCACGCCGACCATGTCGGGGTTGTGACGGAGGGCGCGCTCAAGCTCGGCTTCGTCGTGGACTTCGAAGAGCGTGTCCAAGCCAGCGAGCTTGGCCGAACGGTGAATCGGAATGATTTCCTCGTCAGTTAGGCCGCGGACGATGATCAGAATGCAGCGGGCGCCGGCTTGGGCCGCTTCAAGTACCTGATAGGGGTGCACCATGAAGTCCTTGCGGATGCAGGGAAGGGGGCGATTCCAGGAGGGTTGGTCTTGGACGACTTGGATGAGATCCTTGAGTTCGCCTTTGAAGTATGTCGTTTCAGTGAGGACCGAGAGGCAATCGGCCCCGGCGGCGGCGTAAGCACGTGCCTGCGTGACGGCGTCCACGCCTTCGCGGATCTGGCCGACGCTGGGCGAGGCCCGTTTGACTTCCGCGATGACGCTAAGTCGGCCTTGGACCTGCAAGGATTGGCGGAAACCTGGCGTCGACTGCTTGCCGGCGAAGGCCGCCAGCTCGGCGTCTGTGACCGCTCGGGCGAACGGGGCGATTTCCCGGCGCTTGGCGTCCATGATTTCGGTCAGCTTGTCCACTGGCCCTAAAGCAAGCGCTCCCGGGGCTTCTGGCAATCGTTTTGACTCCCTTCCTTCCTGCCTTCTGCATCAGGCCATGCCCGGCATCGACCTTCTGCTTGCGACCACCGCCCGACTCCGCGCTCCCGATGGCTGCCCTTGGGACCGAGAGCAGACGCATCGCACTATCTGCGACTGCTTGGTCGAAGAGGTTGCCGAGCTCCTTCAAGCCATCGATTTGAACGACGACGCCAATCTCCGCGAGGAACTCGGCGATCTTCTTTTCCACGTGGCCATGCACGCACAGTTAGCGGCTGAGGCAGGTAAGTTTACTTTCGACGACGTCGCCCGCGAGGTGAACGAAAAGATGGTCCGTCGGCATCCGCATGTCTTTGGCGACGGCGCCAAGCTGGGCACCTCCGATGCGGTCGTGACGCAGTGGGAGCAGATCAAGCTCAAGGAAAAGGGCGCCAATAAGCCCACCGTCTTTAAGGAACTCCCCCCTTCGCTGAATGCCATCCTGACCGCCCGGGAAGTTTGGAAGCAAGTTCGTAAGAAGCAGCTCGACGCGGGAGCGACGGTCGATGTCGCCCAAGTCGAATCGCACTCTCAAGGACTCACCGAGGAAGCCGCCGGCCGGAAACTCTTCGAGCTGATTGCTGCCTGCCGAGATGCCGGTATTGACCCAGACTCGGCTTTACGTCGGCAGACGACCAAGGTTGTCGCCGAGGCCGAACTGCGCGCCCCTAAGGGTTGATCATGGAGCAGGACGACCAGCCCATCACCGTGCACGTCGGCGGTCGGCCCGTGCTGGTATGGCCCTGCATCTCCGCTCGTACCACTCGGGTGAGGTTATCGGTCAAACCCGGCCCGAAGGTCATCCTTACCTATCCACCGCACGCCTCGCATGCCTCCGCGTTGGCGTTTCTCCGGGATAATCTTCCTTGGTTGGAGCGCGTCCTTGCCAAAGCGCGTACCGTCCAGCCTTCCCTGACTTCGCACCTCCGCAAGTTCCCGTGGGTAACTTTGGATGACCGCTTGCTGGCGATCGAGACCGAGCAGGGGACTCGCGGGAGCATCCGGATCTCTAAGACCGAGGATAAGGTGAATCTCGTCATGCCTTCGGCCGACCCGGAGCAGGGAGCCGTCCGGGTTATTCGTCGATTGGCTGAGACGGGCCTGGGCTTGGCCGTCGACCGGCTGAGCAGCAAGGTCGGCGTGACGGTCGAGCAGGTCAGCGTCCGTGACCAGACTACCCGGTGGGGCTCGTGTTCGACGACGGGCACGCTGTCGCTGAATTGGCGACTGGTGCTACTCCCACCGATGTTGCACGACCACGTCATCCTACATGAGCTTTCCCATCGTCGCCACATGGATCATTCCGACCGATTCTGGAATCAGCTGGCCGCGTGGGATCCGGATTGGAAGAAACACGACCGCGAACTGAATAAGCGCTGGAACGTCATCATGGACCTCGGACGATGAGCCATCGCGAAGTCGGCCAGTCTCCGGATGAGGTCTTTGATGTCGTCGATGAGCGTGATGTCGTCGTGGGTCGGGAATTTCGCCGGGAGATCCATCGCCGGAGATTACTCCATCGAGCGATTCATATCTTCTGGCTCAGGGGTGATGGACTGCTCTGCCTCCAGCGGCGTTCGTATGCCAAAGATAATTGCCCAGGGCTGTTGAGTTCTTCGTGTGCCGGACATGTGGATTCGGGCGAAGATTACCTCGCAGCCGCCATGCGGGAACTGCGCGAGGAACTGGGTATTGCCGTGCCGCCAGCAGCCTTGCACGAGATTGACTATGCGCCTTGGCATGTGGACCTCGGCAATGAGTTTGTTCGATCGTATCTACTGCGTGGCGAACACCCGATAAAGCTCGCTGAATTCGAGGTCGATTCCTTGCTTTGGCGATGTCCTGCCGAGGTCGAAGCTTGGGCTAAGGACGACCCGGCTGTATTCGCGACCCCGCTTTCGCACTTGTTCCGCCGGCACGGTATACGCCGAGCCTTGGGGCTATCTGCGTAATTGTTTGAACTACCCGCTAGGAGGTGAGATAGAGGGGTGTGTCAGACGCCCTCAGAGAACATTCCGATGCCCCCGCAGTGGTGCCTTGGTATCATTGGGTTTGGGTCGTGCCGATGGCGCTGTTCTTTCGCCTGTGGCTGGCCACTTTGCGTTTCCGGTGTAACGTCGAGCGCATCGACGATGCCGAGGGTCCCGTGGTCTTGTTGCTCTGGCACGACAAGCTTTTCGTCTCATCGTGGATTGCGAACCGCTACTTCTCTCGTCCGGTGACGGCGCTCATCAGTACCAGTAAAGACGGCGCTTGGCTGGTCGCTTTCTTTAAATTCATGGGCATCACCGCAGTTCGAGGGTCTTCCAATCGTCGCGGCGCCGCCGCTTTGATGACCCTCACTCGCTCTATGCGCGCGGGCAATCATACCGGCATCACTCCGGACGGACCGAAGGGCCCCGCCCTTGAGTTCAAGACGGGGGCGGTGTCGCTTGCTCGCCTGACGCGCAGTCCCTTCGTCGTCATGGGCATACGTTACCATGCTTGCTGGCGCATGCGCAGTTGGGATCGGTTCGCCATGCCAATTCCGTTCTCGAAGGTAGAAGTAACCTTAGTGCGCGAGCCGATGCCTGCGGAAGGCGAAGTCGATGAAGTCATCGCCGCTCGATTGAAGGTACGCTTGGACGAGACTTCGACTGACCCCGCGTAAGGGCCTAGGCCTTGCCTAGGAGCTTTTCAGCGTACTTGGCTAACAGGTCTGACTCGAGGTTGACCCGGTCTCCGGCCTTACGGTGGGAGAGGTTGGTCACTTCCAAGGTGTGCGGGATGATCCAGATGCGGAAGCCGCCGGGAATCACGTCGGCCACCGTCAGCGACATGCCATCGACGGCGACACAGCCTTTGCGGACGACGTGGCGGAGGAAGGTGTCGGAAGCCTTGATATCAAGGCGCCAGTCGGCGCCGTCCTGTCCGAAGAAGAGCACCTCGCCGCACCCATCGATATGTCCGGTCACGAAATGCCCGCCCATCCGATCGGTCGGCAGGAGGCTGGGCTCAATGTTGACGACCGAGCCTGGGTGAAGGTCGCCGAGATTGGTCAGGCGTAGGGTCTCGGCGAGCAGATCGAAGCTGGCTTGATCGCCCTGGGGGTCGACGACCGTAAGGCAGCACCCGTTGGTAGCGATGCTGTCGCCTGACTTGGCAGAGGCGAGCAGGGGGTGGGCAAGGGTCAGGCGGGCGCCGTCCTTGTCGCGCGGAGCGATGGTGAGGACCTTGGCGGCTCCCTGGACTAGCCCGGTGAACATCGTGAAATAAAAAGGGGCCTTGGCAGGCCCCGGAGGTTTTAGTTCTGCTTGCCGTCTTGGGCTCGCTTGGCGCGCTCTTCGGCTTCGAGCTTGGCGCGAACCGCAGCGCGTTCTTCCTCTTCGATCTGCTTCAGGCGGAGCTTCTTGCGTTCGTCTTCTTCGACGGCGCTACGCACTTCGTCTTCGACTTCATCGGAAGCCTTCTTGAATTCGCGCTTGGCCTTGCCCAGGCCGCGGGCGAGCTCAGGGAGCTTGGAGCCTCCGAAAAGGAGCAGGACTACGAAGAGAACAACCCAGATGACTGGGCCATCGAGTAGGGCTAGAGGGAGGTTCATGGTCAGATTGCGATTGCTGTGAATGATTGACTGTCAAATATTTCAATAAGTCTCGGTTATGTCAACCCATGTCTCCCATCGTGATGTCTGGTACGTAGGCCACGTCCAAGGGGTCGGTTTTCGAGCCCAAGTCCTCGGTTTGGCCCGTGGTTATGATGTGACAGGTTACGTCCAGAACCTGACGGACGGCAGGGTGTATCTACACGCCGAGGGCGACGAAGGAGAAGTGGAAGCCTTTACCGACCAGATCGCCAAATCCCTCGACGGTCACATTCGTGGCGAGGAGATCAAGACCTTCACCGGACTGCGCACCTGTCGCGAGTTCGCCATCCGCCGATGAATTCCGCTATCTCCGTCCGCCATCTGACCAAGGATTTCCGCATCGGTATCCGCGGGCTCAAACTTCGTGCGGTGGACGATCTCTCCCTCGAAATCCCGCGCGGGCAGGTTTACGGACTGCTCGGGCCCAACGGCTGCGGTAAGAGCACCACGCTCAAGGTCGTCTTGGGTCTCGTCTCCGCGACCGCTGGTGAAATCAGTATCCTCGGCGAACCTTCCGCCACCAGCGCCGCGCGTCGTCGCACCGGCTTCCTGCCGGAAGCTCCCTATTTCCATAAGTTCCTTACGGGCCGCGAACTCGTGCGCTATTGTGCACAGCTTAGTGGCGTCGCCGCCTCCGATCTCGATGCTGCCGTCGAAGATGCGCTGGGCTTGGCTGCGATGAAGGAAGCCGCCGGGCGACCGATTGGCACCTACTCGAAGGGCATGCTGCAACGCATCGGTTTCGCCCAGGCCGTCGTCCATGATCCCGAACTCATCATCTTAGACGAGCCTACCGCTGGCGTCGACCCCGTGGGCTCAGCCTCCATCGGCCGGATGATCCATGCCATGCGCGATAAGGGGAAGACCGTCGTCCTCTGTTCGCACCTTCTGGGGCAGGTCGAGCAAGTCTGCGACCGCGTCGCCATCATGGACCGCGGTAAACTCGTCCTCGAGGGCGCCGTGGAGGATGTCCTCTCCCGTCGTGATCGCCATGTGATGACGATCGAGGCCATGACGCCCGCCGCGCGTTCTGCCGCCGAAGCAGCGCTCGAGGCGCATGGCGCTAAGATTACCTCCGTCACCCATCCCCGTCGCTCCCTGGAAGACCTCTTCCGTGAACTCGTGACTGGAAGTCGCGACGCCTAATATGAAAGACTCCCTCCGCCGTACGCTTTGGATTTCCCGGGTCACCTTTTTGGAGGCCGTCCGCCAGCGCTTTTTCGCCTTCCTGCTCGTGCTCAGCGCCGCGATGGTCCTTTCCTCCGTCTCGCTCCGGGTCTTCGACTTCGGTCATGGCGAACTGAAGTTCATCGCCGACTTTGGCTTCGGGGGAATGTTCTTCTTCGGTTCGGTACTCGCGGTGGTCATGACCGCCCAACTGTTCTTTAGTGAAATCGACAACAAGACCGCACTTACTTTGCTCGCCAAGCCTTTGAGTCGTCCAGAATTCTTGCTGGGCAAGTTCTTCGGCGCTTGGGCGGTATTGGGCGTCTTTGTCTTGGTGTTAGCCAGCCTGCAGGGCGTGGTCCTGTGGGCGCGCGAGCAGGAGCTGATTGCTGCGGCTGAGCAGGCTGGAAGAATCCCCACTACTTTTAGTATCGTTGGCCTCTGTCAGCTGGTGCTGCTCCAATGGCTTCGCCTGGGCGTGGTGATTGCCATCGTTCTCGCCATCTCCGCTTTGGCCCGCACCTTCCTCTTCACGGTGGTGGTCGGCTCTCTGGCCGTCGTCGCCGGTCAGCTCCAGTGGATCGCGCAGGACGCTTTTCTTCGTCCCACGGATTCGCCCGCTTATGCGGCCTTCCTTTGGATCAGTACCCGGCTGATTCCGAATCTACAGCAATTCAATCTCGCTGACGCGCTTGTGCTTGGTTCTTCGGCGGTCGAGGAAGGTGCGCTGATTGCCGTGTGCCTCTCGGGTCTAGCCTACCTCGCCGCCTACCTGACCCTTGGATCGCTGATCTTCCGTCAGAGGGAAATCTGATGCGACGCTTCGCCCCTTGGTTGTTGGTCGGCGTGCTTATCCTCATAGCCGGGGCTTTGGCCGAGTCCTCTTGGCGTCGGGTTCGGCCGAGTATCCCCGAAATCGGCCGCAAGGAGCTTGAGCCCACGCTCGGGCAGGGGGTGCTACTCGGCGTGCTGGGAGGTCTCCGTACGGTCGTCGCGGATTTCGCCTGGATTCGTAGTTACGTCTTTTGGGAGCGTCGCGATCGTCCCGGTTGCGAAGCCTTCATGCGCACGGCCTGCACCCTTGATCCGCATGCCCGTTACTTCTGGGAGAACGCCGGACTGCGTATCGGTCTCGATATGGCGCACTGGGAGATTCGGCGCCGGGGCGGTTATGCTAAGGTGCCAACGGAAACTCAAGAGCGACTTTTTCGCCAATATGGACGGCGGGGAGTAGACGTTTTGGAGGAAGGCATGGCTCATGCTCGTCATCGCACGGCCTTGTTGTTGGCTGCAGGTTTCCTCGCCGAAGGTAAGTTGAAAGACTTCACCCTTGCCGCAAATTATTACCGCCAGGCCGCAGACGCCGCGGATGCCCCTTGGTATGCGGCGCGTTTCTGCGCCGACTTCGACTGGAATGCGGGACGGAAGCTGGAAGCCTATCGCTGGTACCGCGATTACTGGCTTACGCGCATGCGCCCCAGGATGGACGGCTCACCTGATGACCTGGCGAGGCTTCGCGAGATGGAGAAGGAACTGAAGATCAGTTTACTCGAGCGTATCCCGCGTCAGAGCTGGGAGCGCTGATTAGAACGGCTCGTCTGATTTCTTCTCCGCGGGCGCCCCTTTGGGAGCACGTGGCTTACGCGGGGGGAATTCGAACCACCAGCCCTTCTGCTTGTCGGCGACAAGGAAGGCTTCGAAGGTACGTTTGGTCCGATTGGAGACGAACTTCTTGAGCCCGGTCTTACCTTCGTTGAGGAGTTTGCGGACGTCGTCGGCGGAGATCGGCGACTTGAGCATCTCGGAGTTGAGGCTGAACGTCTTCTTGGCGCCCGCTTCCTGGGCCTTGTGCGGGCAAACACGGTAACCTGCGGTGGGGGTGTGCTGGACAGCCAGGCCGCTGACGGGGCAGGCACCGAGGACGGGCCATTCGGCGTCGAAGGCGTCCGGGTTGCCATCCGCGCCTTCGCGGGGAGGGAAGTAGAGCACTGCCTTGAGCTTGCCGCTCGGGGCCTTGGGCTTGGTTTTGCGTGGGGCTTTGGCCGGCTTGGCTTCTTCGCCTTCGGCGGCAGGGGCAGGGGCGGTCTCGGTCTTCTCTTCGGTACCGCGAGGTTTAATCGTGTCCGGATCGACGAGGTCAATGTAGCCCGTGAAGTTCTTGCCCGATTTCATCGAGCGGAAGTCTGAGAACGGACCGATGCGACGCTTCTCGATCAGTTCGGCGACTTCGGCCGGGGTGATCGTGTGTCCGTTCATGCCGACGTAGATGGTCAGCTTGGGGCGATCGGTCGTGCCGACGGTATCCTGGGAGAAATATTTCTCGCCGTCGGTCTGCAGCGGCTTGCTGTCGGTCGGAGAGAGAACCTGCGGGGACAGTTCAAGCGAAGGCGGCTTCACGGCGCCTTTCTTCACGATGATTTCAAGGAGCGCCTTGATTTCCTTCATGAACTCGCGAGGGCCCATCTTGCCGTGCTCGATCTGCTTAAGTTTATATTCCCATTCGCCCGTCATTTGGGGCTCCGTGAAAACGCCCATCTCCTTGGCGTGTAGGAACTGGTGGAGCTGGAAGGCTTTGGCGAGAGGGACGAGCTCTTTGCCTTGGCGCTCGATGTAGGTCTTCGCGAGGAGTTCTTCGATGGTCGCCGCGCGGGTGGCGGGCGTACCGAGGCCGCGTTCCTTCATCGCTTCGGCGAGGGCTTCGTCGTCGACGAGCTTGCCGGCATTTTCCATCGCGCCGAGAAGAGAGGCTTCGTTGTAACGGGCGGGCGGCTTGGTCGCGTCTTCCTTGACGTCGACGCCGTGAACCTTGGCCTTGGCGGGTGAGCCGTCGGCGGAGGCGAGGGCGGGGAGGCTAGCGGAGCCTTCCTTGTCTTTATCTTCCTCAGCTTCGGCTTCTTGGCCCCAGACGGCGCGCCAACCAGCGACGACGAGGACTTTGCCAGTCGTGCGGAAATTATGTTCACCGACGAGGGTCGTACGGACGGTCTCCTCGAATTCGGCCATCGGGAAGAAGACGGCGACGAAGCGACGGACGACGAGGTCGTAGATCTTCTGTTCGACGTCGGTCAGGCCGTGCGGGACGGTACCCGTCGGGATGATGGCGAAGTGGTCGCTGACTTTCTTATTATCAAAAACGCGGCGGCCAGCGGAATCCACCCAGCCGCTGCGCAGGGCTTCCTTGGCGAAGACGCCTGCGGGGTGGGCGCCCTCGAGCGACTGGAGGGCCGCCTTGGCGTTCGGCAGGTAATCCTCGGGCAGGTACTGCGAGTCGGTACGAGGGTAGGTGAGTGCCTTGTGCTTTTCGTAAAGAGCCTGGGCGACACCGAGGGTGGTCTTGGCCGAGAAGCCGAAGCGGCGATTACCTTCGCGCTGAAGGGTCGTGAGGTCGAAGAGGCGAGGGGCGCTTTCCTTCTTTGGCTTGCGCTCGTCGGTGACGATGCCGGTGCCAATCTTGATCGACTCCTCAGCCACTTTACGGGCTAGGGCTTCGTCGTAAAAACGTTCGGCCTCCTTGCGGTCGGTGACGCCAGGCACCTGGGCGGCACCGCGGTAACCGCCATTGGAGAGCCCGAAGTCGCCTTCGATCTTCCAGAAGGTTTTCGGAACGAAATTACGGATCTCCAGCTCGCGCTTCACGATGAGCATGAGCGTGGGGGTCTGGACGCGACCGACGGAGAAGACTTCGCGTTTCGCGCCGCCGATGATGATGGTCGAGAAGCGGCTGGCGGTCATGCCGACCAACCAGTCGGCCTGGGAGCGGCAGATGGCGGCGTCGAGTAGCCCCTGCTTGGCTTCCGCAGGGAGAAGGTGGTCGAAGGCTTCGGCGATGGCGGTGTTCGTCATGCTCGCCAGCCAGAGGCGCTGGCAGGGCAGTTTGCACTTCGCTAGCTGGTAGACGTAGTGGAAGATGAGTTCCCCTTCGCGGCCGGCATCGCAGGCGTTGACGACTGTGCCGACGTCCGGGCGATTCAGGAGCTTCTTCAGCAGCTTGTAGCGGTCACCGTTGTTACGCTCGCTGATGACAGCCTTGAGGATATCGGGGCTGGCGGTACCGTCGAACTTGGCCGGATCAATCGGGAGATCCTTGAGGGTCCAGCGCTTGAATTTCGGATCGATGTCATCTGGATCCACGAGGCGTACCACGTGGCCGATGGAAGAACTGATCACCCACTTCTCGTTCTCGAAGTAATCGCTGGTGGCCTTGGGTACCTTGAGGACCTTAGCCAGATCCGTCGCTACCGAGGGTTTCTCGGCGATGACGAGGATCTTGGAACCGGCGGGGGCGGAAACTTCGTCGGACGACTTGGATGATTTCTTGCGCATGCGTAGGATGATAACCGATTGTCAAATCCGGTTACATTCCCTGCTCGGCGAAGGAGTCGTCAAGGGCGGCAATCAGGGTGGAAATGGTGGCGTCGGTCTCGTCTCCCATGTTGGAGATACGGAAGGTCTTGCCCTTCAGCTTGCCGTAGCCGCCGTCGATGACGAGCTTGTGGCGAGACTTGAGGGTCTTGTTCAGGCGCTCGAGGTCGGCGTTACGGTCGTTCTTGAAGCAGTTGAGGCCGCGGGTCCCGAACTGGACTTCCGGGAGGAGTGAGTAGCCCTTGGCGAGGCCCCAGGCGCGCATGCGTTCGTTGAGACGGATGTGGCGGGCGTGGCGGTTGTCGAGGCCTTCGGCTTCGACTTCGAGTAGGCGCTGCTGGAGGCCGTAGAAGAGGGAGATACACGGAGTCGAAGGGGTCATGCCCTTGACGTGGTTATCATGGAACTCGATCAGGTCGAAGTAGTAGCCGCGGTCAGGGGACTGCTTAGCGCGTTCACGGGCCCGTTCACTGACGGCGAAGATCGCCAGGCCGGGGGGCAGGGCTAGGGCCTTCTGCGAGCCAGTCAGGAAGATATCGATGCCGAGCTCGTCCTTCTTGATCGGAATGGTCGAGAAGGAGCTGACGGTGTCGGCAATCGAGATCACGTCGGGGAACTCGCGGACCACGGCCATGATGTCGGTGATAGGCGAGAGGGTGCCGGTGGAGGTCTCGGAGTGGATGAAGGTGATGCAGTCGAACTTGCCGGTGGCGAGGGCCTTGCGGACGGCTTCTGGGTCGATGGGCTTACCCCAGTCGAATTGGAGTGCTTCGGCATACTTACCGCAGCGCTTGGCGACGTCGTTCCACTTATCGGAGAACGCACCGTTCATGCAGTTGAGTACGCCTTTGCGGCAAACGTTGCGGAGGGCGCCTTCCATCACGCCCCAGGCGGAGCTGGTGGCGAGATAGACCGGGTCCTGGGTGTAGAACATGGACTGCAAGCGGGGCTGCATGTCGTTGTACAGTTTGACGAAGTCGCCGGAACGGTGTCCGACCATGGGTTTGCCCATGGCTTGGATGATCGAATCGGAGACGGTCAGGGGTCCGGGTATATATAGACGATAGCTCATCGTTGGAAGGTGGTCAGGAGGGAGGTGGGGACGTCGGGGTTCTCGAGGCGGACGATACGACGGTTACCCTCGGCGAGGGTGGCGGTCCGGGGTTTCCAGGTCGAGGCGGCAGATTCTTCCATCTGGGTGAAGGTCATGATGACCAGGAGGTCGCCCGGCTTGCCTAGGTGGGCGGTGGCGCCGTTAAGGCAGACCTCGCGGGTCCCAGCGGGGGCAGGGATGGCGTAGGTCTCGAAACGCTCCCCGTTGGCCAGGTTACCGACCAGAATCTTCTCGTAAGGGAGCATGCCGACGAGGGCCATGAGCTCCCGATCGATGGCCAAGGAGCCCTCGTAATCGAGTCGGGCCGCGGTGACCTCGGCTCGGAGAAGTTTGGTGCGCAACAGGTGTACGAGCATGGCGCTGGGTCGTCCTTCTCAATCGGGATGGTTGCCTTCGTCAAACAACTTTGCATCAATTCGTCCATGGCCGCGAAGCATAGAGGGTTCTTTTCCTCCCTGGGAGAGGTCGTGGCCAGTTATGCCGTAGACGTAGTCTACGAGCGCCGGAAAGGGCCTGGGGCGGCCTTGCTTGGAGCCTTCCTGAAGGTCCTTTCATGGATTTTTGAGGTCTTGGTCCGCCTGCGGCTCTGGCTCTATCGCAACCGGCTCTTTCGCGACACTCCGCTCGGTTGTAAGGTCGTGGTCGTGGGTAATCTCACTGTCGGCGGCACCGGGAAGACCCCCATCGTGCTCAAGATGGCCCGCGTGCTCACGGCACGAGGACGCAAAGTGGCCATCCTTTCACGTGGGTATAAAGGAGCTTCAGATTCGATGCTGAAGCGTTTCTGGCGTTGGCTGACGCAAGGTAGCCGCCCTGATCCGCTCGTAGTTTCTGACGGTAAGACCGTCTTGGTCGGGCCTGATGAGGCGGGTGACGAGCCTTACATGCTCGCCCAGAACCTGTGCGGTGAAGGGGTTATTGTCATTGTCGATCGCGACCGCGTCGAGGGTGGCCGCTTCGCGCTTCGACGCTTCGGTGTGGATACGATCCTGCTCGACGATGGACTTCAGTACCTTCCGCTGCGCGGGCAGATTAACCTGCTCCTTGTCGATAGCCGTGACCCCTTTGGCAACGGCTCGCTCCTTCCGCGCGGCGTCCTGCGTGAACCGATTTCCAATCTGAGTCGGGCTTCCTATGTCTTTGTGACGAAGTCGGTTGGTCCCCCTGATCCCGCCTTAGTCAGCCTGATCCGTCGGCATAATGCTAAGGCCGAGATCATCGCGTGCTCGCACAGTGCTCGCGAGCTCGTCGAAGTCGACGGTCCAAAGCGCTTGCCGATGTCAGACCTGAAAGGTCGTCGTATCGCGGCCTTCTCGGGCATCGCGACCCCGGAGCGCTTCGAGGAGATCCTGACTAATCACGGCGCGAAGATCGTCTCCAACCGCCGCTTCCTTGATCACCACGCTTTCGCGGACGAAGACCTCGACGAGGTTCTCGATCAGGCCATCCAGGCCAAGGCCGAGATGATTATCACGACGGAGAAGGACGCGGTCCGCCTACAGGCACGTTTTCGCCCCCTGATTCCTTTGATGTTCGTCCGCTTAGAGGTGGAGATTCTGGGCGACGCGGAGGGCTTCAATGCAGCCGTCGAGCGAATCTGTCTGGGGGCTTCTATTTCTCCGTCTGCTCGCTGAGGCGCGCTTGCGCGGCCTTGGCTGCGAGCTGAAGGAAAGTGTCCTGTGCTCCCGGTGCGAGTCGTCCCATGGGCTCGCAGTTGACGTATTCACCGTCGCTAGCAAGGGCCTTGGCATCCCCTTGACGGTCGCGATAGACGGCCAGGATTTCCTCTTCAATGCGACGGCGTACATGGGCGGAGCGCAAGGGGAAGACACACTCGATACGACGTTGGAAATTGCGAGGCATCCAATCGGCGCTGCCCATGAGGAGGATGGGTTGTGCCTCGGCGTTCTCAAAGCGGAACAGTCGGCTGTGTTCGAGGAAGCGACCGAGGAAGCTGCGGACGCGAATGTTGTCACTCTTGCCGGCGATGCCAGGCTTGAGGCAGCAGATACCGCGGACCACAAGTTCGATGCGGACACCCGCCTGAGAGGCTTCGTAAAGCGCGTTGATAACCTCAGGGTCCACGAGGCTATTGACCTTAGCGAAGATCGTCGCGGGCTTGCCGGCTTTGGCGTTCGCGGTCTCAGCCTTGATGAGTTCCACGATGCGTCGCGCTAGGTCGAAGGGCGCGATGAGGAGGTGCTTAAACTTAGGCCCGGCGAGGTTTCCGGTCAGGACGTTGAAGAGTAGGCCGACATCCGCCGTGATTTCCTCGTCGCAAGTCAGCAGGGAGAAGTCGGTGTAGATGCGGGCAGTCTTTGGGTTGTAGTTACCCGTGCCGAGGTGGGCGTAGCGACGGAGTCCGTCCTTTTCCTGCCGCACGACGAGACAGGCTTTGCAGTGGGTCTTGAGGCCGGCGAGGCCGTAGACGACGTGCGCTCCGGCCTCCTCGAGCTGGCGTGCCCACTCGATGTTGTTCAGCTCGTCGAAACGGGCACGTAGTTCGACCAAGGCAGTGACCTGCTTGCCGTTGCGCGCGGCCTCTTTGAGCGCTTCAACCACGGGAGAGTCGCCGCTGGTTCGGTAAAGGGTCAGTTTGATGGCCACCACCGTCTCGTCCTTGGCGGCCTGGCGGATGAAGTCGACGACCGGGGCGAAGGATTCGTAAGGATGGTGTAGAATGATATCATGCTCGGCGATGCGTTCGTAGAGCTTGGTCGGCTCCGAGCACTCGGGAGGAATCACCGATACGAAATTGGGGTATAGGAGTTCGGGTCGAGCGACCATGTCGATCAGGCTTCCTAGGCGGAGCATGTTGACCGGGCCCGGGATACGGAACGCGTTGTCGGAAGTAAGGTGGATGGAATTCAGGAGCCACTGCATCTCGCCTTCTGGAACATCCGCTTCGATTTCCAGTCGCACTGGCGCGCCTTTACGCAGGTTGCGGATTTCGTCCTCGATGGCTTCGAGCAGATTTACGGCTTCTTCTTCATCGACGTAAAGATCGCTGTTACGCGTGATGCGGAAGGCCCAGGAGCCTTGGAGCTCGAGTCCAGGGAAGAGCCGGTGGATGAACAGCTGAATGACTTGGCTAAGGAAGGTGAAGCTCTTGCGATCCGAGAGGCCGAGGATACGCGGTAAAATGCGCGGCACGGGGACGACAGCCCGGCGTAGTTCACCCGAAGCCGGGTCACGAAGCAGCGCTAGCAGGTATAGACCTTTGTTAGTCAAGACCGGGAAGGGGTGCGAGGGGTCGATGGCCAGCGGGGTCAGCGCCGGCAGGATATCACGATCGAAGCGAGGGGACAGTTCAGTCCGGGAGCTATCGCTTAGCTGCTCGCGGGCGAGGACCTCGATGCCGTGGGCGGCGAGTGCGGGCAGTAATTTCTGCTTCCAGCAAAGTTGTTGGGCGTGGACCAAGTCGCGGGTACGTTGCAGGACGGAGGCGAGGAACTCCTTGGTGGCCGGATGGCTGGCAGACTCTTCCTGCTGCATAATGCCAGCGACGCGGATCTCGAAGAATTCGTCGAGATTCGAGCTAACAATCGAAAGAAAGCGGACGCGTTCGAGGAGGGGGACGGAGTCGTCTTCGGCGAGTTCGAGGACACGACGGTCAAAGCTTAGCCAACTGAGTTCGCGATTAAACATGGAGATAAGGAGGGAAGGGTGTCTTGTGAGAAAGAATGCTCGGAGCAAATCCTGGTCGGAGTCGGCAGGCAAACAAATGCCCTGCCGACATTGTTACATTATGGTTCCCGAGGAGCCTCGGGCGTCCAAAATACCCTTAATTCCTCATGATTGGCCAAGCGTAATTTCGGAGAGGCCGGGTGCGGATGCCGGACAATGTCCCCGCGTCCGAAGGTTGCCGCCAGTTTTTTGACCTCATGCTTGGAGAGTCCGCGGGTTGGAACCTCGACTGATTCAATCGCGCCCTCGCGAATAGTGATAAAGCGGAGGAGCCCCTTGATGATCTGAACATCGGAGATCAGACGGCTCAATCCGGACGGAAGCGTCGTCAGAGTTGCGTCCGAGAAGGCGGCGAAAGAAAAGCGCACTTCACGTAGATCCCGATGGAGGTGGCGGTTGACGAATTCGGTCGAGGCGGGAGCTTTCCAGGCCCGCGTCTCGTGGCTCCAATGCTCGCCGGGTCCGAGCTGCGGATCGGGCAGGGCATCGAGTTCGGGCGCAATGCGGGTCATTTCTCCGGCCGCGACGTCGTCGCTGAGTTTCTGCAATCGCTCGGCGGTGATCCGTAGGGCGGGTTCGAGGATCAGGATGAGTCCGCCCGGGGCGAGCCTGCCCTTGAGTTCACCGAACCAGCGGAGCAGGGCGGCGTGGTCGAGTTGAGGCATCTCGTTCATGACGAAGCCTGCGACGATGAGATCGAAGGGGCCTTCGGGCCAAGTCTCCGGCCGGGATGCGTCACCGATACGGGTCTTTGTCTCTACGTCCTCACCAAGAGTGGCCTGGGCGAAGGACTCCATCGAAGCCAAAGCACTCGGTGACTTATCTACTCCACGTAGTTTAATCTTTTTGATACCGGCTTGGCGGAGTCGATAGGCAGCCGCAACGCCACAAGACCCTGGGCCAGAGCCGAGGTCGAGAATCGCCGGGACTTGGCTGGAAGGCTTCCAGCCGCGGAGTCCACAGGTCTGGGCTAGTGCGATAGAAGTGCGGGTGAAGCTTTGGGGTAGGAAAAATACGCCATAAGCTGCGAGCAGCCGTGGGTCCGCGAAGTAGTCGGGGAATTTCTTATCGGGACGCTCGGTAGTGAAGAGGTCTGAAAGATGAGCCACGGCGGGTGTCATGCGCTCGAGGGCTTCATCACCGAGCTTTTCCGCTACCAGTTCGGCTTGGCCGACCCAGAACGCCTCCGCTTCGGCCGGGTAGGCGATAGAAGAATTAGTTGGCGACATCGCGACGTCCCTCCAGCGCGCTGCGCAGCGTGGCCGGATCGGCGAAAGTCAGACCGCTGCCGCTGGGTAGGCCGAAGCCGATGCGGGAGATCTTGATCGTGGGGCGAACCGCATGGATTGCTTCACTGATATAATGACAGGTGGCTTCGCCTTCGATGTCGTTGCCGAGGGCTAGGACGACTTCCGTGATAGGTTCGTCCTTCAGGCGTTGTTCGAAGCTGGCCAGGTTGAGCTGGTCGGGTCCGACGCCGTTGATGGGCGAAAGCCGGCCATGCAGGACGTGATAGGTGCCGCGATAGGCGGCAGAGCGCTCGATAGCCATCAGGTCGGGTACTTGTTCGACGACACAGATAGACCCAGGCTCCCGCTTGGGTTCGAGGCAAATGGGGCAGAGTTCAGCCTCGGCAAGGCTTCCGCAGCGGGCGCAGCGTCGGACCGCGGCGGCGGCGGATTGCAGGGATTCAAGCAACGGCGCGAGCTTGCCCGGACGTTCGACTAGCAGGTGCAAGGCGATGCGTTCGGCGGAGCGGTGCCCCATGCCCGGGAGCATCTTAAGGAGTTGGCGAACCTTGTCGAAAGAGGGAGTCACGTGCGATTACATCCCGGGCAGGGAGAAACCAGCCGTGGCCTTCGACATCGTGGCTTCGTGAAGCTCGCGAGCCTTGGCTGAAGCCTCTTGCAGGGCGGCGACGAGGGCCTGCTCGACCATCGCTTTGTCCTCTTTGATGAACTCCGGGTCGATCGTCAGGGCGAGGACCAGACCATGGCCGTTGACCGTGATCTTGATCGCGCCACCGCCATGAGAGACCTCGAGTTTCTCCGTGGTGAGCTGCTGTTGGGCCTCCGCGATGCCACGCTGCATCTTCTGGGCCTGTTTGAGGAGTTTGCCTACGCCTGCCATAAGTCCGTCTAGACTCCCGAGCCCGGCGGGGGGAGTCAAGGTCGTCCCGCCGCCCGCTCCCTGCTTGCCACCCTCTCGACAGGTCACAGGTTGGTGGCCATGCGGCCGCCGCGAGACCTTCAGATTATCGGTGATTTCGTCGCCATCACCTGGGAAGACGGCCGTGAGCAATGCCTCCGCGCCGAACTCCTCCGTGAGCTTTCGCCGAGCGCCGAGAACATGGGTGAGGTCGACATCCTCGGGCAGCGTTGGGGAGGCGACGGGCCACGACGATTCCCGGGTGTCGTCGTCACCGGATTGAGTCGCGTCGGCAACTATGCCGTCACCTTGGAGTTCAGCGACGGACATCGTACAGGTATCTACAGTTGGGAATACCTAAGCGCCATCGACGGCACGAAATAATTTTTACAGATTGCCCTCTGTCCGATTTCGGTCACGTGAGGAGATGTGAAAAAGACTTACGTCCTGGACACCAACGTACTAATTCACGATCCCGAGTCCCTGTTCAAGTTCGATGAGCACATCGTCGCTGTGCCTGTCGAGGTCTTGTCTGAGCTCGATCGTCTCAAGACCCAACAAGGTCAACTCGGTGCCAGCGCGCGACGGGTTAATCGTTCGATTCGAAGTCTCTTTGAGAACCGTCCGCTGAAGGAAATCGCTGAGGGAGATCCCTCTAAGCCTGGCGCCCTGCACGCAAAGCTGCGTGACGGTGGCGAGCTTCGCATCGTCATCAACGAATCGCTCATTCGCGATCACTTCAATGGCGCCAAGGCTGATCGAGTTCGCGCTGTGTTCATGCAGGTCGACGCCCCAGACCATCGCATCATCGCTTCCGCGATCTACCTGCGCGACACCTCCAAGGGTCCGGTAATCCTCGTCACCAAGGACGCCTGTATGGCGCTCAAGGCCCAAGCCCTCGGCGTGGACGTCCAGGATTATCGTAACGATCGCGTTGAGACCAGCGACGAGGGTGAATACCGCACGATCAAAGTGACCGCCGCGGCCATGCGTGACTTCCGTGAGCTCGGCCAAGTTCAGGTGAAGGTGAAGGAAGAGCCGCCCCTTATCCTGAACGAGTACGTGATGTTTACGTCTGACTCTTGGACCGAGCCCGCCCGCCATGTGGGCGATGGTGCTTTCGTCCCCCTCGGACTCTATCGGGAGTTCATGTCTGCCGATAGTGGCTCCCGCAAGGGGTTGCAGATGCCCCGTGGCATGCGTGTCATTCCGAAGAACTTCGAGCAGTGGATCTTCCTCGACGCTCTCTTGAATCCGGAGATTCGTCTCGTCACCTGTTTCGGTCGCGCCGGTACCGGCAAGACTTTCCTTTCTATCGCGGCCGCTCTTTCGCAGGTGCTCAGCGATTTCTCGCCTTATAAGAAGCTCTACGTCTCCCGTCCGGTGGTGCAGATTGGCAAAGACATCGGCGCGCTCCCTGGCTCTAAGGAGGAAAAACTCTCTCCATATATCCAGCCTTACTTCGACAACCTTGAGGTCCTCTTTTCCAAGAATGGAAATTCCGGACCCACACCGTTGGCCAAGGAGGTCGTGGCCACTGATTCGCAACGCCGCCAGAAGAAGGCTCAGGCAATGAAGGCCCCTCAACCGATTTTTGGTTCGCAGTTTCAGGCCGTCAATCAGCCGCGTAAGCCTTACCAATGGCTCATCGATTCCGGTCTCATCGAGATCGAAGCGATGACCTTTATCCGCGGTCGCTCGATTGGCCATGCTTTCATGATTGTCGACGAGGCGCAGAATATGACCCCGCACGAAGCGAAGACCGTCATCACGCGTATCGGCGAAGGCTCCAAGGTCGTCCTGATTGGCGACTTGGATCAGGTCGATACCCCATACCTTGACGGTAAGTCTAACGGGCTCATTCACACCCATGAGCGCATGAAGGGCCATGCTATCATCGCCAACGTGCGACTGATCAGTGGTGTCCGCAGCGCCCTGTCCGAGCTCGCTGCTCAGCTGATGTGAGCAACTTCCCGCCCCTCGGGGGTGGGGGAGGGTAGTCCGTTCTTGCGCACGCGTTTGCAGGGAGTTTCCCTGCACGCAGTGGAAAAGGAAACCCCGATGCAGCGTCAGTACCGCGAGTTTCGTGAGAAGCTCGCCGCAGGGACAATCCTGCTTTTTCGCCTAGGCGACTTCTATGAGGTCTTTGGCGAGGATGCAGTAGTGGCGGCCAAGGTTCTCGGACTGACCCTCACGAAGCGCCACGAGACGCCGATGGCGGGCCTGCCGCATCATGCCGCTCCTGCTTATGTGAACCGCCTGCTCGCCGCCGGCTGGAAGGTCGCGATCTGCGACCAGCTCGAAGCCCCCGTCGCTGGCAAACTGGTACGTCGCGGTCTGACCCGCATCCTAACTCCCGGTACGGCGCTCGAAGATTCGCAGCTCGATTCAAGACGCGGTAACTACTTAGCGGCGATCTCCTGGGACAAGCAGGGTTGGCATGCCTCTTGGCTCGATGTCTCGACCGCTGATTTCCGCCTCGCGACAGACGCCTCTCCGGCGCGCCTGCTGCCGTTGCTTCACTCGGTCTCTCCCCGGGAAATCATCCTCCCTGAGGGGCTCGAACCCTCCGCCGAGCATCGCGAAGCGCTCGAGGTCTTCTTGCAGGGCAGGGCGGTCTCCCGTCTGCCTGGCTGGAACTTCGATGGAGCCGCGGGCGCCCGGCTCGTGGCCCAGACGCTTTCCGTGCATGGTCTGGCAGGCTTTGGGTTGACCGAAGAACATCCTGCCTTGGGCGTGGCCGGCGCCGTTCTGGGTTACGTCACCGATTCACTCTGCGATCGTCCCAAAAACCTCTTCCGCCTGATCGAGACCAAACTGGGTTCGTCAGTGCTACTGGATGCGGCCTCTTCGCGTAACCTGGAACTCTTCGCGTCTTCTAACGGCTCACGCGAAGGTTCGCTGCTCGAGACCATCGACCGGACAGAGACTCCCTCGGGCGCCCGTCTGCTCGCTCTGTGGCTGGCCGAGCCCTCGACGGACCTCGCCACGATTGCCCAACGCCAGAACGCCGTCGGCGAATTCTTCAAACACCCCGGCGCCTCATCCCGCGTGGGCGAAGCGCTGCGTGGCGTCCGTGACATCGCGCGCATCCTCGCTCGCCTGCAGAATCGTCTCAGGAATCCGCGCGAACTCGGCGGTGTCCGCGATACGCTTCGCTCCCTCCCTCCGATTCGCGAGGAGCTGCTGGCTCTTCCAGGTGGCGCGCTCGCTGAACAGGCTGGGCGCATCAATCTTGAGCCTGAGCTTCTCGCCCGGCTTGAGGCCGCTCTGGGCGATGAGCTCCCAGTGGATCTCAGCGAGGGCGGGGCGCTTCGTGCCGGGTTTGATGTCGAACTCGACCGACTTCGTTCGCTCGCTTCCGACAGCAAGGGTTGGATCGCCGAATTCGAACGCAACGAGCAGAGCCGCACGGGTATCAAGTCCCTGAAGGTCCGTTATAACGGTGCGTTCGGGTACGCCATTGAAATCACCAAGGCCAATCTCGCTGCGGTGCCGGCTGATTATATTCGTAAGCAGACTATGGTGAACGCCGAGCGCTTCACCACCGAAGAGCTGCGCACCAAGGAGCGCGAAGTGCTGCGCGCCGACGAGCAGGCGCTCGCCCGCGAGACCGAACTTTTCCAAGCCCTCCTCGCCGAGGTCATCGCTCGGACGGAATCCTTGTTGGCCACGGCCCAGGCAGTCGCCGAAGTCGATATCGTCCGCGGCTGGGCGGAGTTAGCGCGTGAAGCCAACTGGACCAAGCCCATCGTCGACGACACCGACGTCTTGGAAATCGAGCAAGGTCGCCATCCCGTCGTGGAGCGGATGCTGCAATCCCGTCCTGGCGCCGGTTCATTCGTACCTAACGACACGCGTCTCAGCAGCACAGGCGAACAGATCGCGTTGCTCACCGGGCCGAATATGGCCGGTAAGTCGACGTTCATCCGTCAGGTCGCGCTCATCGCCATGCTTGCTCACCTCGGTTGCTGGGTGCCGGCCGCTTCGGCCCGGATTGGGCTTGTTGACCGCATCTTCTGTCGTGTCGGCGCCTCCGATGAGCTTTCGCGGGGTAACTCGACCTTCATGGTCGAGATGAACGAAACTGCCAATATCCTCAATAACGCCACGACCCGTTCCTTGGTGGTGCTAGATGAGATTGGTCGAGGTACGAGTACTTATGACGGCATCAGCATCGCTTGGGCCGTCGCCGAACATCTCCATGGCGGAGCCGAAGCCGGACCTCGGACGCTTTTCGCTACCCATTATCACGAGCTGACCAAACTTGCCGACTCCATGCAGCGCCTGCGCAACTGGTCCGTCGCCGTCAAGGAGTGGAAGGATGAGATCGTGTTCGTCCGTCGAGTTGTTCCTGGCGCCGCCGATCGTTCCTACGGCATTCAGGTAGCGCGCCTAGCAGGCATGCCGCCGGCGGTCGTCCAGCGTGCCCGGGAGATCTTAGGGGGCCTCGAGGCAGGCTCTGGCTTGCCCGCTAAGGCTTTGCCGATGGCAGGAGTGCCCACGCCCACTCCGGAGCCCAAGAAGGCCGTAGCGCCTAAGCCGAAGGGCAAGGAAGCCGGTCCAGAACTTGATCTCTTCGCTTAGATCCGCTCGTTCCACTCGCGGGAAGCGAATTTCCCCCACGTGCCTTCATGATCGAACTGATTGTAGGTCGGTTCGGGTACGGGTAAGGCGGGGCTTTTCAGGACGGTGCTGAGGGCCTGCACAAAATCATTCTCAAACCGCACCCAGTCACAGCCGGGCAGGAAAGGACGCCAGATGTAGCCTTCGATGAGCAGCCCGCTCCGGGTGCGCTTCTGGGCGGCACCCGCGATCTTGCGGCCATCGTCGCTGCGAACGAGGTCGTTAGGTTCGGCGCGCTGGGCACAATCGTCGGGTGACTGGAAGTCGCGCGTGCCCGCAGGCATTGGTGCAAGCTTCACGGGCTGCCCCTGGATGACGAGGGCTTGGAGCAGGGCTTCGTGCACGGCAGCGTAACTCGCCATCGCATCGGCCTTAAAGAGTGGGTGCCCGTCAGGGATCACCAAGGCGAAAGTCCAGTCTTCCAGATGCGAAACCAAGCCGCCGCCGGTGCTACGACGGACGAGAGGGTAACGTGCGGGTACGATTTCACGGTATTTGGCCCAGGACTGAGATACGCCGAAGGTGAAAGCGGGCTCCGACCAGGCATAAGCGCGGAAGCGGATGTTCTTGGGCGAAGGGTAGGACTCCAGGAGCATCAGATCTGCCGCCATATTGGCGACGGCGTCGGCAGCTTGGCGCGGAAGGACATCCATGCTCAGTAGTCTATGCCTTTTTCCAGACGACGCACGACCTTTCGGCCGGTCTCTTTCTCATACCAGTCTTCACAACCTCGTGGAACGCGCAGTTGCGCGAGTTGATCCTCAAAGGACTGGGCTGGGGTCCGAAGCTTTCCAGCCAATGGGTGCAGGCGCAGGCTAAGGTCTCTTGGGCGGGCGGCCGCCGAGGCAACTTCGGCTCGGCTGATCGGGCGCACCAGGGCGTCGGCGTTGAGTCCGAAATGTCGGGCGATCCGGACGCCAATCTCATGTCGGCTCATGGCTTCGGTGCCGGCCCAGTGGAAGAGTCCGGAGAGATTGCTTCGCTCGCACAGCTCGATGGTCACGTCCGCGAGATTCGATACCTCGACAGGCTGGCGGATCTCATCGGTGAACAAAGGTGTCTGCTTCGCTTCCTTCCAGGAGGCGAACAGTCGTTCATGTAAGCCGCGGTCTCCGCCGACCGAATTACCGATGATGGGTGAAGTGCGGAGGACAGCGGCATGCTCACGGCCGTAGCGTAGGACTTCGACTTCGGCAGCAGCTTTGGTTTCGCCGTAGAGATTGAGCGGCGACGGTCGATCGGTAGGCTGATAGTTACCCGCGACCCCGTCGAAGACGGTGTCGGTCGAGAGGTGTACGAGTTTGGCCCCGAGGTGGAAGCACAGTTGGGCGAGCTTCTTAGGGACCTCTGCATTGAGCGATTTGGCACGTGCGGGGTCGGCTAGGCAGGTTTCGATCGTGGGGAGGGCGGCGCAGTGCACGATGGCATGCGGGAACTCCTCCAAGAGGAGGGCTTCAAGGGCTGCCTCGGAACAGAGGTCGAACGCCCGCGCCTCCGCCACGCCCGGAATCGTCGGCGCCCGGGAACCACCCAGGGCAAGGACTTCATGTCCGCGTCGCAGGGCGGCGAGGCAGACCTCGCGACCTAGGAATCCGGAGGCGCCGGTGACGACGAGTTTCATGGTGCACGCTTAAGCCTCGGCGGTGCCACTGGCAAGCGGGGAGGATGGTCGCTCACGCTTGCCAATTGTGCGAACAGTCGCATTGATTGCCTTATTCATGGCTTCCTATTCAGACCTAGCCAATCGGCCCGTGCTCACCCAGCCCGTCTACGAGGCTGGCCGTCCTATTGAGGTAGTCGCACGTGAGTTCGGGCTCGATCCCGCGGACGTCATTAAGCTGGCATCGAACGAGAATCCGCTAGGCCCTTCCCCCCTCGGTCTGGCCGCCGCTCGCAAGGCCCTCGACACCTGCCATCTTTATCCTGACGGCGGCTGCACCTTCCTGCGCGAGAAACTGGCGAAGAAGTGGTCGCTGGAGCCGAATCATTTCGTCATCGGTAACGGTTCGAACGAGGTGATGATCATGCTTGCCCAGGCTTTCCTTCGTCCTGGCGACGAGGTGGTCTTCGGTTCCCAGGCGTTCATCGTCTACAAACTTGCGACGATGCTCTTTGGTGCAACCCCAGTCGAAGTCCCCATGCCGGGCTATCGCCATGACCTCAAAGCTATGCGCGCCGCGGTGACGCCCAAGACCCGTATCGTCTTCTTGGCTAGTCCGAATAATCCGACCGGCGGAACGGATGACCCGGCCGACATCCTGGCCTTCGCGGCTTCTCTGCCGGAGGACGTGATCTTCTGCCTCGACGAGGCTTATACGGAATACCTCGAAGCCTCCGCCGATCTCCGTCCGCTTATGAAGTCCGGCCGCAAGGTCGTGCTTTCCCGGACTTTCTCCAAGGCCTACGGACTCGCCGGTTTGCGTGTTGGCTACCTCATGGGCTCGCCTGAAGTCTGTGGTCTCCTCAATCGCGTCCGGCAGCCCTTTAACGTAAACCTCCCCGCGCTCGCCGCCGCCGAAGCCGCCCTCGACGACGATGCTTTCGTCCGCCGCACACGAGAAGTGAATGCCGCGGGCATCGCGCAGCTCTCCGCCGGACTCAACAAACTCGGCTTCGCGTACATCGACGGAAAGGCTAACTTCCTCGCCGCACAAATTCCGAAGGCCGAGGAGGCTTTCACTATCCTGCAGAAGGCCGGCGTGATCGTGCGACCGCTTCGGGGTTATGGCATGACGGGCTGGCTCCGTCTGACCGTCGGTACCGAAGCGCAGAATGCCCGCCTCCTCTCCGAACTCGCCAAGCTCTGATCATGGATTTCGACGAAGCTGTCCGCATCATCCGCCAGAAGGATCCCCGTTATCAGCCCCAGGCTTATGAAGTGGTCCGTCTAGGTCTCGACCTCGCTCAGA
>CAMCWL010000004.1 GCA_945882655.1 Opitutus sp. GAS368
AAGACTTCGGCGAGCTCCGGCGTGATGCGCTGGGGCAGGAAGACTGGGATGCGCGAGCCGATGCGGATGAACTCGACGTGCTTGATCGCGCGGAGGCGTCCGAGAAGCGCATCCAGCTTGGCGTCCGAGAGCAGCAACGGGTCGCCGCCGGAGAGCAGCACGTCGCGGATCTCGGTATGCTCCTCAATATACTTCAGGCCGGCTTCGAGCTCAGGGTGGAAATCATAGGCCTGGGCGTTGGAGACCAGGCGGCTGCGCGTGCAATAACGGCAGTAGGAGGCGCAGCGGTCGGTGACCAAGAAGAGCACGCGATCCGGGTAGCGGTGGACGATACCAGGGACCGGCATCGTGCCCTCTTCGCCGACCGGGTCCTCGGATTCACCCGGAGCAATGTAGGATTCCTCGATGCGCGGGATGACTTGCCGGCGCACCGGGCAGTTTGGGTCCTTCGGGTCGATGAGGTTGAAGAAATGCGGCGTGATCGAAAGCGAGAGCTTATGGGGGGCAAAAAGGCACCCTTCCCGCTCCTCCTTGGTCAGCTCCAGCATCTCTTCCAGCTGGGCCAGCGTCGTGATGCGGTTGCGCAGCTGCCAATGCCAGTCGTTCCACTCCGCGGCGGGCACGTCCTTCCATCGGCCTTGGCCAGCATGCCAGTTTTCGCGTAGGTCCTGAGGATACATTGGCTAAAAGCCTACCCTAGCGGTCGTGACGCCCAATGCAAACGGGGAAGCATATCGCCTTACCGCAATGGCGGCGGGCCCTTACGCCGGAACCAGCCCGCGAATGGGTGCCAGAGCTGGCCGAAATAGCCCGTCGGCACCTTTTCCGGGACGCCGAAGTCACAAGGCATTCGGTCACGCGGCATGTAATAAGTACCGAAAATAATATCCCACAGCGGGAGGAGACCGGCGAAATTCTTATCGATGGCCTGCGGGTCCTTCGAGTGGTGCCAGCGATGGAAGACGGGCGTCGCGATGACCGAACGCAACGGGCCGAAATCCCAATCCACGTCGGCATGCAGGAAGATCGCGTAGAAAGTCAGGAAGCCGGCGACGCCTGCCGTCACGGTCGGATCGAAGCCGAGGAAGAGCAAGGGTACGACAGGGGCGATGTTATTGACGACCTCGTTGATGGGATGCACGCGGACAGCCGAAAACCAGTCGAGGTGCTCGGAACTATGATGTACCGCGTGGAATGGCCACCAGGCGCCGGTGTGGAAGAGCCGGTGCAACCAGTAGCCGAGGAAATCAGCCAGCAGATAGATTTCGATCGCCTGGAGCCAAACCGGCTGGGCGGCCACGGGGCCAAAGCCGCGGTACTGCTGAGCCTTCAGTTCTTCCGCCGTCGTGACTCCGGCCACGACGAGTACGATGAGAGGCGCGATTAGCAGGAAACGAGAGGCCTGTTTGAAGAGCTCAATGGTAAAGAAATACGCCGCGTCGGTCAGCATGCCGGGGCGGAAGAATCCCGGACGTCGACGCGCCCCCATGACCCGCTCAATGAAATAGAAGATGAGACCCAGTAATAGCAGGCCCAGCAGGGTCTTGACCGTGTGAGCCTGGATTACCATCGGGACGGCTTACTTCTTCTCGACGACCCACATATTGCGGAACTCGACGGCGTCGCCGTGCCACTGCAGGCCGAGCGGGAGCTTGTCCGCATGCTTCACGTAAGGGGGATTCTTCTTATGGCTGCTCGGGCCAATGTATTCGATGCCGTCCTGCACCTTGACGCCGTTCATGACGACAGTGATGCGGGTCTTGCTGGCGACGGAGCCGTCGGCGTTGAAGCGCGGCGCGGTGAATTCGATGTCGTAGCTGTTCCAGCTGCGGGAAGGCAGGCAGGCGTTGAAGGCGGGCGGCTGCTGGCCGTAGATCGCAGCGGTCATGCCGTCGGCGTAAGTCTCGGTCTTGGAGCAATCGAGGACCTGGAGCTCGTAGGTCTTCATGAAGAAGATTCCGCTGTTCGAGTTACCCTGGCTCTTTTTCTTGGGGTCGGTGTCGTAACCAGCGGCGGAGCGCCATTCGACGTGCAAGGTGACGTCGCCAAAGGTGCGCTTGGTGCGGATGCCGTTAGTGCGGGCGATCATCACGCCGTCCTTGATCTCCCAGGTGACTGGAACCTTGAGCTTCGCGTTCGGGACGGCATCAGCCACCCACTCGTCAGCCGAGTCGGCACCGCCGACGAGCACGATGGCTCCAGCGGGGGCGGCGGCCTCGTTGCACTTGAGCTTGGAAGCTTCGGCGCGGGGCGGCTGCGGGCGCGCGGAGTCATGCACGCGCCACTGGGTACCAGGGATGAAAGGAGTGTCGGTGTAGCCTTCGGCGGCGATGAGGCCGGCAGCGGCAAGAAGAGACAGGAAGGAAGCGAGGCGCATGGGAGGTAGGGGTGGAGACAGGCTGGCGGACCCTTGGTTCAACGGAAAGGGGAAACCTACTCAAGGGGTAGGGATAGGGGTGGGGGTAGGGGCAGTCGATCCAGCCACCCGCCACCTGCCACCCGAAAAGACTAACCCCACCCCTACCCCTACCCCTATTTGTGGGTATTTTCCCTAATTCTAGCCCTGTCCCTAGCCCTAGCCCTGTCCCTGCATCGGCCCAATTCCATTGCCCTACCCTACCCAATTCTCCAACTTACGGCCCATGTCCGCGCCCAAGGCCCGCTTCACCCTCGAATTCGAAAAGCCCCTCCGGGAGCTCGAGGACAAGATCAACTCCCTCCGGGCCTCCTCCGAGTCCGCCGGGATGGACGTCGCCAAAGAGGTCAAGTCCCTCGAGGTCAAGATGGAGCAAACCCGCCGCGAGGTCTACGGCAACCTGAACCCCTGGCAGCGCGTCCAGCTGGCCCGCCACCCTCGCCGCCCCTACTCCCTGGACTACATCGGTATGCTGTTCGACGACTTCCAGGAGCTGCATGGCGACCGTCTCTACATGGACGACGAGTCCATCGTCGGCGGTACCGCTTTCTTCGAAGGACGTCCGGTCATGGTCCTCGGCCAGCAGAAGGGCCGCGACACGAAGGAGAACCTCCGCCGTAATTTCGGCTGCCCGAATCCCGAAGGTTACCGCAAGGCCCTTCGTCTGATGAAGATGGCCCACACCTTCGGCCTGCCGATCATCACCCTCGTCGACACCCCCGGCGCCTTCCCTGGCATTGGTTCCGAAGAACGCCACGTCGCCGAAGCCATCGCGGTCAATCTCCGTGAGATGAGCCAGTTCGGCGTGCCGATCATCACCTTCGTCATCGGCGAAGGCGGTTCCGGCGGCGCCCTCGGCATCGCGGTCTCGAACAAGGTCTACATCCTCGAGAACGCCTACTACTCCGTCATCTCGCCCGAAGGTTGTGCGGCCATCCTCTTCAAGGATCGCGCCCATGCCCCGAAGGCCGCTGAAGCCCTGCGCCTCGACGCCCCCAATCTACTCAAGCTCGGCGTCGTTGACGGCGTCGTCAAGGAACCGCTCGGCGGCGCCCAGGAAGATCCGGCTGCCACCGGCTCCGCCATCCGCAAGACCCTGCGCGACTCACTTGCCGATCTCTCGAAGGCCTCGCCCGAAAAACTCATTGCGATGCGATACGCGAAGTTCCGCGCGATGGGCGTCTTCTCGGAGTAAGTTCTCCAGCCAGACCAAAGAAAAGGGGCGCCGAACGGCGCCCCTTTTCTTTGGTTCATTCACGGACCTCTCAACCGCCGTTGGCAAGCACCCGAACATAGCGGGTGAAGTTACGTCCATGCTGGAAGACGATGCGACGGAAGGCCGCAGTATCGGCCAAGGTCGACTGATTATTCAACTGCTGGAGGCCGCGCAGCTCCTTCGAGCCTTCGGGCGTCAGGATGGTGATCGAGATTTCCACGCCGCGGATCGTATAAGGCATGTAAGGCAAGGGAGCGGCGTTGACCGTGGGGCCGGGGTTAAGGATGTCCGGATACATGCGGTTCGAGAAGACTCGCAGGCGACCGAAGTAGTAATCCTTGGGATGAATCTCGCCCGCAGTGGGCATCGCCACCGCTGCCGGGAGACCAGTCGGAGCGTAGCGCAGGCCGGCGGCCGGAGTCGTGCTGGCGGCGGTAGCAGACTTGAAGACGACGCCATAGCCGCCAATCGCCGCATTGGCGTTGTACTTCTGCGTCTCGCCCAAGGTCGCCGGAATCACCGGACGAAGGGCCGAATCGACGCGTGCCAGGGGATCACGAAGCGCCGGGGCGGTCGAGGCAGAAGGAAGCGAAGAACTGCACCAGAGCACCATGTTCATCGCCACGACATTCGAACCGATGAAGTTCTGCTCGTCCAAGGTCCAGCAATTGGGCGTGCTATCGATCAGCGTCTTGCTCTTAGGACCAGAGGCACCGGTGAGCGGGGCAAATTCGGAGATAGTGCGGCTCGCGGACCAATAATCCCAAGGGGTCTTCATCGTCGATGCGATGGGCCCGTCGAGAATGATCGGCAAGGCCTCCTTGAAGGTATTCTCGGAGTCGACGACCGTACGGTAGACGCCGTAGATCTGCTGGATTTTCTCGCCCGGCATATCGAACGGCGAGCGGTGTCCGATACGGTAAGCCACCGCACAAACATCGCCGCGCACTTGGCGACGCGAAGTCGCGTCGGCATTCCAGCGCGGGCGGTCCAACGGGGCCGCAAAGAGCATGATGATGGGCTGGTCTACCTTATGGATATTGCCCACGGCCGCCGGCGCCGAGGCCGGAGCGCCCGCTCCGCCAGGAATGATGACTTCCATCCAGCATCGTCCATCGGAGCGAAGCGAGGCGGTGGAGAAGTCGTTCTCCATGGCATCAAGGACGCCACGGGCTTCCGACTGGCTGGACAGATCGGCGACCGCACGGTCGTAGACGCGCAGCGTGTCGGAAGCGATGGAGACCACCGTCAGTACGATGACCACCATGATAACGGTGGAGAGCAGGACCTCAAGGAGCGTGAAGCCGGCGCGGAGCTTGCGGGAGAGGGTGTTCATCGGCTGATGACGATATTCTGGACGAGGATGGGGGCGCTACCGGGGTTTTTGAAGATATTGAAATCCGTGTAGTCGTGGGGGAAGAACTCCGCCACGACAGGCAGGTAGGCCAGGGCGTAATCCGAAGGCTCGAGCGGCAGGTCGGTCGTGCCGGGGACGTACTTGATCGTGGGATCGGGTTCGCCGTTGGCATTGATTTGGACGCGCTGACCATTGAGCAGCTTCGAGAGCGTCAAGCGCACGCGCATCGGGGTGCCGATGACGTTACGCGCCGAAGCGCCCATCGCCGTGAAGTTCTTGCCGTTACCGTCCGCTGAGGCCACCTCCATGATCGATGGATTGGAGGAGAGTGCGTACACCGCACCGTTGAAGTCGACGGTCGCCGTCACAATCTTGCGCTCGTAGACGTAGAGCCAGACGGCCGCATCGGTGTTCTTCGCGCCGCGGAGGAGACGATAGGCGAGGTCGAAATTCGAGGCTGGCTGGGCAATCGGAGAGGGATCGAGCGCCGGGATACCCACCTGTAGGTAAGTTGAATTGGCCACCATTGAAGTAGTGTCGCCAGGCTGATGATAGATAATCGAACGAGGATTATCCAAGGCGGCCACCAAACGGGTGACGCCCGAAAGCGCCCGGTTGGTCTGCATGATGTCGTCGACCTGCTGGAAAGTGGAACCAAGAATGCCGACGAGTGATAAGATCGCGACGCCGACGATGCCAATCGCGAGCGTGACCTCGACGAGGGAGAAACCCCGGCGGGCGGACGTTGAGCTGGGAGGGGGAATCATCTGAGGGAAATTACTTGGCGGTATCCATCTCGCCGGCATCGAGCGTCATCGAGATGTCGCCGTTCGGGCGGAGGGAGATCGCCGCAAACTGGGTCTCACTGGAGACGTCGATCGCGGCCTTACCCGCTCCGGTGTTGCGGGCAGTGGCGAGGGCGAGCACCAGCAAGGTGCGGCCGAGGTGGTTGGAAGCACCCGTTCCCTGCAGCTCGACATAATACCATGTCTTCGGGTTGAAGTCGGCGCCGATGGCGTCCAAGGACGTCGGCTGGGTCACCGGCGCGTACTTCATCGTCGGCGGACTGGAAGTCGGCGAATCCAGCGGGGCCTTGTTGGCAATATTATCCGCGACCTGGCCGATGACGCTACGCCGGGTACCGGCGGCGACGGAAAGACTCATGGTCGTGGCGGTGTCCGTGGCCGGCGGAACGAAGACGACCCCCTTGGGCAGGAGCTGAGGGGGCTCGGGAGAGAACCACTCGTAAGGAGTGACCGTGGTGTCGGTGATCGCGGCAGGGTCGCGGCCGCCCAGTTTCGCGGCGCTGACGCCCCCGACGACCAGCACCACCTGGCGCAGATGGTTTAACTCGTCATCGGGATCGTTGAGAATGAGGAGGCGGTAGCGGGTGGCGTAACTGACGCCGCCCACACCAGGCCCACGGTTCATCAATGCCATCGCCCGAAGCGTACGCAGCGAGGAGCCGACCACGCGCTGCCCCGCGGCCAAGCCGCCGCCGTCGCCAGGCGAGAGGCCAAGGAACAAAGAGGAGATAAGCAGGATGATCGTAATGACCACCAGCAGCTCGACCAACGTGAAGCCCTTGCGAGCTAAAGAGCGGACGGTCATTATTGGATGGCGAGCACCTGCGCGTAGTCACTGGGGTCTACGCTGGTCTCGAGATTGGAGAAATCGCCAAGGAGATCGGTGGTGTAGATAATCACCCGGGCTGGGATACCGCTGGTGCCCGTTATGGAACGAATGTCTTCCGGCATGGAAGGTGCCCCCAAGGGGACGACGATATTACGGATGTTCGTGTTATTATCGGTATCGAAGATAACGCGAATGTTGTAGTTGCCGAAGCGATCCACCAGTCGGCTGGTGTTGCTCAGGTTCTCGGGATCATCGAAGTCGTCCTTACCGAAGGAACAGAACTCCTCGCCGTTACGATTCAGCAGTTTGCGGTCGGCAACGGCAAGGGCCGTGCCGGTCGGCTGACGCCCTGAGAGCGCCTTCACGAATTTGAGGTTAGTCGCAGGATCTTCGAGCAGGTGCACGCTGTCCTTCGTCGAGTCGTAGGCGGCACCGATATTGGGATAGAAACCGTAAATCTGGCGGTAGCGATTGATGCCGCCAGCCCACTGCGAAAAGGCGGTTGTCGCCGAGGACTGCTTGGCCTTCTTCCGGACCCCCTGGATGGCGGGGAATAAGGCGGCCGACATGATGCCAATAATGGCGATCACGGTCAGGAGTTCGATCAGGGTAAAACCGGCACGACGACGAGGAGTCATGGAAAATCGGGGTAGGATTGGGGAGTAACCATTGTATGCGTTACGATACCCTGTTGAACAGTCAAAAACCGCCCTCTTTCGCCACCCAGCCCCCTCACTTTAGCCAAATGAAGCAACCAAGGGCCACACAGGTAGGTGCTAACGCCCACAGGAATAGCCGCCACGCCGAAACGCCCTCCGGAAACCAAGGAGAGAGAATCGACTGGCCCGCCGGGTTCGGGGCGTTGGCAATCACGGTCAGACCGCCCCCCGCCAAGGCCCCAGCCACCACGGCATGCCGCAAGGCCTCCGCCGCCGGGCCGGCCACCGACAAGGCCGGCACCTGCGATGCCAGATAGGTCACGGCTGCGTTGTCATTGAACGCCGTCAGGAAAGTTGCCACGGCAAGCAAAGCACCCTCCCCCATCCGTCCGAGGATCGGCGAAATCCACCAACCCTGAACGCCGCCGAGGACAACGAGTCCGGCCAGAAAAAAACCGACGAGCGCCGGCCCACGCAACCCGGGCGTAGGCTGCCAGCGGGAAGTCGCGGCGGTGAACGCCAAGAAGACCAAGAAACCACCCAGCATGAGCACGGGGCGATGCTCGGTCAGCATCAGGACCGTCCAGACCATGCAGGCGAGATGAAAGACGACGACCCAGCCGGGCATGGGAGGCTCGGTCGTATTCCGCTCAGTCGCTCCCTTGAGCGCCGCGAGCTCGCGTCGAAACCAAACCAGATACGCGAGATTCGAAATCAGGATAGAGACGAGCGCGGCGACACCAAAGTGCGCGAAAACCTCTTTCAACCCCCAACCCCATTTCGCGGCGACCATCACAATGGGCGGCGCGGCGAAATGCGTCAGCGCACCGCCAACGGAGACGTTCACAAACAACAGCGCAATCGTGGCGTAACGCAGCGGCTCGGAAGGTTTTAGGCTGTAGAATTGGGCCGAAAGTAGCATTGCCCCGATCGTCATCGCCGCAGGCTCGGTGATCAGCGACCCGAGCAACGGCGCGAGGGTGAGCACCACGAACCAGTGCGCCATCGGCGAACCGCCGAACAACCGCCCGACCCCGCCGAGTAGGCCCGAAGCTAAGGCCATCACCGGCTTGGACGCGGCCATGACCATGATGACGAAGACAAAAAGAGGTTCGACGAACTTGGACGGGCCATTCGCGGCGGTAGCCACATACTCCCCTGTCTCGATGTAACGCGTCGCGAAAGCCCAACCCTTACCCGGCCAGCAGACCATCAGGGCGAATAACACAATCGCCCATAATCCAAAGACCGCTTCGACCTCGCCAAGAAGGTGCAGCACCGCCCCCTTGAGTCCGCCCTTCTTCTCCGCGACATGAGCAGCCCGCGCAATCGACGGACAGAGAAACGCGTGGGCGACCGCCGCGAAGAAGACCACGGTACCGGCCAAGAGGAAACGATCCGAAGACATCGCGGCGGCGAGTTGGGACCAGAGATCGTGCTGCGCGGGCATGCCCCACCTCACCGCAACACAACGGGGTTGGCAATCCTAGGCGAACGGCTACTTGGCCGGCACGACGTCCGGCCGGGCACCGCCCAAGGCCTTCACGAGGTCGACCTGCGCGGCCAGGCGGTCCTGCCGCACCTTGGCCACAGCCACCTGGGATTCGGCCCGCAGACGGCGGGCGGCGAGCAGCTCCATTGGGCTGGTCTGCCCCTGCCGAGCACGCTCGGTGGCGATACGATAGGCCTCGTCCGCCGCCTTGGCACGACGCGCGGCGGCAGTGGCCGATGATGCGGTCTCCCGGACATCAACCAAGGCGTCGCGGACCTCGCGACAGGCATTGAGGAAAGCCTTCTCGTAGGCGGCGGCAGCCTGGTGCTGCTCTGCGATGGCTCCTTCGACTCGCGCCGCACCGCGACCGAAATCGAGCAAGGGATAACGGAGATCGACGCCGAGCGAGTTAGTCGCGGTCGCCCCGTCAAACAAGGCGTTGAGCTCGCGGCTTTCGGACCCGATTGCGCCCGTCAGAGTGAAGCTAGGGAAACGCGCGGCCTTGACGAAGCCAATGCGCGCATTGGCAGCGACGAGTACCTGCTCCGCGGCAACGACGTCGGGACGGCTCGCCAAAAGATCTGTCGGCAGACCCGCCGCCACCGGCGCTGGGAGGCGTAGTCCATCCTGACGGCGCACGGCGATGGTCAGTGCCGGCTGGCCCGTCAGCGTGCCGAGGAGGTGCTCGGCAGCGGAGCGCGTCCGGCGGGCATCGGCCAGCGCGGCCACCGCCGCAGAGCGGGCGACTTCGGCCTGAGCGACTTCGTTCGGACCAGCAGCGCCCACGGCGGCGCGTTTGGCAATAATAGCGACTTCCTCATCGCGAGCAGCGAAGACTTCTTGAGCGGCCAGCGATTGTGCGTCCGCGGCACGGAGGGCGGCGTAAGCCCGCACGACAGCAGCCCCGACGGAAAGCTCGACCATGCGCCGCGCCTCGCGAGCGCCTAACAACTGCGCGCGCGCCGACTCCTCGGCGCGGCGGAGCTTACCCCAGAAATCCAGCTCGAACGAGGTGGTGAGACCACCACGTGCGGTGGTACGGTGCCGGCCAGTCGTGGCCAGGTTCTGATTATAAGCGCCTTCGCTCAGCTTGCTTGAATTGATCCCGCCGGCGGCGTCGATCTGCGGGATGCCAGCGCCTTCGGTTTCCCCTAAGACGGCAGCCGCCTGCTCGACGCGGCCCACCGCAATGCGCAGATCCGCGTTGGCGACCAACGCCTTCGCCACCAAGGCGTCGAGTTCCGGATCACCGAGCGACTTCCACCATTCGGCACGGATGGCCGTGCCGCCCTTACCAGCTTCCGGGAAGACGTCAGCCTTGGGCAGCTCAGGCCGGACGTAATCCGGTCCGACGGTGCAGCCACCGAGGAGGATGGCGGATAAGAGTGCGAAGCGGGGCATCATGGCTGGACGGGAGTCGGCTTTTCCTTTCGGCCCGAAAGCAGATGGAAGAACCACGGGATGAACAAGGTAGCGACGAAAGTGTCGAGCAACATGCCGCCCAGCACGCCGGTACCCATGGACTGGCGGGCCGCAGCGCCCGCGCCACTGGCGAAGGCAAGCGGGACGACTCCGAGCACGAAGGCCATCGAGGTCATGACGAGCGGACGAAGGCGCATGCGCGCAGCTTCGATGGCGGCATCGGCCGCCGAACGGCCCGCCCGACGAGCGGTCTCGGCAAACTCGACGATCAAGATGGCGTTCTTGGCGGCGAGACCGATGAGCGTCACGAGCCCAATCTGGAAGTAGATATCGTTTGGCATCCCGCGCACGAGCACAGCGAGCAGCGCGCCGAGGAGCGCGAACGGTACGGTGAGTAGCACGCCTAAAGGTAACGCAAGGTCTTCATACAAGGCCGCGAGAATCAGGAACACCATCAGGAGCGCGAGCAGGAACGCGGGCAAGGCAGAGGTCGCCGCACGCTTCTCCTGTAAGGCCTGCGCCGTCCAATCGATACCGTAACCGACGGGCAGGATATCCTCGGCAATCTCTTCGACCAGCGCGATGGCCTGGCTAGAACTCACGCCCGGGGCGGCTGCACAAATGAGGCGCGCGGACAGGAAGCCCATGTGCCGCTCGAGCTGCTCTGGTCCCGAGGAGGGCTTAAATTTCACGAAGCTGGAGAGCGGGATCATCGCACCGTTCGCCGAGCGGACATGCACGCGGCCAGCGGCGGCAGCATCCATACGATCAGCCGCCTCCGACTGAACAAGCACGCGGTAGGTGCGGCCCGATAACGTGAAGTCGTTGGCGTAGACGACGCCAATGGTGGCCTGTAGGGCTTCGTGAAGGTCAGGCAACGTCACCCCAAGGGCGGCGGCGCGGACGTCGTCGACCTCGGCGAGAAACTGGGGCACGGCCGGCCTTAAGAAGACGCGGATACCGGTGAGCTCGGGGCGAGCGCGCAGCGCGACCTCCAGCTTCTCGATATTCGCCGCGAGCCGGGCGGGGTCATCATCATCCTTCGCCTGCAGATAGAATTCGAAGCCACCGGCGCTACCGATACCGCGAATGGCGGGAGGGTTTACCACCAGGCACATGCCGTCGGGCTGCGTCATCCCAATCGCGTTGAGCTGACGAGCGAGGGCCTCGCCGCCAGGTGGACGAGTTCCGAAATCCTTGAGCGGAAGGAAGATCGTGCCGGAGTTCGTGCGCTCGCCGCCACCGAGGAGGTCGAAGCCGCTGATCGCGAAGGTGTGACGGACGGCGGGGTTCTCGCGCAACTTTGGCGTGAGATTGTCCATGAAGGCCTTGGTGCGATTGATGCCCGAGCCGTCAGGGAGTGCCACCATGGCGAGCAGATAGCCTTGGTCTTCCGCAGGCAGGAAGCTACGCGGGATCTTCACGACGAGTACGATGTTCGCGATGACGATCGCCAGGAAGGCACCCGCCGCCGAACGCGGGTGATCAAGTAGCCAGCGGACCACGCGGCCATGCCAGGCGGCCACGGCGTCGAAGCCGCGACCAAAACCCGCGACGATGCCAGCCAGCCAGCCCGTCGGCGCGCCGGGCGCATGCGGCTTGAGCAGCAGAGCACAAAGGGTCGGCGTCAGCGTCAGGGCGACGAAGCCAGAAAGGATGACGGAAAAGGCAACGGTGACCGCGAACTGGCGATAAAGCACGCCGGCGATACCGCCGAGGAAGGCGACCGGCAAGAAGACGCACACAAGCACGCAGACGATCGCGACGATCGCGCCAGCGACCTCACGCACGGATTCCTTGGCGGCCTCAAACGGACTGAGCCCCTTCTCGCGCATGAGCCGTTCCGTGTTCTCAAGCACGACGATGGCGTCGTCGACCACGATACCGATCGCGATGACCATCGCGAAGAGAGTCAGGATATTAATGCCGTAGCCCATGATCCACAGCCCGGCGCAGGCGCCGATGAGCGAGACGGGCACCGCAATCATGGGGATGATGGTGGCACGCCACGAACCCAGGAAGAGGAAGACGACGAGTGCGACGAGGAACGCGGCTTCAACGAGCGTATTGCGCACCTCACCGATGGCGGAACGCACGAAGCGGGTGGTGTCGAACGGGATGCTGTACTCGACGTCCGGCGGAAACTGCTTGGTCAGCTCATCCATCCGCGCGCGGATACGGTCGGCGGTCTCGAGGGCGTTCGAGCCAGTCTGCAGGAAGACGCGGATGCCGGCGACAGGCTTACCATCCAGCATGCTGAGCTGCTCATAGCTCTGGGACCCGAGTTCCACGCGGGCGACATCCTTAAGGCGGAGGACACCGTCGGCGGAGCTGGAGCGAAGGACGATATCACCAAACTGCTCGGGGGTCGAAAGGCGCCCGCGGGCCACGACGGGCACCACAAAGGCGGCGTCTACCGACGGCTCCTGGCCGAGGCGGCCAACGGCATACTGAGTGTTCGTGGCACGGATGGCACGGACGACCTCAGCGGAAGTGACACCGAGTGCCGCCATGCGGTCCGGCCGCAGCCAGACGCGCATCGCGTAGTCGCGGGAACCGAAGACACCGGCGTCGCCGACGCCGGGCAGGCGCTTGATTTCCTCGACGACCACCGAGGACGCGAAGTTGCTGAGGAAGACGGAATCGCGCGTGGCCTTAGGTGAAACGATCGAGACCGACATGAGGATGTCGTTCGAGCGCTTCTTGGTGATCACACCGAGACGGCGAACCTCTTCCGGCAGGCGCGGCTCAGCGAGCTTGACGCGATTGGCCACGAGGATGGTCGCCATGTCCGGGTCGACGCCGTTCTCAAAGGTAACGGTAATGCTGAGCGCACCGCTCGACGATGAGTTGGACGAATAATAAAGGAGGCCTTCGACGCCGTTGATCTGCTCCTCGAGGGGAGCAGCGACGTTATTGACGAGCGACTCTGGCGAGGCGCCCGGGTAGCTCGCAACGACCGTCACGGTCGGCGGTGCGATTTGCGGATACTGCGACAACGGCAGGTTCTGCAGCGCCAGCCCACCAACCAGGACGATGATGAGCGAGAGGACGGCCGAGAAAATCGGTCGCTTGATGAAGAAGTCCCAGCCCATTTACTTCTTGGCCGGAGCGACGACGACCGGGGAGCCCGGGCGCAGCTTGTGCAGCTGGTTGAGAATGACGCGGTCGCCGGGACGCAAGCCAGTGAGGATGACGATATTCGAACCCAGGGCCTCGCCCAAGGTGACCGGACGGGCCTCGGCGCGATCACCCGCACCGACGACGAAGACGGAACGTCCCGACGGTGCTTGGACGAGCGCGAGCTGCGGTACGAGGGTGGCGTCCTTGGCCTTACCACCGGTCACGCGAACGCGAACAAACTGGCCCGCGAGCAAACCGCCGTCGGCATTGGCGAAACGGGCGCGGAGCTGCACCGTACCGAGACGGGTGTCGACCTGGGGCGAGGCGAAGTCGATCTTGCCGCGCACAGGATAAGCAGAGCCATTAGGGAGCAGGAGCGTGACCTCAGCGCCCTGGGCGGATTTGGCTCCGATGGCAAAGAGGCGATGGAAATCATCTTCGGAAAGACCGAAGCGCGCCCAAACCTCATCCGCGTTCACGATCGTGGTGAGCAGGCCGTCAGATCCGGTCGGAGTAACCAAAGTGCCTTCAGTAAGCAGGCGACGGCCGGCGATGCCGGCGACGGGCGAGCGAACTTCGCAGTAATCTAAGTCGAGCTTAGCGAGGCTGGCCTTCGCGGCGGCGGCATCACGCGCGCCCTTCGCGGCGTCGGCCAAGGCCTTTGCGTCATCGGCTTCCTTACGACTCGCGGCCTTCTGGCGGAAAAGCTCGGCCTGACGGACAGCTTCATCGGTCGCCTGCTGCGCCCGCGCAGTCTCTTGGGCGAGTTGTGCCACGGCCAACGCATGGGCGGCGACATAAGTCGCTGGATCGATTCGGAAAAGAAGGTCGCCGGCTTTCACTTGGGCGCCCTCGGCGTAATTGACCGTCTGCAAGATACCCGTCACGCGGGCGCGCACTTCCACTTCGCGCACGCCTTCGGTCTGCGCCGGTGCAATCGCCGTCTGAGCGAGGTCGGCCGGGGTGACCGTAAGGACTGCGACCGGCAATGGCCCGGAAGGCGGCATGGCCGACTCCTGGCGACAACCGAACAGGCCGAAGACCAAGACCGCAAAGAGAAGACCCTCGACAGGGCGAGATTTACATACAGACATGTATGTAAATCTATTTGCCCGACCATGGCTCGCAAGACCAAAGCAGAAGCTGCCCTCACCCGTGACCGAATCGTTACCTGCGCCCGACAGGTTTTCAGCCGCGAAGGGGTCACGAATACGTCCTTGGAAACGGTCGCCAAAGAGGCCGGCGTCACCCGCGGGGCGGTCTACTGGCACTTCCGTGACAAGGCCGACCTCTTCATGGCGGTGCGACAACAGACGGGAACGCTCCTGCGGTTCGACGACTTTCGGACGGGGGACGCCCTGGAGCGGCTCGAGGCCGGCTTGCAGGCGGCCCTTGATCGCCTGCGCACCGACCGGCAGGCGCTAGAGACCTACGAGGTCATGCTCTGGAAATGCGAATACGTGGGCGCCTTCGCCGACGTCCGCAAAGACCTGATGTCGGCCAGCTCGCTGTTTCTGACCGAAGTGACGGAATTCTACGGGGAAGCCGTCCGGATGAAACTGGCATCCGCCGATCTCGACCCGGCCTTAGCCGCCCGCGAGACACTGTGCTTCTACGCTGGCTTGCTCAAATTGTGGCTAGCCGATGAAAATGGAGTGACGGTCCGCGCCGAGGTTCGCCAGCTGATCAAGCGACACGTCGCCGGGCGTCGCCTGCAGAAGGCAGTTTGACTGCCTTCACCGTCACCCATATTAAAATAGCGTGAAGGCCCTCCCCGCCCTGCTCTGCCTGCTCCTGCTCGGAATAGCTCCAGTGTGGGCCGCCGACCCGGACGCGCCCCAGACGTTGCCGATTATCTACGACCAGCCGGGTGAGAAATATATCCTCCGCATCGATAATCGCCGCTATCAGCTGCCCTATGTGACGAAGGAAGGCGTGGTCCGCCTGATGTCCGCCGCCAACTACCCGCGCACGAAGCTACGCTTTGACGAGTACAAGCGCTCGCTCGAGGACAAGGCGAAGGCCGAGACGCTCGTCAACCGCGCGCAGTCCAACGTCACCCGTGAGTCAGACCGCGTGACCCGCCTCCGCCGTAGCCTCGAATCCCTCCGCTCCCAACTCGCCCTGCTCCGCTCCCAACCGAATATCGATGTGCGCGAACTGCAGTTCCTTCAGGAACAGATCCGCATCACCTCGGCGTCGCTGGCCTCCGCCGAAGACATGGAAGCCAAAGCCCAATCGAACCTCGATAAGACCAAGTCCTCCACGGAGTCGGCGTTCCAGCGCGCCGATAAGGCCCGCGAAGACTACGTCGCCGCGCTCGACGAATACGAGAAGCCGCTCGCGGCGATTCGCACGATCGCGCTGACGCACGGCACCGCGCTCTGATTTTCCAAGACCATGAAGACCACCACCCTGCTCCTCGCCTTACTCTGCGCCAGCTCCGCCAGCTTCGCCCAGCAGACCAAGCCCGCCGCGAAAGCCCCCGCCGCCAAGGCCGCGCCGAAGTCGATCGACCGTTACGCCATCCGCCCGGACGAGAAGGTCACCTGGCATGACGTCCGCGAGACGGACCTCGAAGGCCGCGCCTTCCCCGACGCCGAGCGTAAGAGCTACTTCGACCGCCTGCCCGCCGAGGCCGACGGCAAGGTCACCCCGGCCGTCTGGGGCCTGAGCCGCGACAGCGCGGGCCAGATGTTCCGCTTCCGCACCGACGCGACGTCGATCTACGCGCATTACAAGGTCACCAAGGCTCAGCTTGCGATGCCGCACATGCCCGCCACCGGCGTCAGCGGCCTCGACCTCTACGCCCGCGACAAAGATGGCAAATGGCGCTGGGTGCAGGTCGTCCGCCCCGGTACGCAGGAGATGAAGGTCCGCGTCGCCGATGGTCTCGACGCCGGTGAACGCGAATATGCAATCTACCTACCGCTCTACAATGGTGTCGAGTTTCTCAATGTCGGCGTGACCGAAGGCAAAAAGTTCGTCGGCCTCAAACCGCGTGCGAAGCCCGTTGTCTTTTACGGCACCTCGATCACCCACGGTGCCTGCGCCAGCCGACCAGGCATGGTGCACACCGGTATCCTCGGCCGCCGCTTCGACGTGCCGGTGGTCAACCTCGGCTTCTCCGGCAATGGCCGCATGGACAAGGCCGTCGGCGAATTCCTCGTGCGGATTGACGCCGCCGTCTACGTGATCGACTGTCTCCCGAACATGAACGCGAAGGAAGTCTCAGAGAAGTGCGCGCCGCTCGTGAAGCAGCTCCGCGCCGCCCGCCCGGACACCCCGATCATTCTCGTCGAAGACCGCCGCAACACCGATTCCTGGATCATCGCCGGCCGCCGCCAGCACCACGATGAGAACCACGCCGCGCTCAAGGCCGCCTATGAGCAGCTCGTGAAGGAAGGCGTCAAAGGGCTTTCCTACGTGCCCGGCGACCACCTTTACGGCGACGACAGCGATGGCGCCACGGACGGCTCGCACGCGAGCGACTTGGGCTTCCATCGCCAAGCCGATATCTTCGAGCCCTTCCTCAAGGCCGCCCTCGGACGCTGATTTTTAACGCTCCCCGCTGGCGAACGGGCCTATTCCTTTCACCCTAAGCGACGATGACCCGCAGCTTTCGCTACTACGACCTCATCCTCGGCGCGTTCGTCGCGGTATTACTCTGCTCCAACCTCATCGGCCCAGCGAAGATTGTGCAGCTTGCCCTTCCCTTCTTTGGCAAGGTCGACTTCGGCGCAGGCATCCTGTTCTTCCCGCTGTCCTATATCTTCGGCGACATCCTTACGGAAGTCTACGGCTACGCCCTCGCCCGTCGCGTGATCTGGTCTGGCTTCGCCGCCATGCTCTTCGCGACGGTGATGACTTGGGTGGTGCTCGCGATGCCGGCTAGTCCGGACGCAAGTTTCAACGCACAGCTACAGCCCGCACTCGAGACCTGCTTCGGCGGCGGCTGGCGCATCGCCCTCGGCTCGATCATCGCGTTCTTCGTCGGCGACTTCCTTAACTCCTATGTGCTTGCGAAGATGAAGGTGCGCATGGGCGGTAAACATCCGTGGGCCCGCTTCATCGGATCGACCGTCGTCGGCCAGGGCGTCGACAGCCTGATCTTCTACCCCATCGCCTTCATGGGAATTTGGAGCCCCGAAAAAGTCCTCGGGGTGATGCTCATCAACTGGATACTCAAGATACTCGTGGAAGCGGTGATGACGCCGGTCACGACGATTGTCTGCGCGAAGCTGAAGCAGGCGGAGGGCGTCGATGCCTTCGACACCGACACCGATTTCACGCCCTTCAGCCTTAAGCGCTAAGCGCGGCACCCCGATTAGAGGCCTTTATCGGCCTCCAATCGGTATTTCTGTCATAATTTCAGGGTTTTCCGACGAATCCATTGACAGCACCCCCTGGGACCAGCACAACACCCTCAGTCAATTTCACTCAGGTAAGAGCCTCCCTTATAAAGGACGCATCAGTCGCGAGGGCGACTAACGGAATCAGGATTCAAACTCTCCGTACCCGACCCCAGAGTCCCGTAGCTAGGACTCTGGACTTATTTGTCCCGGAAACGGGAAGACAGGCCGCACCACCCGTGCGGCCTGTTTCGTGTTGTCGTGCCCAAGACCGGACTCGAACCGGTAAGCCTTTCGGCGGCAGATTTTAAGTCTGATGTGTATACCGTTCCACCACTTGGGCCGACGGCTCCAAAGTGCGGACGCGCCCCCGATTGGCAACCCGGGAAAGCGGGCAGGATTCTCCTTCGCCTTGCCCTCGGGACCAAACCCGGCTTCCTTCCGCACATGGATCGCTTAGCCCAGACGTTCGCCCGCTGTAAAGCCGAAGGCCGCCCGGCCTTCGTAAGCTACGTCTGCGCCGGCGACCCCGACGTCGAGACGTCCAAGGCCATCCTGCTTTCCCTAGCGAAGAACGGCGCCGACGTCCTCGAAGTGGGTGTGCCCTTCTCTGACCCGCTCGCCGACGGCCTGACGAACCAGCTCGCCTCCCAGCGCGCCCTCGAAGGCGGCATGACCTACGACGGCCTCCTCGATGTGCTCCGCGCGGTGCGCGCCAGCACCGACAAGCCGATCGTGCTCTATTGCTATTATAACCTGCTTTTTTCCTTTGGCCTCGAGAACTACTGCGCCAAGGTCCGCGAAGCCGGTGCCGACGGTATGCTCGTCCTCGACTGCCCACCCGAAGAAGCCGAGGAGCTGATCGCGGCCTCGAAGAAGCATGGCCTCGCCAACATCTTCATCGTGGCTCCGACCACCCCGCCCGAGCGCATTAGCCTCATCGCCAAGCATGCTTCCGGTTTCATCTACTACGTCTCCCGCGAAGGCGTGACCGGCGAGCGCTCCGAACTGGCCGCCAATCTTTCGTCCGCCGTCGCCGAAATCCGTAAGCACACTTCTCTGCCGATCTGCGTCGGCTTCGGCGTCTCCACCGCCGCGCACGTCCAAGCCATCGCCAAGGTCGCCGACGGCGTGGTCGTCGGCAGCGCGCTCGTCAACGTCGTCGCCGCCCATAAGGACAAGAAGGGTGAAGCCGCCGCCGCCATCGGCGCGAAGGTGCGGGAACTGCTGGCGAAGTAAACGAACAGAAGGGCTAGGGCTCGGGCTCGGGCTAGTCATACATCAGGACAAATCTTCTGACACGGTGCTTTTGCTTGGTATTCACCTAGCCCCAGCCCTGCCCCTGGCCCTGTCCCTATCTCCGCCCTTGACCAAGGGCCTTCCCTCCGCACTTTCCCAATGGTCCTAACCTCGTTAGGGCCACCGGAACCTCACCGCATGGCCTCACAAGACACCTGGACGAAAAAAGACCTGACCGGCATCGAGGAGCTTTCCCGCCCCGAGATCGAACTGCTCTTCCGCCAAGCCGACCAGTTCCTACCCGCGCTCGCACCGGGCAAGGGCCTCGAACTGATGAAGGGCCGCACGGTGGTGAACCTCTTCCTCGAGCCGAGCACGCGTACCCGCACGGCCTTCGAAATCTCGGCCAAGAAGCTCGGCGCCGAAGTGGTCTCGATCAACACGACGGCCTCCTCCCTGGTGAAGGGCGAGACCCTCCGCGACACGGCGATGAACATCCGCGCGATGGGCGTCGACGCCATCGTGATGCGCCACTCCTCCGCCGGCTCGGCCCGCTACCTGGGGTCGGTCCTCGACATCTCGGTCATCAACGCCGGCGACGGCGCCCACGAACACCCGACGCAGGCCCTGCTCGACGCCTTCACGCTCCGGCAGCGCTTCGGCAAGGTCGAAGGCCTCAAGGTCACGATCCTCGGCGACATCCTCTTCAGCCGCGTCGCCCGCTCGAACATCCTCTGCCTCTCGAAGCTCGGCGCGCAGGTCACCCTCGCGGGCCCCGCGACACTCGTCCCGGCCTCGCTGAAGGAAGCCTTCCCGCAGGTCCGCATCGTCCATGACCTAAAGGAAGCCCTGAAGGACTGCGACGCGGTGATGCTCCTGCGCATCCAGCACGAACGCCAGACGACCACCCACTTCCCCTCGCTCGGCGAATACACCTCGCAGTTCGGACTCAACGCCGAACGCGCCGCCTGGCTCAAGCCCGAGGCGATCGTGATGCACCCGGGCCCCATCAACCGCGGCGTCGAAGTCGAAAGCGAAGTCGCCGACGGCCCCCGTTCGGTCATCCTCGAACAAGTGCGCAACGGAGTCGCCGTCCGCATGGCCGTCCTTCACCTCTGCACTGGAGCCATCAGCCGATGAACCCCGCCGACAACTCCCCTCTCTGGATCCGCGGTGCCCGCGTGATTGATCCCTCCGCGAAGCGCGATGAAGCCAAAGGCGACGTCTTCGCCCTCGACGGCAAGTTCGTCGATAAACTCTCCACCGCCGACCAGGCCAAGGCCCGCGTCATCGACGGCACGGGTCTCGTAGTCGCCCCGGGTTTCGTCGACCTGAACTGCCGCCTCGGCGAACCAGGCCTCACGCCCCGCGAGACGATTCGCACCGGCACCCGCGCGGCCGCCGCCGGCGGTTTCACCACTGTCGTCACGATGCCCGACTCGCTCCCCGCGGCGGACAACGTCGGCACGATTCAACTCCTTCGCGAAATCTGCTCGCGCGATGCCGCTGTGCGCGTGCTCCCGACCGGGACCCTCACGAAAGGCCATGAAGGCAAGGCCCTCGCGCCGCTCGGCACGATGAAAAAGGCCGGCGTGGTCGCCGTCACCGACACGACCTCAGGCGTCCAGAACAACGAAATCATGCGTCGCGCGCTGGAATACGCCGCGATGTTCGACCTCGTCGTCCTCGATCATTGCCAGGATAGCAGCATGACCGAAGGCGGCCAGATGCATGAAGGCGCTTGGTCCCTCCGCCTCGGCCTCCGCGGCCTACCCCGCGCCGCCGAAGAAGTCGTGGTCTCGAGTGACTGCCTGCTCGCCGAACTGACCAAGGCCCGCATCCACCTGCAGCACCTTTCTTCCGGAGGCTCCGCCGACATCGTCCGCCGCGCCAAGGCGAAGAAACTCGCGGTCACGGCTGAAGTCTCCGCCCTGCACCTACTCCTCACCGACGCCGCGCTCGCCCACTACGGCACGAGCCTAAAGACGAATCCGCCTCTCCGCGAGGAAGCCGACCGTCTTGCCCTTATCGCTGCGCTCATCGACGGCACCATCGACGCGATTTGCTCCGACCACTCACCCTGCACGGCTACCGAGAAGGATTGCGAGTTCGACCTGGCTCCCTTCGGCGCTGCGACACTCGAGACGGCTTTCGCGGCCGCCCACACGGCGCTTGTCACCGGCGGCCACGCCGACCTCGCCCTACTCATCGCTCGCCTGACGCACGGCCCGGCCAAGGCCCTTGGCCTCGAAGCAGGAACGCTCAAGGTCGGCGCCCTCGCGGACCTAGTCATCCTCGACCCCAAGGCCGCCTGGACGCCCGCTTCCGCCGATCTCTCTTCGAAGTCCGGCAACAACCCGCTCGTCGGTCGCGCGCTCACCGGTCGTGTCCGCGCGACGTTCGTCGGCGGTCGTCAGGTCTTCGGCGCCTAAGCAAAGATGGGCGAGCTCACGCAATCCCTCGACGCTTTCGGGCCTTGGGATTGGGCGTGCGTAGTCGTTAATCTCCTCGCGGCGTTCATCGGCATCTATGCGCTGAAGTGCTGGCGGAACCTTCCGGGCAAAGTTGAAGCGACAGCCATTTCTGTCAGCGACGCGGTGATGGGGCTTTGCACGGGCCTACTCGCTTTTGGTATCCTCTTCGGGGTGGTGACGCAAATGGTGATGCAAAGCTTCTCCACCTACTTCGGCATCGCACAGGCGCACGTCTTCACCGCGGCATTCAGTGGTCAGCTCGCCGCAGCCTTGGCGATGCTCGGCATGGGAGCACTCGCCCCTCGAACACTCGACTGGGCGCCCTCCGTCGCGACGGATGAGCCTAAGTCCGAAGGCTCGCCTCTCCGTCAGGCCCTCCGCGGCTTCAGTGTCCCCCGCGTGCTCCTCGGGTTACTCTCCATCTTCGCGCTGGGCCTCGTCGCCTCGGTGGTCTGGAAGGGTTTCCACGTCGCGTGGGAACAGCTCTTCCTCAGCGGTTGGGCCGGCCAGCCGCCCGCCGACGAACCCCAAGAGATTGTCGATGCGGTGCTCAAGACCGACGTCGACACGTGGCGCTTCTTTACGATCGCTTTGGCGGTCACCATTGGCGCCCCGATCATGGAAGAACTCGCCTTCCGCGGCATGATCTACCCGGGCCTCCGACGCCTTGGCGCCGTTTCCGAACGCTATGGCCGGTGGATCGCGATTTGCCTCACTGGTGCGCTCTTCAGCGCCGCGCACCTGAGCCCCTCCGCCGCCCTGCCTTTGTTCGCCTTTGGGGCCTTCATGTGCCTGGTCCGCGACCGCTATGGACTCCTGACCTGCATGGCCATCCATTGCTGTTTCAACGGTTGGAATTTACTCTGGTTGAAACTGGCCCCCAACGCCTCCACGCTCTGAGGCCATGGGAGCCCTCACCACCCTCGCGGACCGTTCGGTCGCCAAGCTGACCGAGGAAGAACTCATCCGTCGCGTAGTGCAGTCGCTCGCCGAAGCCGCCCCGCCTTTCCCCGAAGGACCAGGTGGCGATTGCGCGCATCTCCCGACTACCGGCGGGCGCTCCATCCGGGCGAGCACGATTGACTCGGTGATCCTGGGGCGACACTTCGACGCCGCGTGCGACGGCATCCGCGCTGGCACTAAGCTGGTGAACCGCAATCTCAGCGACCTCGCTGCGGCCGGAGCTGTGCCTTCCGACGCCTTGCTCTCCCTCGTGATCGGAGCCGACGTCGACGCGACCTGGCTGACCGACTTCGCCCACGGTGCCGGGCGCGCCGCCGCCAAGGCCGGCCTGCGCATCGTCGGCGGCGATATCTGTCGCGGACCCAACGGCGCCTTCATCGGCACACTCGCCGTCCAAGGCTTCGCCCATCGCATCCTCACGCGCAAGACCGCTTCCATCGGTGATGTGCTCTTCGTCACCGGCCAGCTCGGTGGCTCGCTCTACGGCAAGCACCTCGACTTCTCCCCGCGCCTCGCGGAAGGCGAATGGCTCTGCGGGCACGGCGAAGTCACGGCGTGCACTGACCTTTCCGACGGTCTCGCCAAGGACCTGCCCGGACTGCTAGGCCCCAAGCTTGATGCACGCATCAACGTGGCGGCCTTACCGGTCTCCGACGCCGCGAACGCCCTTTCGAAATCAGACGGTAAGCCCGTGCTCGAGCACGCCCTGCAGGATGGCGAGGACTACGAGCTACTCTTCGCGGTCAGTGACGACCGGGCTGACCTACTAGAATCTTCGTTCCGCAAGGCCTTCCCGCTCACGCCACTCACACGCCTGGGCACGGTCGAAGCCGGCACGGGCCTCGCCCGCGATATCGCTGACGGTGAACCGATCAAGGTTCGCGGCTTCGGCCACTTCGCCTAAGCCTCGCTCCGCTTACATGCGGAACCGACGGATGCCCACGAACAGCGCGAAGATCAGCGCGGAAGCACCGAAGGTCACCGTGACGGTCTCATAGGTGGCGAGCAGTTCGATCACCTGGTCAAGTAGCTTGATGGATTGCTTCGTATCGCGCTCGGCGACTTCCAAGGCACTGGTCGCCGCGGTCGCGGTCACTTCGACGTTCTTATTGTCCGACTTCGTCCCTTGGTCGGTGAAGAGCACGACGCCCGTATCAGCGGACTTCATGGCGCTCTTATAGGCTTCGAAGGAAGACTGAATACTGATGGTGGTGTCCTTCACGCGCTTGGTCGTGTCACGCAGCTCGTGGCTGAACCAGAGGCCGGCTAGGGAGACGAGCAACGTCACGACGGCCATGCCGACGATGCCGATCTCGGCTTGGATGAGGTTGTTCTTGGCGGATCGACCGCGGCTACGCTGGGCACACATGGTGGTTTTTGTTTAAAGATTGAGGGTGGACTGACCGTCGTCGGGCTTCTTGGCGGGCGGCTTCTTTTCGGCCGGTGCCTTCTTGGCGGCAGGCTTCTTGGCGGCAGGCTTCTTGGCGGCGGGTTTCTTGGCGCCTTTCTTAGGCGCAGCCTTCGCCGGCGCGCCCTTCTTCGCCGAGGCGGCAGTCTTGGCGGTCGTGCGACGTCGACGCTTGGGCTTCTTCTTGCGGGAGAAAAGACTCCGCCAGGCGGGAATCTTCTGCTTGTCCTTGAAACCAAGTTTCTTGCGGATGGTCGTCGAAAGCCAGTCCACGAGTTCCGGCGCGACGGCACCGCAAAGACCCTGGACGATAGCTTTATTCAGCGCCGAGAGTTCCCACTGGAACGTGACGAAATAGGCGATGACTGCGAAGATCGCAGCGGCGATGACGTGACGGAGCGAACGCTGCCAGCTGGCGTCGGCGGCCTCGTCGACGAGCAGGCGACCGACCATCGCGGCGGCGCCGATCAGCGCGACGATCCAGCCACCCGACTTAAAAGCCAGCAGGGCGACTTGGAAATTATTCACGATGGCCGGCGATGCTTTCGCCACCACCGGAGCCTGTTCGGCCACCTGAGCCAAGACCAGTGACAGGATCATGCGCGTCCCTCCCCGGTCCGAAGACCGTTCCCCGTTGGACGGGGCGTTGATGTGAGAAGGCGACGCAAAGCGAAGAAGTATCGGCAAAGATACGGTTCGTAAAAAGGGGAGGTTCAGCCTTGGGCTGGCCGCCTCCCCTCTCAACCCCTAATTATAAGGTTATTCTGACAAACCCGCCTTAAAGCGCCGCTTTTCGTGCCGGGCGCCCTTCATCGACCTCGATGTAGTCGAACATCGTGTCGACGCCGGCGTCGGCGGTGAGACCGTTCTCCTTGAGCCGACGCACGAGCACTTCGTTGGCTTCGTCGCGCCAGCCGCGCTTAGTCATGAAGCCGTTCCAGATTTCGATCTCGTTCGTGGAAAGTTTGCGTCCCTTGGCTTCGGCCCACGCGAGGACCTCGTCCTGCGTCGCGGCGGGATTCTGCAGCACCCACACGCGCAGGTCGTCATACTTGATACCGAGATATTGGCAGCAACGGTCGTCGAAAGCCTTGCCGAGATTGTTCACGAAATCCGCGTGGAGCTGACCGGCCGCGTGCAGGCGGATCTTCGAGACCAGGCGGGGAAGGTACACGAAACCACGGACGGCTTCATAGGGGCTGAGGAGACCAGGGACGAGGGGCATGGGTGGGAAGATAGATGAAAGATGACGGATGACAGATGGCAGAGGAAAGACAAAAGCCACGAACGGTGTCTGCGGTTAGCGGTTGGCGGTTAGCGGATAGGAAAAACAAAGGACGACCGGAAGATGGGCTATGGAGCCTGCCACCCGGGGTAGCTTTCCGCCTTCTTTTCTCCCTCCGCATGCTGGTGCTCCCAACCGCTTACCGCCAACCGCTAACCGCTTTCACCTCTCCTTGGCACTTCTTGCCCGCTTGCCCTCCTCCCCTCCCTGCGTTTTCATACCCCTACCCCCCCCCTACCCCGACCCCTTTCAAAATGAAAGCCCTCCTCGCCTGCCTTCTTGCGGTGTCCGCCTTCGCGGCCGACGTCGCCAAGCCCCACATTCCGCTAGCCCAGCAGCCGCTGCGCATGGCCAAAGACATCGCCGCGTTCGAGGCTGCCGATAAAGCCAACCCGCCTCCGCAGCACGCCCTGCTCTTCACCGGCGCTAGCACGCTGCGCATGTGGAAGAACGTCGCCGAGGAGATGAAGCCCTATCCGGTAATCAACCGCGGCTTCGGCGGCTCCTTCACGACCGAGGTCCTCGGCTACATGGATCGCATCACGCTGCCCTATCACCCGCGCGTGGTCGTCTTCCAGTGCGGCGGCAACGACATCAATTCCGGCGATCCGGTCGAAGCGCCCATCGCCCGCATCCGCGAATACCTCGCCCGCCTGCGCAAGGAGAACCCTGATTGTGCCGTGGTCTTCGTGGCCACCACCCGTGCGCCTTCCCGCAAAGCCAAGTGGCCCCTGCTCGACGAGTATAACCGCCAGCTCGAACAAATCGTGAAGGAAGGCAAAGGCCTCTGGTATGTGGACATCAACGTCGCGCTAAATCTCCCGAACGGAGAGGGCAAGCCCGGCAGCTACCTCAAGGATAACCTCCACCCCGACGTCGAAGGCTACAAGGCCATCGCCGCGGTGCTGAAGCCCGCCGTCGACGCCGCCTGGAAGGCGACGGAGAAGGCTTATAATAGGTAATAGTGGATAGCGGTTGGCGGTTAGCGGTTGGGGTAACTCGGAAAGGGACAGGGACACGGACAGCTTAAGAAGCTTAGGTACAGCCGCAGGCACTGGGGCGGTAAGACTGCAACGGCCCCTGAGCCCGCCCCTAGATCTTTCAACCTGTCCGTGCCCCTGCCCCTGTCCCTTATCGTCGAGGACTGCTCAGTATCATTTAACCTATACTCGATACTCCATACTCGATACTCGCCTAGGAGTCCCTGATGCTCCGGCCGACCAATGCCCTCCCCCTCCGCCAGTCCTACCGCTGAACGTTTCCCGAATGGGCCGTTCACGCGCTACATGGTTGGCGAAGGGATTTCGATGACGGGCACCTGGATGCAGGGCATGGCGCTCGGCTGGGTGATGACCGAAGTCGTCGTCCGAGACGGACTCCAGAAGTACGAAGGATTGCTGCAGGCGGCGCCACACCTCGCAACCGGAGTGGTCATGCTGGCACTCTTCCGCTTCGGCGGGGCGTGCGCCGATCGTCACGACAAACGGTTCATCCTGCAAGTCTGCCAGATCGCGCAGATCGGCTTCGCCCTCGCGATCGGTCAGCTCATCGCCCACGGATCCTTACACACCTGGCATCTCATCGTGGCCGCGGCCCTGCTGGGCGTCTCCAGCTCCTTCGAGATGCCCGCCGCCGCGGCGATCGTCCCGGAACTCGTCGCCAAAGAGAACGTCGCCAAGGCTATCTCGGTGGACCGTGCGGTCTTCCATGCGACCCGCCTCGTCGGCCCAGCCGCCGCAGGCTTCCTTGTCGGTCGCTATGGTGCTGAATGGGCCTTCTACCTAAACGCAGCCTCTTTCTTGGCGCTGATGGCCGCCTTGGCTACGTTACCCCGCCGTGCACAGGGTACGGTCGAAGAGGAACAAAAGCGCCAAGGCGGCGCGGGCGAAGGTTTCCGCCACGTCCGTCAGGACAAGCCCAGCCTCGCGATGGTCGCGCTCCTCGCCACCAATACCCTTTTCGTCTTCCCCGTCATCATCGTGCTACTGCCGTTGTACGCGAAGAATGATCTCCACGCCACGGCGGAGCAGATGGGCCTGCTCATGCTTTGCTCAGGCCTTGGCTCGGTCTCTGGCTCACTCCTCATCATGGCCCTGCGCCCGAGCCTTCGCCGCATCGCCATTCTCACCGGGATGATCCTCGCTTGCGGTGCGCTCGTCAGCCTCAGCCAGTCGCACGAACTGATTTGGGCGGGCGTCTCGCTCGTCTGCCTTGCCGTTGGCGTCTCGACGCTCGTCGGACTGGCCAACACCATTGTCCAAGAACGTTCGCCCGCCGAACTACGTGGCCGCGTCTCGGCCGTCGCCGGCCTGAGCTTCTTTGGCTTCCTACCTTTCGCCGCAATCATCATGGGCGTGATGACCGACCTCTTCGAGCTGCGTAACGTGCTCCTCGGCTCCTCGATCTGCTACGCGATCATCGGACTATTCGTGATGCTCACCGTCGGGAGTAAGGTAACGGGAGAGCAGGAGCAGGAGGTTCAATAGGTAGGGACGTGATTGCCATCACGTCCGTTTGAAACGGCACGCCAAGACATCGACCGAGGCTAGCCAAGGGCCGACGACTTCCGGCCTCGGAGTCGAACGGATGCGATGGCAATCGCATCCCTACCCCAACCCCTATCCCTCGCGAACTGGTTCGCGTAAAGTGGTGCTCCCGTTGGGAGTCGAACCCAAATCGCCGGCTTCGGAGGCTAGCATTCTATCCATTGAAATACAGGAGCGTGAGGTTTCAAAATCCCCTTAAACGGAGGTTAGTCAACCCTTCCCGAAACCAGCGGTTAGCGACGGCCTACTTCGCAGGCATCACGCGGTCGGCGAAATCGGCGTAGTTCTTCCAGTCCTCCAGGAGGATGTCGTGCGCACCAGGGCGGATATGGTAGCCGACCGTCTGGCCGACGGACTTGCTGACGGGCGGGTATTCCTTGGTGGCGAGGCCTGGCTGGCCGAGCACCTGATAGACGGGGTCGGCGTGCACGGCACCGAGGAACTCGCCCAGCGGATCGGCCCAGCTGTCCTCCGAAGCGCTGGCGACGTAGAGTGGACGCGGCGCAGCGAGCGCGAGCAGGTAATGCGCGTCGAGCGGCAGCTGGTCTTCCTTCTCCGAGAAAGTCTCGAAGCGCGCGGTGAACCAATGCGGAAAACCGCGGCCCTTATAGTGACCCGAGATGACGCCGACGGTCTCGCCAAAGATGCGCTTGTTGAGCGCGGCGCCGCCGCAACCAGAGTTATTGGAGATCACGAAAGCAAAGCGTTGATCCTGGGCGCCGGCCCAGAGCGAGGCCTTACCGAGACGCGAGTGGCCGTGCACCGCGGCGCGCTTGGCGTCGACGGAGGGTACTTTCTCCAGAACGTCGAGCATGCGAGAGAGACCCCAAGCCCAGCAGCCGATGGCGGCCCATTCGCCGTCCTTCCACTGCGTGTTCGCGCCATCGGGCGAAATCGCCGCACGAAAACCATTCTTCCAGCCTTCGGGATGGTCGGGCTCGAAGTCGCCATAATAAACTGTGGCCGAAGCGTAACCACGGTCGATGAGCGTTTCAAATTCCCAGCGACGCGCCTGCCCGCCACGTAAGGCCGGATCCGCCTGAGTAGTCCCCTTCAAGGCCCACTGCTTAGAGACCCAACTTGTAGCGACGAAGACCGCAGGGTCTTCGGTCGTGGTATGGTTGCTGCCAAAATTCAGCCCGACAAACACCGGCGCCGGGCGCTTGGCGGCATTAGGGACATAGAGCAACATGTCGAAGGACGGGCCCTTCTTGCCGATTGGCCAGACTTTGAACTGCGTGCGCGTGGCCTTGCCGCCAAAGGCGTCCTTCGACTGCTCGCGAATCTCGACGACGGCCTGCAGTTTAGAAGTGTCCGGCGTGCGCCCGAACATGTTCTCTTCGACGAGTCGGAAGACTTCAGGACGTCGGACCTCGTTCCAGGTCTTCGCGTCCGTTACCTTCCGGCCATCCGCGCACACGAGCGGATCGGGCAAGGTGTACGGCGGAACCTTTGACTCTTCGGAGATCGTCGGCGGAATCGTAGCCAGTAGGAGCAGGGGAAGCAGCATGGCGCGACTATGGATCATAGTCGCGCGGGGGCAAGGCCGAGGTAGGGACGTGATTGCCATCACGTCCGTGGGCGGACGGACGTCTTATGTTCAAATCACCCTGCCCGGCTCATCGAGCCCGACGTGGCGAACGGCGGCCATGGCAATGGCCGCCCTACCCTATACACCGCCCCATATCCCCGTGTCACCTTGCGCACGTGCCCCCCTCGCGGCGTCAGCCGCGCTCACCTCTCCCAAACTTCAAACGTGTACTTGAGCCCTTGGTACTCACCGTCCTTCGCCGAAACCAGTTTCGTGAAATAGCGCTGCCAATCGGCGGGGAAGAAACGATCGCCATCGAAGTCGCGGTCGATGCGCGTGATCAGCAGGCGTTCGCAGAGTGGCAGGCCTTCGGCGTAAATGCGCTCTCCACCGGTGATCCAAGTCGGCCCCTTCCACTGGTCCATGCGCTCAGCGATGACGATAGCCTCAGCCAAGGATGTCGCCCGCTCAGCACCGGGGAAGGACTTGGCGGGATCCCTTGAGACGACCACCGTCCCGCGATTCGGCAGCGCCTTGCCCAACTCGGCATAACAGGTCGGCCCCTCAATCATGATACCCCCAGCGGTCTGGTCCATGAACCAGGCCAGGTCCTCGGGAATATGCCATGGGAGCCTGCCACCCGAGCCGATGACCCCGTTACGGGCCACGGCGACGATGCAATGGAGGGGTTTTGGCACGCCCCCAAGGGATGTTAATAACCCCGCCAGATGCAAGCCCACGGGAGCGGGCTTGGACTGATTGACACCCGCCGAAAGACTGGGGTAAGTTGCCCGAATGATTACCTGGCTCCAGAACGCCACCAGCAAGCACCACCGCATTATCTTCGGATTCCTGCTCGTGGTCATCGTGGTCTCCTTCGTCTTCTACGGGTTCGCCGGTCGCGGCGCCCTTAGCTCCGGATCCAGCATGTACCAGGGCGTCGACCTGAATGACCCTTCGGTCCGCGCCCGCTTCCGTGATGCGACTTTCTTCGCCCAGATGACAGGTCGGCGCATGAACGAAAATGGCCTGGTCCAGCGCGTCGCCGAGCTCAGCCTCGCCGACTCCCTCGGCATCCCCTCCCCCTCCGTCGTCGAGATCCGCCGCTTCGCCAACGAGATGACCACCGCACCCGACGGCAAGAGCGCCGACGGCCTCAATAAGTTCGTGGAGTTCGCCGCCAAGCAGCTCAACGTTTCCGACGATGAGACCCGCGCCCGTTTTGAGGCTTACATTGTAGACACCTGGCGCATCCAGAAAGCCATCAGCACGCTCGCTGGCTCCGGCCACGCCACATCCAGCCAGATCAAACGCATTCTCGATCGCGAACGTACCAATTGGACCGTCGACGTTGCCACCTTCTCCGCCGCCGGCTTCAAGCCCGAGATCAAGGTCGATGACGCCAAGGTAAAGGAATCCTTCACGGTCAATATCGAGAACTACCGCCTCCCTCCGCAGGTCGCCGTCACGGCCGTCACCATCACCCCTTCCATTGCCGACACGGCTCCAGTCTCCGACGACGAAATCATCAACATGGGCTATAATCAGGCCGAAAAGTTCAAGTTCGAGACGGGTAAGGTCAAGGAACAGGCCCTCGCCAAACGTGCTGAGCTCGAGAAGTTCGTTCGGGCCGACCGCGCGATCACCAACCTCGCCGGACAGATCTCCGACGAGCTCGCGGAGAAATTCGCCATCGATACCGCCAAGGCTGACAGCAAGGAACTCGCCGCCTGGATTAAGGCCAAGAACGCCAAGGTCACCGTAATCCCCTCCTTCGAAGTCATCAATCCGCCGACCGTCGCCAAAATCCCCGCCGAAGCCTTGCGCGTCGCCGGCGAGCTCAACGAAAAAGAGTGGCGCACCGAAGTCTACCGCTCCGAAGAAGGCGCCACTTTTATCCTCCTCAACGTACGCACAGCTGATCGCCTCCCGACCTACGAAGAAGCCAAGATCAAGGCCGTCGAGAATTGGAAGAAGTCCCAGCTCAACCGCCTCCTCGCCGAAGAAGTCGCCAAGGTCGGCAAGGCTCTCCAGGCCGATATCGCCGCTGGCAAGTCCTTCACCGATAGCGCCAAGGCCCATAAGCTCGTACTGAGCTCCCCCGCAGCCTTCTCGATCTACTCCCTGCCCGAAGCACTCAAGGGCGCCGACGCGAACACTGGCCCCCTCATCGAAGCGGCTGGTGTCGGCAAACTGACCTCCGCCATCCGCGTAGCCAACGGCGATCATGTTTTCATCCGTCCGGCCAAGAAGGATTTGACCGAGGATAAGACCAACGCCGAAGAGGCCCGCATGTTCGTCCAGCGCGTCTCCCAGCGTAACGCCTACTTCACCGGCATCGGCCTCGTCCAAGAAGTCGTCCCAGCCCCCGTCCAAGCCAAGTAAGGGAGTCCCAAGGCCCACTGGAACCCCTCCGGAGGCCTCCTCCCGAGGGGTTCTTTATTTGGCCCCGATTACGGCTTTACCAACCCCTACCCCACCCCCTACCCCTTTCCCTATCCAAATGTCTCAGGTCCGCGTCCGCTTCGCTCCCAGCCCCACCGGCTTCTTCCACATTGGAAGCGCCCGGACGGCCCTATTCAACTGGCTCTACGCCCGTCACACGGGCGGTAAGTTCATCCTCCGCATCGAGGACACGGACAAGGAGCGCAACTCTGAGGCCTTCCTGAAGGTGATCTTCGATTCGATGCGCTGGCTCGGCATGGATTGGGACGAAGGCCCCGAGGTCGGCGGCGAATTTGGTCCCTACTTCCAGTCGCAGCGTACCGAACTCTATAAGGCCAAGCTCCAGGAGCTCGCCGCCAAAGGCCGCGCTTACGAAAAGGACGGCGCCTGGTGGCTCCGCCTCGAAGGCGCACGCTCCCCAGCCTACGACGATCACCTGAAAAAGGATTACGAGAAAGTCGACACCGTCCCGATGGTGCTGCACGACATGGTCCGCGGACAGGTCGCGCGCGTCGAGGACCGCGACTTTGTGATCTTCCGCTCCAACGGCGAGCCAGTCTTCCACTTCGTCAACGTCGTCGATGACATCGAGATGCAGATCACCCACGTGATTCGCGGCGAGGACCACCTCTCCAACACCTCGAAGCACCTCGAGCTTTTCAAGGCCTTCGGTGCCAAGCCGCCCATTTACGGACACATCCCGCTCATCCTCAAGACCGACGGCCCGGGCAAGATGTCCAAGCGCGACAAGGGCGCCCTCATCGAGGAATACCAGCAGCGCCGCTACCTCCCTTCCGCCGTCCGCAACTACCTCTGCTTGCTTGGCTGGACGCCCGCCGACGGCAAGGAAGTGCTGCCGATTGAAGAAATCATCAAGCAGTTCGAGATCTCCGCGGTGCACCAGTCCAACGCCCGCTTCGACGAACGGAAGATGTCGCACATCAACGCGCAGACGCTCCGCACCCTGCCCGCCGCCGAATTCGCCACGCTCGCCCGTCCGATTCTACTCGAGACGAAGGTCATCGACGCCTCGGTCTCCGACGCCCGCCTCACCGAAGTCCTGGGCATCGTCCAGGAGAAGGTGACCTCGCTCGAACACCTGCCAGAGTTCATGGGCTTCTTCTTCACCACCGACTTCAAGAAGGACGAAGGTGCCTTAGCCAACCTCACCAAGAAGGGCGGCGATCCGGTCGCCCGCGTCCGCGAGCTCCTGCCTACGCTCGAAGCCGCCGCCTGGACCGAGCCGGCCCTCGAAGCCGCCTTCGCGGCCGTCGGCGCTGCCCGCGAGCGCAAGCCGACCGACTACTTCGCCCCGGTGCGCTTCGCGACCTCCGGCCAGGGCGGCGGCGCCCACCTGCTCGGCGTCCTCCGCGTCCTCGGCCGCGACACCACCCTCGCCCGCCTGAAGGCCTTCATCGCCTGATCCCACCTTTGCACTTTTGCACAGGCGCTCGCGCCGATTTGCACCTTTGCACCACTCCTGAACTTTCCGTCATGTCTTCCGAAACCCCTGCGCCGACGGCCCACCGCCACTTCATCCAGCAGATCATCGACGCCGATCTGGCCGCGGGTAAGCACGCGTCCGTCGCCACCCGCTTCCCGCCGGAGCCCAACGGCTACCTGCACGTCGGCCACGCAAAGTCCATCTGCCTGAACTTCGGCCTCGCCCTCGAATTCAAGGGCCGCTGCCACCTGCGCATGGACGACACGAATCCGACCAAAGAAGAGGTCGAATACGTCGACTCGATCAAGGAGGACGTCCGCTGGCTGGGCTTCGATTGGAACGAGCACTACTACCAGGCGTCGAACTACTTCGAACGCATGCATGCCGACGCCATCAAGCTGATCAAGCTCGGCAAGGCCTACGTGTGCTTCCTCTCGCAGGACCAGATCCGCGAATTCCACGGCGACGAGAAACACCCCGGCAAGCCGAGCCCGACCCGCGACGCGTCCGTCGACGAGAACCTCGCGGCCTTCGAGAAGATGACCCGCGGCGAGTTCGACGAAGGCAAGGCGGTGCTCCGCGCCAAGATCGACATGGCGTCGCCGAACATGCACATGCGCGACCCGGTGATCTACCGCATCCGCAAGGTCCATCACCACAACACCGGCGACAAGTGGTGCGTCTACCCGATGTACGACTACGCCCACCCGCTCGAGGACGCGTACGAAGGCATCACCCACTCGATCTGCACGCTGGAGTTCGAGGTGCACCGCCCCTTCTACGACTGGCTCCTCCGTACGCTCGACACCCCCGCCAAGCCGCAGCAGATCGAATTCGCCCGCCTCAACCTGACCTACACGGTCATGTCCAAGCGCCGCCTGCTCGAACTCGTGCAGGAGAAGCGCGTGTCCGGCTGGGACGATCCCCGCATGCCCACGATCTCCGGCATGCGCCGCCGCGGCTACACGCCCGCCGCGGTCCGCAAGTTCTGCGAGACGATCGGGATCACGAAGCATAATTCGCTCTCCGACGTCGCCCTGCTCGAGCACGCCGTCCGCGACGACCTCAACAAGACCTCCTCCCGCTTCATGGCGGTGCTGGATCCGGTCCGTCTCGTCATCGAGAACTACCCCGAAGGCCAGGTCGACGAGCTCGACGCCGTCAATAATCCCGAGGACCCCTCCGCCGGCACCCGCAAGGTGCCCTTCTCCAAGACGCTGCTCATCGAGCGCGCCGACTTCATGGAGATCCCGGAGAAGAAATATTTCCGCCTCACGCCCGGCCAGGAGGTCCGCCTCCGCTGGGGTTACTTCGTGACCTGCACCGGCTGCAAGAAGGACGCCGCCGGCAACGTCATCGAGGTCACCTGCACCTACGATCCCGCCACCCGCGGCGGCGACGCCCCGGACGGCCGCAAGGTCAAGGGCACCATCCATTGGGTCTCCGAGCAGCATGCCGGCGACGTCGAGGTCCGCGTCTACGACCGCCTCTTCGCGCACGAAGACCTGAACGACATTCCTGAAGGCACCGACTGGCGCACGCTCCTCAACCCCGGCTCGCTCAAGACCATCCGCGGCTTCGTCGAACCAGCCCTCCTCGCCCTCGCGCCGAGCACCCGCGTGCAGTTCGAACGCACCGGCTACTTCTGCGCCGACGCCAAGGACTCCCAGCCCGGCAAGCCCGTCTTCAACCGCACCGTCGGCCTGAAGGACTCCTGGGCCAAGGCCGTAGCCAAATAAGGTAGGGACAGCACCACGTGCTGTCCTCTGTCTCTTGGTAGGGACGCGACGACGTCGCGTCCGTTCGCCGCTTGACCGAGATACCGAAAAGTACTTACATAAACCTGTATCTGAAAGTACCCTCTGGGTTCCGTATGATACCACCAGGAAGCCGCCGCTAGGCGGCTTTCCTCTTTTCAGGCCCCTACCCATTCTTCGGCCACGCCCTGGCCAACTGGCCCTCTGGTCAACCGATCAACAAGACTACCCCTACCCCTGCCACTACCACTCCCTTAAACACCCTTGACCCACCCCCCGCCCTCCCTTTGATGCACCTTCTAGCTGGTAACAAAGGAGAGGTGGCAGAGTGGTCGATCGCGCTGCATTGGAAATGCAGTGTACCGCAAGGTACCGAGGGTTCGAATCCCTCCCTCTCCGCCAGCTAGGACTAAGACGATAACCATGAACGGGTTATCGTCCTTTTGGTGTCATTCGGGAGGCGGAACTCTAACAAAAACTCTAACAAAGAGCATCTACGATTTCCCAAAATCAAAGAAGCCACGGATAGCACGTCAGGCTAGCAAACTAGCCCAAGTTGATTGGGCAAAGGATTGTTACTTCCGGCGTCCATCTTTCTTAATCCGGTACGAATTTGCCTTAATCGCTATTTCACGGGCTATGTCCATGTCCTGGCTAGTCTCGTAAGAATACATTCTCCATTCCTTCGCATCGGAGTATTCGATCGAAGACCAGTTAGCAAAGGCCGGCCCAGCCAAATGAACAAAGAAGTTCCAATGTCCAAAACGGACGAGGCATCCTATGGATTCGCCATCCACGAAACATTCAGGGGATATGATTAGCTGGAGATCGGTCATATCCTTCCTGAACACGACCAGCATCTGCCTACTTACATTCCTCGACCTAATCTCGCCGCCAATCCTTGCAGCGACCTCACAACTGTTCGGGCAATTCTTTAGAAGTCTGAAAAATTCGTTAGTAGAGGATAAGGCCCTAAACACTAAACTCAGCGCAAAGAGATGGATGTCTTCGGCATATTGTAAAGGAACACGAAACTCCCAACCCGGAAACATGGCCGTTTCAACGAACCATGCCTTCATCCGCCGATAAGTTGTACAGGCCTTATCCTCAATTCCGCCGATAATCCTGTTATCGCAATCACGACAAAGGAGCTCCTCACTGATCCCTTTGGGGAACTTTTTAGGGTATGCCCCTTGGTTGCTGCTTATCAAAAAGGGTACCCCATTCTTAGGCTGCAAGTGGTCCTTGATAAACCAAGCTGGGTAAATATGGCTATCGACCAGTTTACTCGGATTAGCGCATAGCCTACAAACAGTTAGGTCATTACACTGCATCTTCAAGGTACGTTTGGGGTTAAACAAAAACTAGGTCTAAAGCACCTATGTGCAATAATTGACGCGACTCCCCCGCCTGACAGGCTGACAGGATGACAACCCCTGACGCCCCGCAGGAAGAACCCACGAAAGAGGCAAATAATGGCCCCCTAATCGACAATTTGAGGGCTCCGGTGAATGTCACGGAGTTGTCAGCCTTGGGCAGTCCGACTGACGAGCTGGAGCGCGACTTCCTATGGATTGAGAATGTCCAGGAGTTCATTCGCGTAAGGGACTACGAATTCATCCGGGAGGCATTCATCACTGCCCTCCAATTGCTGAGATCGGTAGGCATGACCGAAAAGGCCGACTCCCTGCTAACACGCTTGGCCGAGCAAGACCTAGACCTGGCTTTCCCTTTAATCGGCAGCGCAGAGGCTCGCCGGCAGTTCTCTGCACAGATGCTATACATGCTTATGGTGTGCAAGGCGATGGGGGCGTCCGATGAACCGCCACATTCAGTGCTATGTCGCGATCAGTTAGCGCGCTTCCATCCGATCACGATAGGCGAAACGGATATCTCAGTAAGCGTCAACGAAGTGATTCCTGGCCAGGTCGAAGAGCAGAAACATTCATGGTCCGACAACGGTAAGCGCGAGCTTCGCATCACCTTCAGCGAACATTCATTCCCTGCAGTGACTACGCAGGACATCATCGAAGCAGTGAAAGCACGGGCCGATCAGATGCTCCAATCAGATGATGGAGGGCGTAATCAAACCGTGCTGCTCAACCTTAAGTTCTGGAGATTCAGCAAAGGCCGCGGGAAGATGAACATGGCCCACTCACTGGCATTCATGAAAGAGCTGGAGAAGTACTCGGCGCACCGCACTCCCTACGCTTCGAGGGTGTTTGCGACCCTTTTTAAGGACGATCGGACCAGCATGCCGGAACGAAATTGGGAGGAAGGAATCCGTCGCCTAAGCTCAAGCCTGCAGATTCCTATCAGTATGATTTTCAGCACTTTGCGTTAGCAAATTCCGCTGCCACATAAAACCCCCTCTGAGGTTCTGTGTGGGGCTCGGTTGTTCCGGGAGAGGGCTTCCGCGATACTTTGCCTGATGCTATGAATATGGCATCAATCGGAGCCACCGCCGACAACAACGGTGGCAACAAGAACTCCCAGGTGAACCGCCCCGAGTGGGTGCGGCTTCCTAAGCCTGGGCAACACTGCAACATCACCGGTCTGGGCCGCTCGTTCCTCGCGAAGCTCATCCGCGAAGGCAAGGTCGACTCGATCAGCCTCCGCGAACGCGGCGCGAAGAAAGGCGTCCGTCTGATTAAGTACGACAGCCTGATGGCGTTCATCGAGAAGATGGGCCGTCTCAACAAGGAGGACGCCTAAGCCATGGATAACACCCAAGGCAATAAGCCCCTCCCCTCCCTCGAGTTCATCTGGAGCCACCTGAACCTCGAGGGGACTGTTAAGGTCGGCATGCTCAAGTGCCCATGCCACGAGGACAAGAACGCCTCGCTTTCGATTTTCGAGAGCCGAGACCGTTCCCGCCTCCTGTGGAAGTGTCACGCCGGCTGCGGCGGAGGCGACTCCGTCGATCTCTACGCCATGGTCAAAGGCTGCAGTCGAAAGGTTGCCCTCCGCATCCTGACCCTGACCCCTAACGAGATCGTGGATGATTTCACGGCCCACATCCTGCGAAAGTCCAAGGAGGCCCTGCGCGACGACACCCTGAAGCCCACATTCCAGTTCAGCCAGATAGGCATCAACGAGCGGATTAGGCAGCTGGCTGAACTTCGGAAAATCCCGCAGGAGGGGGTGGCCTTGGCCTACCGCCGTGGCTTGCTCGGGTTCGGAAGCCACGAGGGCTATGCCGCCTGGGTCGTCCACGACTCGAGTGGCCTGAACATCCAAGCTAGGCGCCTGAGTGGTCACCTCTGGTGGGGAAAGTCCAAGTCTCACACCATGCGCCATTCCAAGGCCTCCCTACCGGTCGGCATACGCGAGTGCTACCTCGCCAAGGTGGTGCATATCACCGAGGGGGCGCCCGACCTAATCGCCGCCCATGCCGTAATCGCCGGCATGGCTGCCCCGGAGGACCATAGCGCCATCGGCCTGCTCGGGGCCTCCATGCACCCCTCCAAAGCCGTATTCGGCCCGCTGGAGGGCAAAGATGTGGTGATCTGGGCCCATTCAGACTCCGCAGGCAAGAAGGCGGCTGATGCCTGGACCAAGAGCCTGTTTGGGCTAGCCAGGTCCGTGGTCATCCTTGCAGCCGAGGACGTCCTGCCAGGGCACAAGGACCTGAATGACCTGGTTGCCAGCCAGACTGGCATGAGGGCGATCATCTCGAAACTCAAGGAGGTGGGTCATGCTTAATAGAGACGACGCTTCCCCCACCCCCGCCGGCCCGTTCCCTTCTCACGTCCTCCCTCCTGTCCTTCGGGACATGGCGGAGGCGGCGAAGCACGCCGTCGGTGGCGGTCATGACCTTTCGGGCATCATCGCCCTCGGGGTTACCGCACTGGCAACCGCCCCAGGCCTTCAGGTCGGGGTCAAGCCGTCGGATAGCCTGAGGACTCCGGCCTGCCTCTTCATCCTCGTCTCCGCGATCAGCGGCTCAGGCAAAAGCCGAACGGCCAAGTTCTTCATGGACGTGGTCTACCGGCGGGAGCGTGAGCTGCAGGAGACGTTCAAGAAAAAGACCAAGCCGGATATGCTGGCCGAGAAAGACCGGCTAGTCGCGGAGATGGCCATACGAAACGATGAGGTTCGCCGCCGGCTGAAAGGGATGGAAGCGGGGGCTCAAGCCGAGCCCGATGAACTCGACGCTAGGATCAGCGCCCTCCATGCCCGGCTAGAGGCTATCGAGGACTCCTTCCAATGGCCTAACCTTGTGGCCGAGGACTTCACCTCCAGCGCATTAGCCAGGCTCATGGCTGGCAGCAAAGGCCGGTGCATGATCTTCTCCTCAGACGCACGAACCCCCATCAAGAACCTACAGGGACGCCACCAGAAGGACGGGCCTGACGACGCGCTCCTCATCAAGATCTGGAGCGCCGAATCGGTCAGCCTATCGCGACGTGGCAGCGGGAACGGAGTCGACCAAGTGACGGTCAACCGGCTTACCGCTAGCCTGCTGCATTTGGTTCAACCGGACTTGGTCAATGAAGTCATGGGCAACAAAGCCCTTCTGGACAGCGGTTATATGTGCCGAACCTTGGTGGCCTTCACGGACTCCAAGCCGGCCATGCCTGACGAGCTGAAGGACGTACCCCCTGAACTGCAGCGCAAATACGACACCCTCATGATGGACCTGATGCAGACCTATTACGAACGGGACGAACCGGCGACGGCCTACTTCACCGTAGAAGCGCTGCATCTGCTGATTGAACGAGATCGGGCAACGGTTCAGGCCTATCGTGACGGCAACACCGAAGGCTGGTCCATCCGCAGCCGCGACGGGGAGCAGATTCGACGTATCTCCATCGTCCTCCACGCCGGCCTGCACGGAGGCAAAGCCCACGAAATGCCGGTCGAGGCAGCCAGGGTCTCAGAGGCCATGCAGATCATGGACTGGTTCATTCGTCAGCGCCAACCCCTCATCGAGAAGCAGCAGGTCGAGGTGGACACCCAAGTAAGGGCCGTGGTCGCTACCCTAGCCGAAGCCAACCCTAGAGGCTTCACCGTCCGGGACGCCCAACGCCGGAGCATCATCCCGGGACAAGGGACCGCGGCCGAGGTCCAAGCCCTGCTGGAAGATCTGGTGAAAAGGGGCATCTTGGTCTCGACCATCGAAAAAACACCCGGCAAGGCTGACAGACCCCTCTATTTGTCAGCCAGGAACTGACAAGGAATGCGCAGGGGGTCGGGCAACCGACCCCCTTTTCTTTTAACGAGTTATGACTACAGGACAAAGATGACCGTCAGCGTGTCACTCTGTCATCTGACATTTGGCCTCGCTTGGGCTATGTTGGGAGAAAATCTGCCAATCGGGCACACCAACGAAATCACAGCGCACCCGACCATTCGAACTCGCTCATAGAAAGCCGCGCCGCATACGGGAATGCGGTTCCGAAAGGGGGTAAGATCAGCGTTTACGGAAAACCAATACGCCGATCATGCCTAGGCAGAAAATCACCGCCAAAGCGGACCAACTATCCAGGAAGTCGGATGGCTTAGACCCCGATTGATATGCGACCTGCCTCGGCTGGACAGAAGCCTGCGGCTTGACCGTCGGACCAGACGTAGCAGCAGGCCCAACCCTCGGAGCCCCGGACTTCACCTGCGCCGGCTGGGCCTGCTTAGATGCGCGCCTCGCCTGCATGTCCTGCTGAAGTTTGTGCGTCTTATCCAAAATCGAGGCGGACTTGGGCTCGATCTCCACGGCGGACAGTTCGATGGCCTCCTGATATTCCTTGCTCGCCTTAGCCACCTCGTCTCTTGCGGCCTTAAGCTTGGCTTCGGCTTCCTTCGCCTTCGGAGTCGCGATCGCCTTGGCAAGAGTCAGCTGAAGTGTCTTGGCCTCATCCGGCGTAAGCGGAGCCGGAGGAGTATTGGTCACCTCCTGTGCCCCCAGCAAGCAGATGGACGCGAAAAACAGGAGGATGCCTGGCGATACAAAGGTCTTCATGACTCGGGGTGCCTGATGACACCTCAGCCCGCCACATGCGTCAACCCATTCCTACGATCTCCAATTCGTAAATCGTATGTAAAAAATAGGACGATAATTGCTACAATAATACCATTGCTGCCTACTGATGACCGAGCACGATGAGCCGCGTCATGAACCCCGTGATACGCGCAGCGCGCCGCTTACTTGCGGCTGCCCTGATTATCTCCATCTTCGTCAAAGTCCCCCTGTCGATGGGTGTCGCCGCGACGTTCCCCGACGATCAGATAAACTACAGTCCCGTAAATGGATTCTCCTGGTATGAGGATGGCTTCGGCGACGCGGACGAAGACGGCATCCCTAATTTCCACGATCCCGCGCCCTACGACCCGTCAAACACCAGTCCGGTGAATGGCATAAGCTGGGGACAGGATGCCCTGTCCGACGCGGACGGGGACGGGACGCCCAACTTCAACGACCAGTATCCGTACGACATGTTCGACGGCAACCCGCCTCCGTCCGACCCGGACAGCGACGGAGATGGCATCCCCGACTCAGCCGATCCCGCGCCTTGGGATTATTCGAACTACAGCCAGGCTAACGGCATGTTCTGGAATGGCTCCGCCACAGGCGATGCGGACGGAGACGGCATCGCCAACTTCAACGACCTGTATCCGTACGACATGTATAATGGTAATCCGCCCATGTGGGCGACCGATTCCGACGGTGACGGGATACCGGATACGTCTGATCCTTCTCCATGGGATAGCTCGAACTTCAGTTCCGCCAACGGGCAGCCTTGGTACATATCCGCATTAGATGACCTTGATGGCGATGGCATCGCCAACTTCTACGATCAGTGGCCTGACGACCCCTACAACGGCAATCCGCCTGTCTTTTTCGCGGATTATGACGGCGACGGCATCGCCGATGAGGAAGATCCGGCGCCCTACGACTCCATCAACCTGAGCCCCATCAACGGAATCGCATGGCTCAGCGCTGCGCTAAGCGATGCGGATGGAGATGGAAATCTCAACTTCAACGACCCTTGGCCATACGATCCCAACAATGGTAACGGCTCACCCAGCGGCCCTCCCGAAAACGAACCGGATTCTGATGGAGACGGCATACCCGACCGTGATGATCCAGCGCCGTACGACTCCACGAATACAAGCCCTGTCAACGGCATCGCCTGGTACAACTCGGTCTGGGTAGATTCGGATCTGGATGGCGTCCAGGACTACTGGGATCCGGAGCCCTACGGCCAGATGCAGCAAGACACCGACGGAGACGGACTGCTCGACAACGTGGATCCGGCGCCGAACGACCCCAACAACTACAGTAGCTATAACGATACGAATTGGAATTCCGACGCGCTCGGCGACAATGACGGCGACGGTACGCCTAACTTCTTCGATGCTTGGCCGTATGACCCCTACGATCAACGGGATTCGGACATGGACGGAATCACCGATGACACAGACCCTGCTCCCGAAGATTCGGGCAACTACAGCAACCACAATTCGACGACCTGGGGATTCGACGCGCTTGGCGACCTAGACAACGACGGAACACTGAACTTCTTCGACCCTTACCCGTATGATTCCCACAACGGGGACCCGTCCATGATGGATTCAGACAACGACGGCTATACCGATGACATCGATCCGGCGCCACAGGACCCGAACAACCACAGCGAAGAAAACGGGCTGGATTGGTATGATAACGCGCTCGGCGATAATGACGGGGACGGCATCAACAACTTCAACGATCCTACCCCGAACGGCGACCCTAACGACCCGGATGGCGACCACTTCACGGACAACGACCCCGCCCCCGAAGATTACTCCAATTACAGCAGCCATAACATGGTCAGCTGGTATCAGCGAATCTTCGGAGACGACGACAATGACACCATCCTGAACTTCTTCGACCTCCGCCCGGATACCTACGACGAACCTAATCCGCCGGATCCAAATAATCCCACTGATCCGAACGACCCCAACGATCCGAATAATCCGCCACCTCAGCCCGAAGGCGACGGAAACACCGAACCTGCCTCCCAGGACTGCCCATAAATAATTGGGGTAAATTCTGGGATGGCAAAACTTGGCGTACCTTAGTCATGAATGGCGGAAAAAGTCGTAGCCAGCCCGGCCGCCCCCTCTAACGGGTTCGGGCCGGCCAGCGACTAGGGCTACGCCTCCAACTGGACCGAGTTCTCCGAGGCCGACTTCGGCGGCGGTTTCACCCTGCCCGTGCGCCTGGATTTCCTAAACGAACACAACATCGGGATATGCCCGATTGTATAACAACGCCGGTGCCGCCGAAGCCACACATGCAGGACACATAGGCGGAGCCGGCGACGCAACTAGAGGACTAGGACCTTGGGCATAACTGCCATAGGCTTCCGGCGTAGGTAGACAACCATGCGACCAGATCAACTCAGTCACTTGCGACGCTTGAGCAGCCACCACAGCAGGCCACCAGCCGCGATCAACACCGAGATGACAATCCACAGCCATGGAAATTCTTGCTCCAGTGAAAGCTTAGAAGGATTACCAGGCAACACTGCCGACTGATTCTCATTACTACCCGAAGGTGTCTGGAGCGATTTAGGCTTTAGATCGCGCTTCTTATTTGCAGCTACAGCTACGAAAGGTTTGTCCACGCCCGGACTTCCCTCCTTGAACTCCAATTCTGTCTGTGAAAAGAGCAGGGTATATTTTGTCTCTTCCAGCTCCTTGCCAAAGGATCTAGCGTCAAAGGCGGATGTGACTTCATATACATTGCCAGAACCGACTCTCTTAATTGAAATCCAACTGTGCCTTTCTACGAAATGGACTTCCTCGAATCCGGGGGTAAGGCTTATGGTTTCCCCCTTTTCAAGCAGTACGCTCACTCTACCATCTTTAACATAGTTAACATATGAAATACGCACACCGTTTGGATCGAGGGTAATCGTAATGCGCCCAGGGGCGACTGTTACATTCGAAAAATATTTACCTAGAACAGTTTTTAGTTCTGGTTCTGAGCAAAATGCTGCCTTCACAAAGCAGAGCATTAACAGGACGATTGTGATCTTCTTCATGGAATTAAGGTTTGGGCCCAAACCGGCGGAAACTCTGACAACCAGGATTGGCCCAGTCTAGTGTTGGATAGATTCCAATGCTGTGCGTCATCTCTATCTTCCTACAGCGCACCTCACTGTCGCCGTAAGTTGAATACTGCGTTTGACGTGTTGCAGTAGCCACGTTGTAGGTGTCAGCGTTCAAGGGGTCGGACTTTATGCCATCTAAATGTGGCTCATCTGAATCATCTACATCATCACGGTCGTCATCTTGCCAAAATGGAAACCAGCCACTACGACTATAAAGAGCCAGATGATGAAGTTCATGCGCTACTATTTCCGCGACGCACTGTATCCCTCTGCCTTGTCCTGTGACCGTGATCGTTCCATAGGTTGATTTAAGAGTATGAGTCCCATCGTTTTCTTCTGGAGCCATTCTTCCAAGCCTTATGGTTTTTTCTCTGCGCAATGCTATGCCGTAGCCTAATACATTATGATCATATTTGGCGGTATCAGGAATTCCGCACACCTGTCCGTCTTTCCAGTAGAAAAACCAATTTGGGACCGTGCCGGAACCTTCACCTGGATGGTTCATCCAATCCTTCGGGAAGAACACCTCGAACCTCGCTTCTCCGGCATTGCTGCTGCCATGCTTCACGCGTGCTGTCTTTAACCCAAAGTCTGAGTTGTTCCGTGGGAGCCCCGTGTAGGTCGCCGTAGCTGTGATGAACTCTCCGCTCACAGTGGCTTTACCTCCGGGGTTTGCAGCATCCCATGCGAATGTCGAGTTACCGATGGAATCCAATGCGAAGTTTAACTTGGCCTGTTCGTCAGCCGGCATCGAACCGATGCCCGTCACTTTAGCTTTCAACTTCACCGTCAACACTCCGACTTCGGCCGCGCTGTAAGTGAACTCATTGGCACCGTCGGGGATGTTTGCTGGAGTGATACCAGCATCGACAGGAGCCTTCACCGGATCTCCTGATGGAGTGATAAACTCCACCTTTACCACCTGAATCGTCAGCGTACCCGGTGCGGTTGACGAAGAATCGGCCGACGACCAATCATAGTTCAGGGTGATGCAATCCGTCGCGCCGCATCCGGGCGGCCGATGTGCTTCGCGGTATTCGCCGGACTCCGGAAACTCATATTCCAGCTTCACCTCGCCGGCCCTCGTCCCCTCGACCCAATACTGCCACCCGTCACCCTGCTTAAGGACGAATCCCGTCCCACTGCTATAGACGCAGTCTTCTTCATTCCCTCGGACGGCATGGATCCTCACCTCGCCAGCGCCGCTCGACCGGATTACGATCGACCGCTGACCGTTAGCATAACCGTCCGGAAGGGATATCGCCAGGGGCATAAGACCCTCGGTCTTCGGCGCACCTTCTCCGCCAGCCTTCAGCGTCACAGTCTCAAAATCACGCTTGGACTCAGGCGTCCATGGGCCGGTCAGCTCGTCGAAGTTATCATTGAGCAGGACGAACGAGGATGCGGAAACAGACGGTGCGGACGGCCAGGTGCAAGTGCATGAAGGACCCGGCTCAGGTTCCGGGAGCTTGGGATAAGGCTCAACGTCGTCGAAATTTCTGATTATGTCCCCGTCGGCATCTTCGTTGGCCGAACCGCCAGGCCAAGGCAGTTCGTTATGGGGACTGACGTTATACGGATCATCCTTGGCAGGGTCGATGCTGTCGGCCAGACCATCGCCGTCGGTATCAGGGTCCGTGACCGGGGAATTGCCGTCGTAGAAGTCCTCCGGATACCGATCGAAGAAGTTGAGCCTGCCGTCGTTGTCGAGGTCGCCGAGCGCTTCGGTCCCGTACCAGTTACGGTCGTTATAGGAGCTGTAGTTCATCGGGTCTCCCGGCGCCGGGTCGGAAAGGTCAGGAATGCCGTCCATGTCCGCGTCGGCAGTGCCGTTCATGCTGTCGTTCGGCCAGACATCGAAGAAGTTCGGGACGCCGTCCCCGTCGAAATCACCGAGGGCGTCAGACGGCCAGCTGGTCATGTTGTGCCGGCTGTAGTTACTTTGATCTACGGGAGCCGGATCGACGAACGTAAGCAGACCGTCTCCATCAAAATCACCCTCAGGCGAACCAAAAGGCTCCAAATCCCAGAAGTTTTGCACTCCGTCGGAATCCATATCGCCGCGGACGTCGGCGTACCACTCTAGTCCGTTTAACGGGCTGAGGTTCTTCGGGTCGGTTTGCGCCGGGTCGCTGACGTCCGGGATGCCGTCCTGGTCGAAGTCCGCGTTGTCGTAGGGGTCGTTCGGATAGGGGTCTTGCGAATCCGGCCGTCCGTCACCGTCCGTGTCGGGCTCAGGCTGCGGATCTCCGCCGCCACCCGTGCCACCGTTGGTTGCGTCATAGGGGTACGGATCCTGCGAATCCATGATCCCGTCGCCGTCCGCATCGCCATTTCCGTTGTTCGGATCGTTCGGGTACGGGTCGGAAGAATCAGGGACGCCGTCGGCGTCGGAATCCGGCCCGGAGTAGCTGCCGTTATAATAATCGTAGGGATAGGGATCCTGGAAATTGGCGATGCCATCTAAGTCCAAGTCGCCGACAGCGTCCGCATACCACGACGTGCCGTTGTAGATGCTGAAGTTCAGCGGGTCGGCCAGGGCCGGATCCTGCGCGTTAGGAATACCGTCGCCGTCGGTGTCGGCCGACGGGCTGTCCCATTCGGGCGGCAGGTTGCCGTTGGTCGGATCGTAGGGCCAAGGATCCGTGAAGTTCGGGTTCCCGTCGCCGTCGGCGTCGGCTAGGGCGGCCGTATACCAAAGACCCCCGTTGATAGGGCTCAGGTTGGTGGGGTCAGTGGGCGCCGGGTCTTCGGCATCAGGGATACCGTCGCCGTCCATGTCGGAGACCGGCATGTTGCCGTTGTAAAAGTCGTACGGAAACTGGTCGTAGAAATTCGAGATACCGTCGCTGTCGGCGTCGCCGCGGGCGTCCCCCTGCCAGCTGACGCCGTTGGCGGCGCTGAAGTTATAATAATCCCAAGGCGACGGATCGGATGAGTCCGGGATGCCGTCGCCATCCGCGTCGGGTTCAGAGGGGACGTATCCGTTGCCGCTGTCGTAGGGATAGGCGTCGTAGAAATTGGCGATGCCGTCGGCGTCGGAGTCGCCGAAGGCATCCGCGCCCCAGGAGATGCCGTTGGAGAAACTGTAGTTCGAGTAATCATTGGGGTTCGGATCGGAGCCATCCGGGATGCCGTCATGATCTCCGTCCGTAACCGCATCCCAGCGCGAGGCGTCGTAAGGATACCAGTCGTGGAAATTAACGACGCCGTCGCCGTCCGCATCAGCCAAGGCGTCGCCCAGCCAGGGAAAACCGTTGGCCGGACTGATGTTATAAGGATCACCAGGAGCTGGGTCGACGGGGTCGGGGATGCCATCGTCGTCACTGTCAGGGTCGACGGCTGGGCCGCCGGCTCCATAAGGGTCTGCGTCCGTGAAATTCGGGATGCCGTCGCCGTCGGCATCGTCCATGGCGAAGGCGCCCCAGTCGATGCCGTTGGCCTGACTGGAATTCGAGGAGTCCAGAGGCAGCGGGTCGAAGGCGTCCCACAGGCCGTCACCGTCGGTGTCCGCCACGAAAGGGTCGGTGCCGATCGCCAGCTCCTGCGCGTTGGAAAGCCCGTCGCCGTCGATGTCGTCCGAGAAAGCGTCCAGTTCGGCCAAGGTGAACACGCGGCCGCTCAAGGGGTCGACCCAGGAGTCGGGTTGCCCGTCGCTGTTGGCGTCGGCCCAGAAGGCCAGCAAGGCCGGGACAGGCGAGAGCAGCGCGATCAGCATGATCGCAAGGGCACGACGCCAGGCCGGCTGGCCAGTGCGTACGGCTCCGCCGTGCGCGGAGTCCGATAACATGGTCTTCATGTGCGGGAAAAGCCGACGGGGCGGTCGGCGGGGGTGACCCCAGCATCAAACCGAGCGGAGGTTATTCAAGCGTTTTATAGACCGTCAGTATTTACAAATTTATTACAAATCCACACGGTATCAGTCCCGTTGACAGGCTTAGGCGGAAGGACCACCCTGCCCGCACCCCATGAGAAGCCTCTTGCTCGCCTGCTGCCTCGGCCTGTCGGCCGTCTGCGCTACCCTTTCCGGCCAGGTCGCCCCGAAGTCCCCGGCAGACGCACCCCTTGCCCCCGATGAGGCCAAGAAGCTGCAAGCCGTGATGGCCAAGGCCACCGCTTCGCCGGAAGCCAAGGCCGCGGAGGAGAAACTCCGGAAGGCACGCGAAGAACTCGCCAAGGCCACGCAGGCCTACCAGACGTCCGTCGAGAAGGCCGCGATCGACGCCGACCCGGCAGCCGCCCCCGTCATCGAGAAGACCCGACGCCTCCAGCAGGAGGCACTAGCCCGCCGCAGCGCGGGCAAGCCCGCCGGCAGCTCAGCGGTCGCCTCCGCGCCCCGTCAGGCGCCTCGAGTCGCCGCACCGTCCCAGGTAGGCCAGCCGATCGCCACCGCCCGCGCCACGACGGGTTTCCCCCGGCCTTCGGAACTATTCGACAACTGGGCCGCCGTCGGCCTGCTCATCGCGTTGGGCGTCATCGCCGTGCTGCTCCTGCGCAAGCGCGGCTGAGACGAGGACAAAAAAGGCTCAAGGCCTGTGGCGGATGGCAAGCGGAGCGCCCTGTTGGCTTTGGTCCTCGATCTCCCGAAAGCCATTGGACAAATATTGGACAAGATAAGGGGCTCTTTTGGCAGAACCTGCCTAACCGTGCAAAAGCCGAAGCCCCATTTCACTGGGATTTCACGGTTAAAGTGGCGGAGAGAATGGGATTCGAAATCCGTTCCTCATAACGTAAACCTTAGTGTTTATTGATGTTCGCCGTTTCGTTAGACAAAACATTGGACAACTTTACGACTAAATCAGCCTAATCCTGCAGAACGTGCAGAGGCAAGGGAGTTTCGCGCGTAACAATTCCGGAGAAAGGGAGGATGGACTTGATCGGGTCACTATCCAATTGCTCAGTAAAACAGATCGAGCTTGAACAAGCCCTCCCATCCTCTCGTTTCGGCCAGGAACTGCGAGGTTTCCATGACATGCTTATCACCGTTAAACATTATTTCTGCCAACGAAGCGGAGGATGAATCGTCAAACAACATCAACGCCTTTCCTGTCGTCGTGAACAAGGTGTCTTCAAACGTTCTGCGTTTCACCTGAACTGAACGGGCCACATCCCAGAGAGCATTACGTGCCGACTCGCTCCCGATCTTCGCCAAAAGCACGATGGCAGTCCTGCTGAAGCGCACGTTGTCAGCGTCGATGGCGATGTCTCGAAGCACCGGAACTGCTAAATCGGGCGTAACAGCTTCAATGCCGTGCTCGAGCACAAACACTGCGTTGTCATCCCAGGCAGGCGTTATCTCGCCAAACACCTTGGGCTTCATGCCTGGCTTGTAGGTGCCGTCGGCATTCAGCGGCTGCGGCAGTCCCGACACTCTCTTGGCCACTTCTATAAGCCGCTGCTGAGCCGCCACATCACCCTGGCTTGCAAGCACTACATCCGCTGCGTGTTTCACCTTATTAGTGCTGCCTTCCTGTGATATCTCATGCATGAGAGCAGTCACGCTCGGGTCACGGATATTTTTCAGCATTAAGATGGCATCGACAGACATGCTCGGCTCTCGCTCGTTCACCGGGAGCAAATACCTCACTGAGTCTGCATCGCCAAGCTGTGCGAGCACTTGAGCGGCGACGTACACATCAACCTCACTATCCACTTTGCTCGTGAGCAGAGCTTTGATTCTCGGTAGATATTGTGTTGGATTCTGACTCGCAAAGTCCTTCAGGAAGACCCCCCACCACTTAGCCGAATCAGGACCTTCAATCTTGCTCATCACAAAATCGAACCCTCGCTTATCGCCAAAGGAGCAAAGAACCTGGGCGGCCACCAGCTGCACATTCATATCCGCGTCATGCAGCAGGCCTGCCACAAGTGGCAATGCCTCAATAATTTCGTGCGTCTGCACTCGTCCTAACCATCTCAGCAAGTCCTTACCGCCTTGAAGTCCTTTCAAAGCATTCTCAATCTGTGCATTGCCGTGAAAAGTTCTGATCATTGATTCACGACGTGCATAGTAATCGCGAGCTGCGGACGGAAAGAGTTTGGGATCACGCGATGCATCATAACGATGCAGACGATCTTTCGTGATTGAAACAGAGGGTGCGAATCGAGGAACGGGGGATAACCAAACCTTGTTTGGTTGATCTCGTCGTGATTCGCGTTGCCACAAAAGCGCACCCGTCAAAGCCACACAGATTCCGACGAGTATGATCAAGTAGGTTTTCTTGCTCATCGCATGATTGGCCCTCCGAGTTGAATAAATTCCTCCATCTTTGCCTCGCTGATTGAGTTGGTGAGCGGGTCGATTCGCCTCCCGTTGTAATAAACGTGATAGACCGGGAAGATTTCATGTTCTGGAATTGCAGTGGTTCCGGCTTTCGCATGGGCAACCCCAAACTCAATGAGCGACCAAATCCAAGGCACCGTTAGGTTGTTAAGTCGCTGGCTGATTTGTCCACCACTCAACGTGCCGCTCGTGGAGATTCGGCCCTGGGTGTATTGCTCGAAGTCGTCTGCTAGATTTGCGCTGTATGTCTTGCCACTCTTCGGATTGAACATAACGGATGTTCCGTTAGTATTCACCGTTCCATCGTATGGGCCGGTTTCACCGGCTGGATCAGGCAGCCAGTCTACGGGAGTGACGCCGACTTGTGTTGTTTGCTTAAGATAGTGAGGTTCTCCTTTGATCTTACCGGAGTCGTCCAATTCAAATCTGGCCTGGAAGCGTTGAAACGATCGGAACTTGTCTGTCTGTGATTTGAACATCGTGAATCCGGCATCATCGACCATTTTTCGGTTCTTAGAACCTGGCCAATACAACTGGAACTCAGCAGGTGGCGCATTGTTTGGCGAACTCTTAATGAGATAGGCATTCACATACTTTCGTCCGCCATCCGGAGAGTGTGGCGTGGTCCAAAGCGGACTGGAACCCGACAGGACCGCTGCATCCAGCAAAAAGCCGTTTCGAAGCACGAACGAATCCATCACACTGGCATAAGACAATCCATAGTAACTGGGATCGGGCACCATGTCGGTGCCTTTCGGTAAATTAATCTGCTCACCATCAATCCAGCCAATCACCGTGACGTCAGGGCTTCGATAGCCGAGGTTCTGTTCGAAATCGAACTCGGCAACGGCTCCACCCGATGGCGTGTAACGGCAATGAATGCGCCACTTTCCAGGCAACCAGTCAAGCGGGTCGTCGAGTTTCCATTCGTTGTCAGTTCCAACTGGAGCGTCTTTACGGGAGCCGCTCGGACCAGTTGCCCACCATTGGAATGAGCCGCTTGTTAGCCCCGGAACGCTCCAACTTATGAGGTCGCCGTTTCTGACATCATCGACCTCTGGAATTGTCGGACTTGTGTAAGCAATTGGGCCTGATGAGACTGGCCCGGTTGTCCAAGTTTTTGTTGGATCATCACGATTCACAATCTTTACTAACACCGATTCTAGGGTCAAATTAACGTCTACATCCGATGACATGGTCCCAGATGGATGGCCACTAGTAGTCTCACCGTACAACAACCAAGGAAAGTGGCACGTCAGCGTAACGCCCCCACCGCTCACGGACTCGATCAGATGCACCCATGTGCCGTCATCGGGGGGCACGTAGGGAACGCCCATCGATATCTCCCTGTCTTCAACTCCTTCGCCATCCACCATCCTGACGGCGTGAAGCCGGACAAAACCTGCGCCTGACTGAGTAAAAGTAACCGAACCGCCCGCATTCACATAATCAGTAGGCAACGAAAGATTCAGCGTACTGAGCCTACTGATGGCCATCTTTCCTGCCCGAGACCCAGCCTTGATGGCCAAAGATACATCCGCCATGTCGCGGTCCGGCGTGACACCGGGATCAGGCGATACGCCTAGTTCGTCATAGCCGTCGTTAAGTATGACCAACGGGGAGGCCGAAGCCGAAGGCTGAGGAACATCCGGTTCGCGGGGCGGGCCGCCATCCGGCTCGGGGTCGTAGAAGTTCAGGTCATAGTCCAGGTCGTTGTCGCCTAGGGCGTCAGCATACCATTCGCGCTGATTGGCTTCACTGTAATTGGTCCAATCATCCGGGGCAGGATCAAGGTCGTCGCGTATCCCGTCCCCATCTCGGTCATCCCCGAAAGGGGTGTAATCCCAATAATTGGCCGTACCGTCGTTATCCGCGTCTCCATTCGCACCCTCCCCCCAGTTGATACCGTTATACGGGCTCGTATTTGTGCCGTTCCTGGGATCCGGATCTTGTTCGTTCGGAATACCATCGCCATCGGCGTCACCCCCGGGAGGCAGGCCGTCATAAGGGTCATCGGGATAGGCGTCGAAATAGTTCAGGATGCCGTCGTTGTCGACGTCGCCGAGCGCGGAGGTGCCACTCCACATCGCACCATTGTGAGAGCTGTTATTATAAGGGTCTTCGGGAACGGGGTCGCTCGCATCGGGCAAGCCGTCCATGTCCGCGTCCCCAGTCCCGTTTAGGCTGTCATACGGCCAGGTGTCGAAGTAATTAGGGATGCCGTCCCCGTCGGCGTCCCCCAAGGCGTCCGACGACCAGATGGTCTTGTTATATGCGCTAAAATTATACGGGTCCTCCAGAGCCGGGTCGATACTGTCGAGCATGCCGTCGCCGTCGGTGTCGACCGGCGTCGGACCATAGGGCTCGAGGTCCCAGAAGTTAAGGATGGTGTCGCCGTCGGCGTCGCCGCGGACGTCAGCGTACCACTCGACGCCGTTGAACGAGCTATGGTTGTTCCGGTCGGCTTGCGCCGGGTCGCTGACGTCCGGGATGCCGTCCTGGTCGAAGTCCGCGTTGTCGTAGGGGTCATTCGGATAGGGGTCTTGCGAGTCCGGACGGCCGTCACCGTCGGTGTCGGGCTCAGGCTGCGGGTCTCCGCCGCCGCCCGTGCCACCCGAACCGTTGGTCGCATCATAGGGATACGGATCCTGCGAATCCACTATCCCGTCGCCGTCAGCGTCACCGTTTCCGTTGTTCGGATCGTTCGGATACGGGTCGGAGGAATCCGGCATGCCGTCACCGTCGGAATCCGGCCCGGCATAGCTGCCGTTGTAATAATCGTAGGGATAGGCGTCCTGGAAATTGACGATGCCGTCCCCGTCGACGTCTCCATTGGCGGCCCCATACCAGGACGTGCCGTTGTAGATGCTGAAGTTCATCGGATCGGCCAAGGCCGGATCCTGCGCGTTGGGAATACCGTCGCCGTCGGTGTCGGCCGTCGGGCTGTCCCATTCGGGCGGCAGGTTGCCGTTGGTCGAATCGTAGGGCCAGGGGTCCGTGAAGTTCGGGTTCCCGTCGCCGTCGGCGTCGGCTAGGGCGGCCGTATACCAAAGACCGCCGTTGACCGGGCTCAGATTGGTGGGGTCGGTAGGCGCAGGATCCTCGGCGTCGGGGATGCCGTCGCCGTCCTGATCGAACACCGGCACGTTGCCGTTGTAATAGTCGTA
>CAMCWL010000005.1 GCA_945882655.1 Opitutus sp. GAS368
AAACTGGCGGAGAGGGAGGGATTCGAACCCCCGGAGCCTTGCGGCTCGGCTGATTTCAAGTCAGCTGCAATCGACCACTCTGCCACCTCTCCGTAAGCGGGATTCAACGGCGGCTGGGGTCTTCCCTCAAGCCGATTCGGTGCGTTACCCTTGGGCTTTCTCCTGATTTCCCTCGCGAAAGGGATTCGCCCTTGATGTGCGCATGAGCACCTGCGCCCGCGTCGAAGAGATCGACGGCCCTTACGGCCCCTTCGCTATCGGCGAACGCGCCATCCAACGTCTCTGGGCCTCGGGCGAAGTCCGCGGGCCCATGGCCGCCACCTCCGGCGCGAAGATCGAGATCGTCCACCCAGGCGATTGGAACCGCGGCGCGGGTCCCGACTTCCTGGGCGCCGAAATCCTGGTCGACGGTAAACGCCTCCGCGGCGACATCGAGATCCATCTACGCTGCGCCGACTGGAACGCGCACGGGCACGACCGCGATCCGCACTTCGGTGGCGTCATCCTCCACGCGGTCCTACTCCCGGGCACGAAGGACGTCGCGACGCTCGCTGGCCATCGCCCGGAGACAGTAGTGCTCCTGCCCTACCTCCCACGCGACCTCGAAGACCTGGCCGAAGAGGACGCGCTCCTCGAACTCCGCGGCCGCTCGGGCGAAGTCGCGAAACGCGTCCTCGCGGCGGAACCGAATCTTTCACTGGGGCTAAAGCGACGCGCACTGGAACGCTTTCGCAATAAGACCAAGCACGCTCGCGCCCGCATCAAAGAAGTCGGCTGGGATGCCGCCTGCCACGAACTCTTTGTGGAATCGCTCGGCCTCGGGGGCAACCGCGCCCCGATGTCCGAACTGGCCCGTAGCCACTCGCCGGAACAGATGCTCATCCTCGGACTCGACGCTCTCTACATGGAAAAATGCGGGCGTTGGCGCCTGCGCGGATTACGTCCTGCCGGCCACCCTCATCGCCGGCTCGGCCAGTACCTCGAACTCTATCGCCGCCGCCCCGAGTGGCGCGCCCACCTCCGCGATTGGGCCCTCGCCCTGCCCTCCTCGCCGCTGGTATCCGCCCGCCGCCGACTCATCGACGAAGTCTTCGCCTGCCTCCTCTCCGACGGACGCGCCGACACCTTGTGCGTCAACGCGCTGCTGCCCCTACTCCAGGATCCACGACACACGCTCGACCGTAGCTGGCTTGACTGGCCGCCCGGCCATCATCCCGACGACATCCACGAGGCCCGGTCCCTCATTGGCCTGTCCGGGACTGCCCGGAACTGGGAAGTCCAAGGCATCCTCGATATCCTCCGCCGTTCGATGGCTTCCGCCGAACCGAAGCCAGTTTAGGCCATCATCTTCCGCGCCTTCTCAAGCGAGACGGCCAAGCGGTCGACTTCCTCGAGCGTATTGTAGAACGCGAACGAGGCGCGGGCGGTGCCACTGAGCCCGTAATGCTTCATGAGCGGCATGCAGCAATGGTGACCAGTACGAATGGCGATACCGTCCGCATCCAGCAACGTGCCGATGTCATGCGGATGGCCGCCTTCGATATTGAAAGAGATGACGGCGACCTTCTCGGGCGCTTCGCCCACGATAGTAAGTCCTTTGATGGCCTTGAGGCGTTCGGTCGCGGCCGCGAGCAACACCTGCTCATGTGCATGGGCGGCGGCCTGGATGGGCATGAAGTATTCCAGGGCGACGCCGAGTCCGATGGCTCCCGAGATATCCGGGGTGCCGGCTTCGAAACGCTCCGGGGCTTCGCGGAAAGTGGTACCAGCGAAGTCGACCTTGCGGATCATGTCCCCGCCGAACTGATAAGGCGGCATGGCGTCGAGCAGCTCCGGGCGACCCCAGAGCACGCCGATACCGGTCGGGCCGAAGGTCTTGTGCCCGGAGAAGGCGTAGAAGTCGCAACCCAGCGCGGGGACGTCGACCTTGAAGTGCGCGGCGGACTGGCAGCCATCGATCAGCACCACGGCACCGGCCGCCTTGGCAAGGCGCGTCATCTCGGCCGCAGGATTGACGGTACCGAGGGCGTTGGAGACGTGGGCGAAGGCGACGAGCTTGGTGCGGGCGGAAAGCAGGCCCTTGAAGGCCACGAGGTCCACTTCGCCGCGCGGCGTGACGGGTGTGACGAGGACCTTGGCGCCCGTGCGCTCAGCGATGACCTGCCAAGGCACGATATTCGCGTGGTGCTCGAGGTGCGTGAGGAGGATTTCATCCCCGGCCTTCAGGTGGGTGCGCCCCCAGCATTCGGCGACGAGGTTGATCCCTTCAGTGGCGCCGCGCACGAAGACGCAGCCGCTCGTATCCTTGAGCCCGAGGAACTTCGCGACGGAGCCGCGGGCGGCCTCGTAGGCCGTGGTGGCCTCCTCGCTCAGGAGGTGGACGCCGCGATGCACGTTCGCATTCTGTTCGGAGTAATAGCGCTCGAGGGCCTTGATGACTGCCAGCGGCTTCTGGGAAGTCGCCGCGTTATCGAGGTATGTCAGCGGGTGCCCGCGCACGGATCGCCCGAGAATCGGGAAATCCTTACGAACAGTGGCGACGTCGAACACGGGCATGGGCCGAACGTAAGCGGACCTGGGCGGGGCGCAACCGGGAAGCGAAAATCAGGGTGCCGGCGGCAGGCGCACGGCCTTTCGAATATAAGCCGGTACATCCACATCCTGCCCGTCGATGAAGGTCATGGGCGTGCCACCGAACAGACCACGGCGCATCGATTCCTCCGTCGCGAATTCGAAGATTGGCTGGGCGGGGTCCTCGGCCTTGGCGCCCTTCTTAGGCTTGGCCGGCGCCTTCGGTGCGGGCAGCGAAGCGCCGAGCACCGAGACTTCGATCCGATTGCCGAGCGTGGGCTCGATGCGTGCACAGAGGACCGTGGAGGTTTCGCCACCGAAACGCGCACGGATGGCGGCGACGGCCTCAAAGGCTTCCGTGGAGGTCATCGCCGAGCCGCCGGCGACGGTGACAAAGAGCGAGGCGACCTTGGCGACGGCGCCAGGCGCATGCGCGAGCGGGCAATCGCAGGCCGCGCGGGCGGCCTTCATCGCGGCGCCATCGCCCTGACCGACGCCAAAAGCGAAAAGCGTAGGCGAACCGGGCGTAGAAAGGAGCGAACGTAACGCAGCCGGATCGACCGCGATGAGCGCACCCGGCGCGAAGGCCGAAGCGAGACCGCGGAGCGCACCGCCCACCCAGTTATCCGCCGCGGCGAACGATTCGGACAGAGGCGCGTCAGGCGAGACCTGCTGAAGCAGAAGATCGTTGTGCACCACGACGAGTCCATGGCACTTCTGCCCCAGCTTGACCGTGGCGTCATTAGCCTGGCGCATACGACGTTCGCCTTCATGCGAAAACGGCATCGTCGCGAAAGAGAGGACCGTCGCACCACACTCGGCCGCAAGGCCGGCGACCACAGACGCAGCCCCGCTGCCGGTACCGCCACCAAGGCCAGTGACGAGCACGACAACCGGGATGCCGGCGAACAGGCGACGGAGCGCGGCTTCTTCAGATTCTGCGGAAGCGAGGCCTAGCGCAGCTTCGCCACCGGTACCCATCCCACGCGTCTGCGCCCGGCCGAGCTGCAACGTGGTAGCCGTACCGGCAGGCAAGGAACGCGCATCGGTATCGAGTAACGCGACGGCGACTTCAGGCGGTAACTGCGCCGATAGGCGCGTGACCATCGAGCACCCTGCCCCACCGAGGCCAATCAAGAGGATGGAAGCGGGCGTGGACATCTTAGAGACGGAAGAGCTCCTTGATCTGGGCAAGGAAGCCGCGCGGACGACGTACCGGGGGCGGTGCATCGGTGATCGCAGCGGTCATGAGGCCCACCACGCCCGCATACTCGGGCTTGCGCAGGGATTCGTTCTCGAAGTTCGGGATACCCACGCGGGCGGAAAGACCCATGACGAGCTGTACCGCCTCGGCCGCGTCAGCCAAGCTGGCGGAACCGCCGGTGAGGATGACACCGGAAGGAATCATGTTCTGGTCGAGCTTCACGGCATGGCCGGGGAAAATTGCCTCGAGGCGACGCAGGACGTCCTTACGGACAAACTCGATGGTCTCCTGGTAGCGGAGCGATAGCACTTGGGTGATCGTGCCGCGGTTGAACTGCTGGTCGCCCACGCCCTTGTCGCCATCCTTCCAGATGGTCTGATTGACGTCGTTCTCGCGGTGCATCGCAGAACCGAAGCGTAGCTTCAGGTCCTCAGCCGTCTCGCGGCTGATACGCAGAGCCACACTGAGGTCATTGGTCAGGTGCTCACCGCCCACGGGGATTGAGCCCGCGCAGAGGATGTGCTCCTTGTAATAAAGGATCCAGTCCGTCGTACCGGCGCCGATATCGATGACCAGTACGCCCTGCTTGTCGGCGTCGCTCGCGGTCGCGCAGGCCGCGGCATGTGAGGCGAGGATGAAGTCGCGGACCTTAATGCTCATGCCGTTCACCATACCGACGCGCATGCGCATGTTACCTTCCTCCATCGTCACGCGCCAGAAATTCACTTCAAGTCGCTTGCCCGCCATGCCCACCGGATTAGTCACCGGGCGATTATCCAGCATCGTCGGCTGGCGCATGTAGAGAATGGTCGCGCGGCCCTCCGGCGGCTCCAGGCGCTTGGCGGACTGGATGGCGTCGCTCACGTCTTTAGCGGTGATCTTACCGTCATGCGCGGGCACGGCGACGAAGCCTTTCACGCGTTCACCTTCGGCCGCTGGACCAGACAGCGAAAGGTAGACCTGCTCAACGGCGCGGCCGGAACCACGCTCGATATCGTTGACGACCTCATGGACGCACTGCGTGAGTTTTTCGAGGTCGGTGACAGTGCCCTTCACGACGCCATCGGTGCGGCGTTCGCTGAAGCTGAGCATGCGGGCCTTGCCGTCGATAATCTGGCCGAGGAGGCTGGCGGTCTTATGTGTGCCGACATCGATGACGGCGATGAGGGAAGGAAGGGGCTTGGAAGTCATCGGGGAGTAAGGGGTACGAGGCGGGGTTCAGGAATCGGCGAAGCACCGTTGGTGCGATTCTGGATCGACATCTTCAGCACGTAGGCCTGCGCGGTCGTGCCGGGTCGACGCAGCATCTCGTCGACGTTGATGCGCGAGAGCAATGCGAGCTCGTTACGCCAGTTGGCGGTAGAGAAGAGGATTTCGACCAGCGCGGGGCGATCCATCGGCTGCGTACCGGGGCGCACGGCGACGCGCAGATTCGAGCCAGGCGAATCCTCCTGCGCACCAAAGCAATCACGGAGCGAGACCGCGGACCATTGTTTGTAGAGATTCGGGTAGGTGGTGCGCACGGTGAGCAGGAACGGGGCGGCAATCTCAATGCCGTCGATGACCATCTTGTCATCGCTGCCAGTGGAACGGTAATCCGCAATCTCCGGGAGATTACGAATGGCCTGCTCAGGGTAGCCGGAGCCAGCGAAGGTCTGGCCATCGGAAGCCACGATACGCACCTGCATCGGCGTGAGCTTACCCGGCGACGCGATGACGACCTTGGCGACCGCGAGGCGTTCACGTAGAGCGATATCAAGCGTGCCGTCGCCCCGGCGACGGACGTCGGCGGTGACCACCTGGTTATCCGACTCAAGTTCGGCCTTAATCGAACGGACGTCGCGGGCAAACCCCTCCGGACCGTTGGCGATAGTCTTCTTCACGAAATCGACGGAAAGGAACCCGTCGGTTTTGTAACGGAGTGAGCCTGCGGTCGGCGAAGCGGTCACAGATTCGTCGACGGCCCACCAAAGCAGGCCCACCAGGACGACGAAGAAACCCACGGCGAGGAAGGTGGGGAGCTTGGAGCGGACGGCGCGCTTGCGGCCGATCTCGCCTTCGGGGACGCGGTTGACGTCCTGCGGTACGAGCGCACGCCAGTCGCGATCAGCCTGGCCCAGAAAGGCGTCACGGCGTTTGCGGAAGAGATTATCGAAGAGGCCCATGTTTAGCGTTGGTCGGGTTGGGCGGCGCGCGCGAGGGCCGGAGCGGCCATACGACGGACGAGCAAGGGGAAGTCGAGGCCGACGCAGGAAGCGCTCTTAGGCATCAGGCTGGTTTCGGTCATGCCGGGCATCGTGTTGATCTCGAGGAAATAGAACTGGCCGTCGGGCTCAAGGAAGACATCCGCGCGGGCGAAGTCCCGGCAACCGCAGGCGGCGAAGAGCCGCGCGGCGGCGGCACCGATGGCGGCGGTCAGTTCCGGGCCCACGGCGGCGGGAAAGCGGTACTCGGAGGCACCTTTAGTGTATTTGGTCTTATAATCGTAGACGCCGGTGAGCGGGACGATTTCGACGATGCCCATGGGCTGACCGTCCAGGAGGCCGATGGACATTTCGCGGCCGCGTAGGCGGCGCTCGGCCATCCACTGGCCGGAAGCGGGGATCTCCGCCAAGGCCTTGGCCACGGCGGCCTCCCCTTCCAACATGTAAAGGCCGACACTGCTGCCTTGGTCGGACGGCTTAATGACAATGTGTTCACCCAAGGCGGCAACGAGCGCGGCGGCTGTCGGCTTAGCAGCGCCCGCGAAGGCGACCTCTGGGATAGCCGGGACGCCGGCGGCACGCATCGCGTGCTTGGTAGCGACCTTGTCCATGCAGAGACGGTTGGCGGCGGACGAACAACCACCGAAGGCGATACCTCGAGCTTCCATCTCAGCCTGAGCGCGACCGTCCTCGCCCCAACCGCCGTGCAGGACAGGCAGGACCACGTGCTTGGCGCCATCCAGCCACTCGGGCAAGGCATCAGCCTCGAGTGCAATGAGCCGGGAACCCGGCAGCACGGAAGCGACAGCCTGACCAGAACGCAGGGAGACTTCGCGTTCGGAGGAGAGGCCACCGCAGAGAACGATAATTTCGGGAGACAAAGTCATAGGAGGTCCTTCCATTCTCGTCCGAGGGCGACGATCTCGGGCTGAAGTTCGACACCCTGGCGGGATTTCACTTCGGCGCGGACAGTGCGCATGAGCTCGATGAAATCCGCAGCCTTGGCGTCTCCCGCGTTGACGAGGAAATTAGCGTGGGTGGGCGAGACGCAGACTGGTCCAACGGCTCGGCCTTTGAGTCCGCTGAGGTCGATGAGGCGTCCGGCCTTGTCCCCTTCGGGATTCTTAAACACGCACCCGGCACTGGCCTCGCGGGGCTGAGAGGCACGGCGCTGTGCTGCGAGCTCGTCCATGCGTGCGCGGATGGCGGTAGGTTCGTCGCGACCGGCGGAGCGCAGCACGGCGGAGAGCACCACCGAGCCGTGCAGTTGCGGGCAGTCGCGATAAAGGGCATCAAAGCTATCGCGGCGCGCGGCGCGCACCTGACCCTGCGGCGAAAGCCATTCAATCGACTCCACGACGTCGAAGATCCAGCCACCCATTGCGCCAGCGTTCATCCGCAAGGAGCCACCAATTGTGCCGGGAATACCTTCGAGGAACTCGAAGCCCTTCCATCCTTCACGTGCGGCGAAACCACAGAGTTCCTTGAGGCGGGTGCCACCGCCGACGCGGAAGCGGCCCTCGCCGAGATCAGTCACGGCACCCCAATGGGCCGCGTCGAGATGCAAGATGAGTCCGTCGTAGCCTTCGTCGGGCACGAGTAGATTGGAACCACGACCAACCGCAAACCAGCGCAGGTCAAGCTCCGCAGCGGCGCGCAGGAGCGCCACGATGTCATCCACGTTCGCCGGTTCAGCGTACCAGCGGGCGGCGCCGCCGAGACCGAGCGTCGTGCGGCGGGCGAGCGGCTCATTGGCACGCAGGGCACAATCCGCGGAGAGGCGGCCGGAGACGAGATCGGGCAGATCGAGCGAAAGAATATCAGCGCCGCGGCGGCGGAGCACCTTGGCGCAGGCTTCGGCGTCGCGCTCGATGTCGCCCGCGCCCACGAACGCTACGACCGTGTCGGCGCCGGCGGAAAGTTCGTCCAAGATACGCGGCAAGGTCCGGCGATCCTCGACGAGGCGATGGGCAGAGCCATTGACGATGGCGTCGGAACCGCCACCTTCGACCGCCGCTTCGCCGGCGGAATAGACCGGCAGGACGAGGGCATGGTCGGCGACGGCGAGCGCATCGCGGAATTCGCGGACATACTGGCGCGTGCGCGTGTGACGGTGCGGCTGGAAGACGACGACGAGGCGGCCGGTGTGCGTCTCCCGCACCCATTTCAATAGCGCCGCAATCTCCGTCGGGTGATGCGCGTAGTCAGCGAGTACACGGAGTCCCGTGCGTTCGAAGAGCACATCCTGACGGCGGCGGATGCCGCGCCAGCGGGCGAGCGGCTCGGCCACGAGGCTACCGGTGATGAAGTGCGTGACCGCAAGGGCCAGCGAAGCGTTCGATCGGTTAAAGGTGCCGGCGACCGGTAGATTGAACTGTCCGGCGGGAAAACGCCCTTCGAGCGCGACGACCGAGGAGGAGTGACCACCTTGGACGAGACGGAAGGAATAGTCGCCGCCCTCGCCAACTCGGATGACCGGAACCTTGAGGCCTGCGGTGAGGCGTTCGAGGCGTTCATTACCAACCGGGATAATGACCGCGGTGCGGGTGCGTTCAAAGAGCGCACGGAAGACGCCCTCCAGCGCAGCTTCGTCGCGATAATAGTCAGGGTGATCCCAATCAAGGTTCACGGCGACGGTGACGTCAGGCGAGAACGCACCGATGGTGCCATCACTCTCATCGACCTCGGCCACGACCCAGGGCGAAGAAGCGGAAGCGCGCGCCGGCGGGAAGGCCGGATCGCGGAAGAGCCCGCCCAGTACATAACCGAAATCCGCTTCGGCGCTCGCGAGGGCGGCGACGAGCAGGCCGCAGGTGGTCGTCTTGCCGTGGCTACCGCAGATGGCGACGAAGCGACGTTCGGCGACGGCCTCGGCGAGGAGTTCACCGCGGCGGAGCGTACGCACCTCATGGCGTTCCGCGAGAGCGAGCGCAGCGTGGCCGGGTTTCACCGCACTGGAGCGGCCCACGACCGAAGGGTGACGGCCAGCGGCCCAAGGATCACGGAGCAACGGGATGTCGGCGTTAGCGAGCTGGAGCTCCATCGGACTACCCGTCGAATCATCCCAACCCGAGACGTCCCAGCCCTCCCCTTTCAGGTAGATAGCGAGCGGACCGACGCCCATGCCGCAGGCCCCGAGCATCCAGGCGGAGGCGCTCATGCGGCGGCGAGCCGGCGGCGGCCGGCGAGCGCGATGGTTTCATGGGCAAGTTCTTCCCAACGATTACCGGCATCAGCTAAGGCGAGCGCGTCGCGCATCACCGCGAGCGCGGCGGTATCGGCGAGGCGGTCGAAGACGATGCGCAGAAGCCGCGGGAGTTCCGACTCCGGCAGTAGGATTGCCGCACCGGACAGTTCGCTCTGACGCGCATTAGCCGTCTGATGGTCGTCCGCCGAACGCGGATAAGGGACGAGTACCGCTGGCGTGCGACACGTGGCCAGCTCGGCGAGCGTACCCGCGCCAGCGCGGGTGACGGCGAGGTCGGCCGCGGAATAGGCCGTCGCCATCTGGTGGCAGAACGGGACGAACTTCACCAGCGAGTCGGGCGAGCGGACTTCGTCCTCGCGGCCACCCGGGCCCGTCAGGCAAAGCACATGAATGCCGCGAATGGCGAACTCCTCGAGATTGTCCTCCACCCAGCGGTTAAGGGAGTGGGCGCCTTGACTCCCACCGGTGACGAGCACCACGCGACCCGTCGGCGGCAAGCCGAGCGCCCGGCGGGCGGCGTCGCGCGCCTGCGGACGGATCTCGGCGCGGACAGGATAACCAGAATCATGCTGACGCTCCGCGGCGAGACCGGGAATACGTACCCCGGCGGGCAGGTGCACCGCATCGGCAAAGCGTGCGATCAGACGCACAGCCTTACCAGGCTTGCGATTGGCTTCATGGACCAGCACCGGGATTCCGCATAGGCGGCAGGCCAGTGAAGGACCGAGACTCATGAAGCCGCCGAAGCAGACAAGCGCGTCGGGGCGAAAACGACGGAGCAAGCGCCAAGAAGACCAGACGGCGCCGAGCAATGCCGGGAAGAAGAGCAGCTTTGCACCGAGACCGGGTCCGAAGCCACGGCCCTTACCCGGGACGAAGTTTAGGCGCGGGTAGTTCGAGGTCATGCGCGCGTCGACGACCTTGCTGCTGACAATCAGGAGGCACTCGTGTCCATCCTCTGTGAGCCGCTGGGCGAGGGCGATACCCGGGGCGAGGTGGCCACCGGTCCCGCCGCAAGCGAGCAGCACGCGGCTCATGCGCGCGCCTCCTTAGCCACGAAAGCCGGCTGAGCCGATTCGCGGATACAGTTCAGGACGAGACCAACCATACAACCCATGATGACAAGATTGGTGCCGCCGTAGCTGATGAACGGGAGCGAGATACCCTTGGTCGGGAGCAAGCCGGTAACGACGCCCATATTAATGAGCGCCTGCATGACGAGGAAGAGCGTCGCGCCGAGGCAGATATTGAAGCGATACAGATCCGACGAGCACCGCATCGCACGATAGGCGCACCAGAAGATGCCGAAGTAGACCAGCGCGACGAGCGAGGTCGCGACGAGCCCGTATTCCTCGCCGATGACGGAGAATACGAAGTCCGTGTGGGCTTCGGGCAAGTAGGCGCGACCTTGGATACCATTCGCGGCGCCCTTACCCGTCAGACCGCCGACGCCAAAAGCGACCATGCCCTCGAAGAGCTGGTAGGCCTCGTCGCCGCGTTTCTCCCACGGCTCGAGGAACGAGGTGAAGCGGCGCATGCGGTTCGGCCAGTTGAGGATGAGGGCGGTGAAGCCACCCAGTCCGATCAGGAAACTCGGGATCACGTAGGCCCAGCGTACGCCCGAGACGAGCATCATCGTGCCGCCCACCGCGCAGCAGAGGAGGATCGTACCGAGGTCCGGCCCGAAAGCGATGAAACCAGCGATGACCAGGAGGATGGCGACGGGCTTCGCGAAGCCTTCGCGGCAATCAATCCATCCGCGGCGCGTGAAGAGGAAAGGCTTACTTGAACTCAGCTGATAGATCGTGAACTTATTCGGTAAGGTATGCCGCTGCATGCGCGCCAAGAAATCGGAAAGCACGAGCACCATGGCGAGCTTACCGAGGTCCGAGGCCTGCAGGCGGAAGAAGCCGAAATCAACCCAGCGCCAGGAGCCGTTGACCGAGACGCCGATACCGGGGATACGCGCGAGGAACATCGCGAGGCAGGCGCCGCCCAGAATCCACCAGCGCCACTCGCGGACTTTATCGAGATTGAGACGGAAGAACGCGTACCCGGCGACGAAGGCAATCGGCACGTAAGCCAGCTGGCGGTAAAACGCCCCGGTGCGGTTGCTCGACGAAAGCGAGATCCCTGCGCTGTACTGCACGACTAGACCGAACACCGCGAGGGACATCGCGAGCAGCAGGATGCCCAAGGAGTACCCACCCAGGGCTCCTGGACCTTCCTGCTTCTCCTTGATGACCATGACGCGGCGCGGGTGTCAGATTACTTCTTGTCCGCGGGAGCCGGTGCGGTGGCGGCGGCCTTACCGATGGGGATGAGTTTGAGCGGAGTGAAGCTCGGAGCAGGCGCAGCCGGCGCGGCGGCCTTGGGCGCGGCCTTCGGGGCGGCCTTAGGCGCAGCCTTCACAGGAGCTTTGGAGGCGGCGGGGATGGTCAGCACCTGGCCGGTCTTGAGGTCAGCGTTAAGGCTGAGACCGTTAGCCTTCGCGAGATCGGCACGAGTGACCTTCTCGCTGGCGGCAACGGTCATAAGGGTCTCGCCTTTGACTACCGTGCGCTTGCCACCGTTACCGACGGGGCCCACGGGCGTGAGCTTGGTCGGGACGGGAGTCGGGATGCGGTTGGAGATCGCGGTGGCGGAGCCGGGCGCGACCGCCGGGCTGCCGGCGGGACGAGCACCGCCGGAGTAAGCGGCGAGGTCGCCGGGCTGCTCGAAGCCGCTGGTGCTTCGGCAGCCGTTGACGCCGACAAGGACGGCGATGACGCAGAGGTGCAGGAGCACGACGGCAGTGACGGTGATGAGGGGACGCATGGTGGTGGGTCTGGTGGGTGGGTGGGTGGTTTGGTTGGAAAATTAGACGCGGTTCGCGAGGGCGCTCGCGGCGCGTTCAAAGACGAGGCCGCGCTCGGCGTAGCCGCGGAACTGATCGAAACTGGAGAAGCCAGGACTGAGCAGGATGGCCGAAGGTCCGTGCGCATCCTTAGCGGCCGCGACGACGGCGTCCTGCAGGGACGGGTAGCAACGGGCGACCTTGCCGAGCTCGTCAAAGTGACGCTTCAATTCTTCGGCCGTCTCGCCGATGAGATATGCGGTATCGATCAGCGGTGCGATGTTGCGGACGAAGCGAGCGAGGTCGCCACCCTTCCACTTCCCTCCGCCAATCCAGCGGACGGGGATACTGAACTCCGAGAGTGCGGCCTGAACCGCGTGGAAGTTAGTGCCTTTCGAGTCGTTCCAGAATTCGACGCCTTGGCGCTCCGCGACCTTGCGGAGGCGATGGGGCGGAACGCGGAAAAGCCGGGCGGCCTCCTCAAGGTGGCGCATCGGGATACCGCGGGCCTGCCAGTACTTGCAGAGGATGGCCCAGTTCTCACGCTGCGGCCAAGAATCAAAGACCGAACCCGCCGGCACGGTATCAGCGACGTCTGCGCGTGTGGCGACGATGGCCTCGGCGGGTAGTTCGATGCCGAATTCACGGGCGGACGAGACAACCGATTCGCCGACGACCAGGATTCCGCCGGGCATCATGCGTTCGATGAGGCGGAACTTCGCGCGGAAATAACTCTCGAGGTCGCCGTGCCGGTCAAGGTGATCTTCGTCGAAGTTCGTCCAAAGCACCGCCTCGGGCGTGAAGTGGCGAAGGTCCTCGGCCTGGAAGGAGCTGACTTCAACGATCGCGACGAACGAACCGTTGGAGACCGTGCGGTGCAGCGACGTCAGTGGCAGGCCCACGTTACCGCAGGCGATGGCATCGAGCCCGGAACGTTTGAAGGCGAACGAGAGGAACTCCGTGATGGTCGTCTTACCGTTGGTGCCGGTGATGGCGATGGCGGGGCCGGTCCAGAGCAACGCACCGAAATCAAGCTCACTCAGGCAGTGCAGGCCGGCCCGGCGCGCGGCGAGGATCCACGGATGCGACTGCGGGAAGCCGGGGCTATAAACCAGGAGGTCGTGGCGGGCGGCTTCCTCGGGACCGAACTGCCGGTTCTCCCCACGTTCGTCATAGATGACCGAGGCGAAGCCAGCCGAAGCGAGGGATTCCGCGACCGAACGACCGCTCACGCCCTCGCCGAAGATGGCGGCGGGCCGAGTGAGGCGGCGGCGGAGAGATTCGGGGAACTCGCTCATCGGAGCTTGAGGGAGAGCAGGCCGAGGAGGCCGCACAGCAGGGAGAGAATCCAGAAGCGCGCCACGACCTTGGTCGCGGGCCAGCCCTTCTTCTGGAAGTGGTGGTGGATGGGCGTCATCAGGAACAGGCGTTGGCCGCCCGTCCGTTTGAAGTAGGCCACCTGCAGGATGACGGAGATTGCCTCGACGACGAACACGCCACCGGCAATCGCGAGGAGGAAGGGCTGATGCATCAGGCACGCCACCGCGCCGAGGCCGCCGCCGAGACCGAGCGCGCCGACGTCGCCCATATAAATCTCAGCCGGGGCCGCGTTGTGCCAAAGAAAGACGAGGCTGCCGCCGACGAGGGCCGAGCAGAAGACCGCGAGCTCGCCCGCGCCCGGCACGTAACTGATACGGAGGTACGTCGCGAACTCATGGTGACCAGCGAGGTAGGCGACCGCGCCGAAAATCATCGTGGTAATGATGACGCAGCCGATAGCCAAGCCGTCGAGGCCGTCAGTGAGATTGACCGCATTGGAACTGCCTACGCAGACGAGCACGAAGAACCCGGCGGCGACGCCGAGGCAGACCAGGAAGGGCAAGCCAAGGGATTTCGCAGACCAAAGCGGACCGGTGAGAATCGGTAGCCAGATTTCGCAGAGGCTTTCGCGATAGGCCGGGTCAAGGAGTACAATGCCGAAACCGATGAGCGCGACGAGCCCCTGCCCCGCCAACTTCATGCGCGCGGAAATACCGTCGGAACTACCATGACGGACCTTCAGCCAGTCGTCATACAGTCCCACGAGGCCCATGCCGATGAGGCACCAGAGCGCGGCGATCACGAGGACGTTGAGGCGCGCCCAGAGGAGCACCGAAGGGATCATCGCCACGGCGATGATCAGGCCACCCATGGTCGGCACCTTGCCGCCCTCCTTGGCAAGCTCACCCATCAGCTTGGCCGAACGCTCGGGCTGGCGCAGACGCGCGAGCAGGGCGATAAGCCGGCCGGAGAAAAGCATCCCCAGCAGCAACGCCGTCACGCCTGCCAAAATCGCGCGGACGGAGATATACTCGAAGAGACGGAAAGGCCCCCAGGTGTGGACGAGTTCGCTGAGACGGTAAAGCATCCTAGTGGAAAGAAAGCGCGGAGCGGAGGGAATCAGGTAGGCAACGCTCGAGAGCGAAGGAACGGCTACCCTTTAGAAAGACGAAGCCACGGTGCGCGGCGACGCGGGCGGCGGCATCCTCAACGGAAGCCGCGACAGAAAGTTCCACCCCAGGGAGCGCAACTCCCTGCAGCAACGCAGCCGAATCGCCGCCGAAGACGACCACATGGTCGCCGGAGCGGAGAGGTAGCTGCGCGCCGCAGTCGCGGTGGAGTTGCGCAGAGGTCGGACCGAGCTCGGCCATACCGCCGAGCAGGAAAAGACGAGGTGCCGCGGAGCCGCGGCTGACACGGTCGAAGGCGCGGGCCGAATCGAGGAGCGACGCAGGACTGGAATTATAACAATCGACGTAGTAGGTGCGTTCGCCTTCGACGTGCACGCTACCGCGACCGGCGGGTGGCATCCATTGCGCCGTGACCGCGGCGAGTTCGCCTGACGGACGGCCGAGCTCGAGGGCGGCGACAAGCGCCAGCGCCGTATTACGGGCGAGGCCGTCGGAAATCGGAGCGAGCGGGAAGACCTCGTCGTCGAGCACAAGCGAGCGCTGGCCGCGGGCGTCGGTGAGGAAAGAGGCCCGAACAAGACGGGCCGGCGCGACGGCCGGGGCGGCTTCGCCCTCGAACTGAACGGCGATGCAACGGGACGCATGAGCCGCGAACTCCGGCCAATCGAGCAACGCCGCTGGGATGATCGCGCGTCCGCCAGGGGCGAGTTCGGCGACGAGCGTAGCCTTCTCGCGAGCGATGCCGGCGAGCGAGCCGACCCCTTCGAGATGCACCGCTGCGACGTTGGTGACGATGGCGAGGTCGGGGCGAATGACGGCGGCGGAGAGTCCGAGCTCGCCGGGCACACTCATGCCCGCCTCGATGACGGCAAAACGATGGAGCCCCGGTTCGACGCGGAGGAGCATCAGCGGGACACCGATAAGGTTGTTAAGATTGGCTTCCGTAACGAAGGCCTCCCTGCCGAGGAGCGCGGCGAGCATCTCCTTCGTCGAGGTCTTACCCACGCTACCCGTCACGCCGATGACGCGACCCGGGAAGTCCGTGCGCCAGCGGGCGGCGAGGCGACGGAGTGCGGCGAGCGAATCGTCGACGACGAGCTGCGGCAGATCATCCGCCACCGGACGCTCGACCAAGGCACAGGCGGCACCCTGCGAGCGGGCGGCACCGAGGAAGTCATGGCCATCACGGCGTTCAGTGCGTACGGCCACGAAGACTTCGCCCGCACGGAGGGCACGGGTGTCCGTGCCGAAACCCGTGACGGCGGCGCGGGGAGTGGCGGTCCAGCGGCCTCCGGCCCAGGCGGCAAGATCGGCTGAGGAGAAAGTCGGCATCACGGCTGCGCGCCCCTCCGCAGCTCAAGGATTTCTCGGACGACTTGACGGTCGTCGAAAGGCACCACCGTGTCGGCGAATTCCTGGGTTGTCTCGTGACCCTTACCAGCGATGACGACGCAGTCACCGGCTTTCGCGGCGGCGAGGGCGCGGCCGATGGCGTCGCGTCGGCCGGTCACGAATTCCACGGTCGGCAACGCACCGAGGCCTTCCCGCATATCGGCGAAGATCCGGTCGAGGCTTTCCTTACGCGGATTATCGGCGGTGGCCCAGGCGAGGTGGGCGAGATCGGCGACGGCCTTGGTCATCGCGGGACGCTTGCCGCGGTCGCGGTCACCGCCGCAGCCGTACACGCAGAGGACCCGCCCCGGGGTGATGTCGCGGAGCATGCGCAAGGCATTGCGCAGGGCGTCATCGGTGTGGGCGTAATCGATGAAGATCGGGAAGGCCTGACCAGCCTCGACGCGTTCCATGCGACCTGGAACACCGGGAAAGGAAGTGAGCGCCGGCGCGAGAGCCAGTGGATCGCGGCCGAGGGCAGCGGCCATCGCTAGGGCGCAGAGGACGTTCGAGACGTTGTAATCTCCCGGCAGTATCGACTTGAAGACCGCGGAGCGTCCTTCGAAACGGACGGTGAAGACTGCGCCGCCGGTATCGAGGGCGAGATCGGTCGCGCGGAGTTCCGCGTCGGCCGCGAGACCGAAGGTAATCACCTTGCCCCGACGGCGACAGGCCTCGGCGAGCACGCGCCCAGCTGGATCGTCGATATTAATGACGCAGACGTCGGGCACCGAGCCGTTACGTCCGTCAAAGAGAGCCGTCTTGGCGTCGAGGTACGACACCAAGTCGCCGTGATAGTCGACGTGATCGCGGGTTAAGTTGGTGAAGGCTGCGACCTGGAAGTGGAAGCCATGCACGCGGTCCTGATGGAGCGCATGGGAACTCACCTCGAGGCAGGCACCGACGCAGCCGGCGTCGACCATTTGGCGGAAGAAGCCGGAGAGGTCGGCCGATTCCGGCGTCGTCTTATAAGAGGGAATCGAACGTCGCCCGAGGTGATAGCGCACCGTACCCACCAAGCCCCACTGTGAACCATCGGACTGCAACAGGTGACGGAGGAGCGTCGAGATTGTCGTCTTACCGTTGGTGCCCGTCACGCCGACCAGCTGCAGGGCGGCTTCCGGGTGGCCGAAGAAACGGCGGGCAAGCTCGGCAAGGGCGCGCCGCGGATCCGCGACTTGGGCGGCGGCGACGGCGGGTAGGCCAGCGACAGGTTCGCCCGAGATGATGGCGGCGGCGCCGCGGGCGATGGCATCATCGAGGAACGCGTGACCATTAGAGCGCAGGCCAGGTAGCGCGAAGAAGAGCGAGCCGGGGATGATGCGGCGGCTATCGGTGACGAGGGAGGAGATGCGGACGGAGCCATCGCCGGCGCGGCCGAGGACGGGGAGGCCTTGCAGCAGCGAATTGAAAGTGGGGCGCTCCATGGCGGCGGGCATCATCGCGAGAGGAGGCGTCATCGGCCGAGGTCGGCGACGTGGGCACGCGGCACGGTGGAGACCGGAGGAATGTCGAGCCAGCGAATGCACTTCTCCGCGACGTCGCGGAAAATGGGAGCGGAAACCTTGCCGCCGTAGCCGACGCCCTCCCCTTGCGGCTCATCGATGATTACCGTGATCGCGAGCTTCGGGTCGTTGACCGGGAAGAAGCCCGCGAAGGAAGCGACGTGGTGTGCGTTGGAATAACGGCCGTTGACGATCTTCTGCGTCGTGCCGGTCTTACCCGCGACCTCGTAGCCCGGGATATCGGCGATCGGCGCCGTGCCGCCCTTACCGCAGACTGCCCGCAAGAGCGTAGCCATCTGCGCAGCCGTGGCGGCGCTGACGGCCCGGCCGCGCGAGCGCGGTCCGTAGCTAAGGATGGTCGCCTTCGTCTTCGGGTCCTCGACGCGGAGAACGAGCTGCGGCTGCATGAGTAGGCCTTCCGCTGCGACGACCGACATCGCGAAGTGCATCTGCATGGCAGTGACGCTGACCGAGTGGCCCATCGGTACGCGCGAGATTGTCAGCCCGTCCCATTCCTTCGGCGAGATGAGTAGGCCCGGGATTTCAGCACCGGTGATCAGGCCCGTCCTGGCACCGAAGCCGAAAGACTTAATGAGCGCGAAGAACTTATCTTCGCCGAGGCGTTCCGCGTACTGCATCCCGACCTGGACCGTGCCGCGGTTGGAGGATTCGCGGACGATCTGCCGGATGTCGGCGGAGCCCATGGCGTGCGAGTCGGCCGGCATGGAGACCATGCGGCCGCGATACGGGACGGTCATGGCACCACAGTCGAAGACCGAGTTCGGCGTGATGAGGCGTTCCTCGAGCGCACCGGAGACCGAGACAATTTTGAAGACGGAGCCGGGCTCGTAGACGTCGGACACGGCGCGGTTACGCTGACTATCCATCGGCGCGGCCTTCGGGTCGAAGAAACGGTTGAGGTCGTAGGTCGGCCAGTTGGCGAGGCCGAGGATGCGGCCCGTGCGCGGCTCGCTCACAATGATGATTCCGCCTTTCGGATTGTAGCGGGCGGCCGCGGCGGCGAGAGCGTCCTCGCAGGTCTTCTGGATGAGGCTATTGATCGTCAGCACGATGGTGCTGCCGTCGACCGGCGCGACTTCGCGGAGGCGATTACTGGTGATCTCGCGGCGGCGTCCATCGCGTTCAGATTCAATCCAACCCTTTTGGCCGAGGAGGAGCGGGTTCATCACGCTCTCAATGCCGGAAGCGGGGATACCCTCCTTATTCACGAAGCCGAGTACATGCGCGGCGAGCTGACCCTTGGGATAGTTGCGCCGGTACTTCAGTTCGGCACGGAGCGCCTTGATGCCCAGCGCCTTGATCCGCTTCATCGTGGCCTCGTTTACCTCATGGGCGAGAACGGCCCAGCGGATTGTCTTTTCTTCGCCGGCCTCGTTCAGGCGCGTGGTCGTCTGGAAAGCCTCGCGGACCTTGGAGAGCGGCAGGCCAAGGATGGTCGCAACTTCAAGGGCGCGGTCCGGCTCGCCCTTGACGAGCGAGTCCGGGTCCACGCCGATATCCCAAACGTCATCGGACACCGCCAGAAGGTTTTCCTGCGAGTCACGGATCTCTCCGCGGCGGCATGGGATCTCCTGCAGCACGCGGCGAGCCTGCAGGGCTTCCGCTCGTAGACGAGGGGCGTCGACCCAATGCAACCACACCAGCCGTGTGATCACGGCCAGGAAGCAGAGGGAAACGGCCCAAGCCAGGAAACGGTAGCGCGTTCGCCTGGCGTGGGGGAGGCTCATCGAGAGCGCGGTCCTCCCTGCCCACCCCAAGAGAGGGAGGCGATTTCGCGGGCCGTCATCCGGGGGCTCGCGGTAAGCATGGGCGTCGGGGATGAGACCGCCGGGAAATAACGGACCCAGACCACCTGTTCCGGGAGAGGGGGCTTCATCGTATCGCCGATGCGCTGCTGAAGCTCGAGGGTGTTGAGGAACTGGTCGCGCTGGCGGCGGACCGCTTCGAGCTCCTTCTTAGAGAGGGAGATGTCGCGTTCGATACGCTGAATACGGCTACCGATGGCATCAGCTTCGACGCGTAGACGCATGATGTTGATCGTCCCAAGGGCGAAGGCACCGACGGAGGCGAACACGAAAACCCAGGTGAAGATGCGCGGGCTCATGCGGCGAGGCGGCGCACGGCGCGGAGGCGGGCCGAGCGGCTGCGAGGGTTACGGGCCTGTTCGGCGTCCGAGGGCTGGACGGCCTTGCGGGTGAGGAGGTCGGCCTGCTTCACGCGGTCGTCTTGGTTGCGCGCGTCATCGCGATCGACCGGGCGACCAGCGACCTCATTCATATAGCGCTTAACCATCCGATCCTCGAGGGAGTGGAAGGAGATGACCGCGAGCACGCCGCCGGCGGTGAGTTTTCCGAAGGCAAGCGGAAGGGCGTCGGCCAGGGCGCCGAGCTCGTCGTTAACCGCGATGCGGACGCCTTGGAAAGTGCGGGTGGCCGGGTGGGGACCGCGGGGACCGGGAGCGGGGGGCGCGGCTTCAGCGACCAATTCGGCGAAGGTGGAGGTGCGGGCGAGGCGGCCGGTGCCGCGGGCGGCGATGATGGCGTTGACCACGCGGAACCAGCGAGGCTCCTCGCCGTAGTCGCGGACAGCACGTTCGATCTCGGTGCGGTCGCCGCGCTCGAGGAACTCAGCGGCGCTGCGGCCGACGCGCGTATCCATGCGCATGTCGTTCGGCGCGTCGAAGCGGAAGGAGAAACCGCGTTCCGGGACATCCAACTGGTATGAGGACACCCCAATGTCCATCAGAACACCGTCGAACAGCCCCGGAACGCGGTCAAGGTGGCGGAAATTTTCAGAGTGGAAACGCAGGCGGCCCGGATGAGCGGCGAGCAGATCAGCGGAGCGTTCGCCTGCCGCCGGATCGCGGTCCATCGCGTCGATGGTGCAATGCGGAGCGCGGGCGAGAATCGCCGCCGTGTGGCCACCGCCGCCGAAGGTGCAATCCAGATAGGCACGGCCATCCTGCGGAGCGAGGAGCGTCAGGCACTCCTCAAGCAGAACTGGAACGTGGCTAGTCATTCGGCGGGCTGTGAATAAGGTGTGAGTAGTGTAAGTAACTTTTGGATACGCCTCACAAGCCAAGCTCACGCAAGGCGCGCAGGATGGTGAGGGCGGACTCCGATTCGCGATCGGCCTTGGGCGGCGTCGGCGAAGAAATATGGAAAGTGGTGAAGCCTCCGCGGAAGATCACCTCGTGCTCGAGCTTGGCTTCCTTGACGATGTGATCGTTGAGCGTGATACGACCGGCCTTATCGCACGTGACCTGAATACTATTCGTACCGAGCAAGCTCAGCGCATCCATCTTCACCGGATCACTGACGGTCACCTGCGATGCGGCGACGCGGATGCGTTCAGCCATCGACGGAGGGAACACCACGACCGAGGCCAGCGCCGGGTGATACATCGCGAGAAATGTCGCTTCCGCATCGAAACGCCAGGCCGCTGGGATGGTGACACGATTCTTCTCATCCAACTTTCCGTTGTGGATGCCGGTGAAGAGACCGTTGTTGGCGCCAATAGACATTGCGTATGGGGAGTTGCCCCCAGATGACCCACTTTTCCCCACACCCCTCCACCCGTCAAGATTTTAGCCCCAGATCTGCCCAATTTCTTGTTAACAGCGCGGCCAGGGGCATTTTAATGACTGTTTTCAGTCCTTATATGATGTAAAATGCTGTTTGTTAGGTGTTTATGTTAAAAAAAGGGCCGGATGGCCTTTTTCGCTACCCTACCCCCTCCAGGACGCCCCCGGGGGATCCGGCCGGCGTCGGGCGCGGCCGGCCATTGTAGTTATTTTCCCATTACAAAAAGAGCTCTTTCGCGGGCGCGGGGCGAGGGCGAAACTGTTTGCCAACGGACCCCGGCTGTGCTTTGACTCCAAGCACTCAACCACGACTCTTGCACATGAAAACCGCCATCGCCCTCCTCGCCGTCCTCGTCCTCTCCGGATGCTCCACCCAGCTCGGCGTGGACAACTCCCAGAACAACGAGGCCTCCTACTCCAACGTCACCGGCATCCTGACCTCCCGCTACACCGCTGACACGACCGCGGTGTTCAACGCCGTCAAGCGCACCATCGACTCGATGCCCGGCACCCTTCGCACCGGCGAGACCGACGAAGTCGGCGCCAACAAGGAGCTGATCAGCGTCGTGGCCTACGCCCGCACCATCGGTGACCTTGAAATCAAAATCACCATCGAGAAGGCCGAAGACGAAGTCACCAAGGCCGTCTTCACTCAGGTGAAGGTCAAGTACGGCTTCTTCGGTAACCTGCCGGAGAGCCAGAAAATCGTCTCCAAGATCACTTCTAACCTGCGCTAAGCGCCGGGGCGGAACCGCCAAACGGACGCCGCCCAGCCACCTGGCTAGGCGGCGTTCTTTTTTAACCACTTTACCAATGGGCAACACACACGGACACAGTTTCCGCATCACCACCTTCGGCGAAAGCCACGGGCCCGCACTCGGCGTCATCATTGATGGCTGCCCGCCCCGCGTACCGTTTGACGCCGCTTTCCTGCGCAGCGAACTCGACCGCCGCCGCCCGGGCCAGAGCGCCCTGACCACGCAGCGCAAAGAAGCCGACGCACCGGAAATCCTCTCGGGCGTCTCGCATGACGGCCTCACCCTCGGCTCGCCCATCGCCATCGTCATCCGCAACGGCGACCAGCGCCCACAGGCCTACGCCGAGATGAAAGCGGCCTATCGTCCGTCGCACGCCGACTTTACCTACGACGCCAAGTACGGCATCCGCGCCGTTGAAGGTGGCGGCCGTTCCTCCGCCCGCGAGACCGCCGCGCGTGTCGCCGCCGGCGCCGTCGCGAAGACCGTACTCAAACACGCCTGCGGCGCCCGTATCATCGCCTGGGTTGAAAGCGTCGGCGACGTGCGCATGCCCGCCGCGGCCAAGGCACCGTCCTTAAAACAAGTCGAGGCCACGCCGACGCGCTGCCCACATCCCGCCACCGCCGCCAAGATCGATGCGCTCATCCGCGCAGCTCGCGCCGACGGCGATTCCGTCGGAGGCGTGATCTGTTGCGTCATCGAGAACCTTCCCGCCGGACTCGGCTCACCGGTCTTCGATCGTTTCGAAGCCGACCTTGCCAAGGCCATGCTCTCGCTGCCCGCGACCAAGGGCTTCGAGATTGGTAGTGGCTTCGCGGGTACCGTGCTCCGCGGCAGCGCCCACAACGATGAGTTCGTCCGCAAGGGCGGCCGGATCCGCACCGCGACCAACCGTTCTGGTGGTACGCAGGGCGGCATCACCAACGGCGAAGACGTTGTCTTCCGCATCGCCTTCAAGCCTACCGCCACCGTGCTCAAGCCTCAGAAGACGGTTCGTCCCGACGGCAAGGCCACTGAGCTCAGCGCCAAGGGCCGCCACGACCCGTGCGTGCTCCCGCGCGCCGTGCCCATCGTCGAAGCCATGGCTGCCTTGGTGGCCGTGGATCACTGGATCCGCGACCGCGGACAGAACGCCCCCTTCGGCCGCTGCGGACGTAAGGCATGACCCCGATTATCATCATCCTCGGTCCCACTGGCGCCGGCCGGGCCGACACGGTGCGCGAGCTGGCTGAGAACGCCTGGCCCGAAGGCCGCAAGATCCGCGTCCTCCGCGAAGCGCGCGAAGGCGGCATCGCTCCCGACCAATGGGAATTCAAAGGCGGACAGGCCATCCTGCCCGCACCGGGCGACGAAGACGCCACGATTCTGGTGACCAATGGCTCCTTGCACATGATCGATCAGATGGAGGCGCTCCACCGCACCATCCGGCCGATGATGCCTGACGCCGTTTGGCGCGTCGCGCGGATCATCACCGTCGTCGACTGCCCCCTCACGATGAAGCACAAGGCCATCGAAGAATGGTACCGCACGTGCGTCCACTTCTCCGACGCGGTCATCATCAATCGTCGCTGGGAAGTCCCCGGACAGTGGGTCACCAAGTTTCTCGAGCCGTACGAGAAGGAATTCTACCCCTGCCTTTTCTTCAACCTCACCAAGATTGGCGCGATCGCTAACCCGCCCGCCGTCATCGACGGCGAGCCGCTGCGCCTGTCGCATATCTTCGACGACATTGATGCCGTCGACGAGATGGAGTTCGACGAAGATAATCTCCCCGACGAACCGTTCGACCTCGTCCGCCAAGTGGACAAGTATTTCGCTCGCGACGAACTCGGTCGCCGCAACATCCTCGTCCCCGAGATCGGCGACCTGCTCAAGCAGGAGGGCCGCTGCTGAAGGCTTTCCCGATGCGGCCGCTGATCGTCACCTACGCTTGGCTGCTCACCCGCCTTCCCGAAGCATTCGCCCGTCTCAACGCCGTGCTGCTCGGCGAAGTCCTCTGGCTCCTGCGCGGTAAGGTCATCCGCCGTAATCTCGCCAAGGCCTTCCCCGAGAAGGACGCTACCTGGGTCCGCCGGATTGGCCGCGTTTCATGCCGCCGCACGGCCGAGATGGGACTCTTCTCCATCGCCTCGCCCTTGATGCCAGATGCCGAGATTCGCGACCGGATCATCGTGGATGAAAGCATGCTGGGCTCCGAGCATGGGATGCCGCCCAAGGGTACCGGGGCGGTACTCTTCGTGCCGCACTTCGCTCTCATGGAGATGATGACCGCCGCTCCGTACCTCAGCCCCGAACTAGCGAAGCGCGAATGGGTCGTCGTCTACCGACCGCTTGACCAACCCGCGGCCGAACGCTGGGTTAAGGAAGCCCGCGAGCGTTTCGGCATGAAGCTCGCCTCACGTCGCGAAGGCTTCGCACGCTCGATGAAGGCCGTCCGGGAAGGTCATGTCGCGGCCATCCTCTTTGACCAGACGACGCAGAGCGGCTCCATCTGGCAGTTTCTCGGTACGCCCTGCGCGGTCACCGAGCTTCCGGGCATCATTGCGCAGCGCTTCAAGTGCCCGAGCCGCATCTTCTGGGCGGACCGCACTGGCTTCTGGCGCTGCCGGCTGCACACGGAGGCCCTGCACGCGACGGACTCCATCGGGCTGACGATTGAATCCAACGCTTGGCTCGAGCGGAAACTACGCGCCAGTGACGACGCTTGCGCGAACTGGCTTTGGGCGCACGACCGCTGGAAGCACGGTCAGCTCCCCTTCAAGAAGCTCGGCGAGTAGCCTTATTTCTTGGGCCCAGCGGGGGCATCGCCTTCAGGCAGCTTGCGGCGCTTCTTCTCGCCTTCCTTGGCTTCGCCCGACTTGCCTCTTTCCTTGTCGATCTCTGGTCCATATTTCTCGGCAAGCTTACGCAGGAATTCCATCCGCTGTTCCGTCGTGAGGGCCTGGATGCGCGTGCGTTCGGCCTTGGCCTCCGCCGGCGTTAGCGTCTTGAAGTGATGCTCGAGCACGCGGGAACCGTAGCCGCCGCGTTCGCGCATGTCCTTCATGATCTTCTTGCGCTCCTCCGGGGTGGCAGCCTCGTACTTGGCCAGGTGGGTCGCAAATTCGCGGCGAGACTCGGGCGACATGCGCTCCATCTTCTCGATGGCTGAACGCATGCGCGTGAGACGTTCGGGCGGCAGCTCGAGAATCTTGCGGATAGTCTGGATCTCCTCGGCGGTCGGCTCGGATTCAGGCGAACGGCCAGAATCCTGCTGAGCAAAGGAAGCGGCAGCCGCCAGGACGACCGCTGAAAGAAGAAAAAGCTTCTTCATGGGGTCAGGAGCCAGGGGCGTTGAGCACCTCGGCCACGCTGGACTTCTCCACGGCGGGCGAAAGGAGCGAAAGGTCGGCCGAGGCACCGAGTAGGTCGGCGAACTGGGCGGACTCGTCGTGGGCGACGAGGGCGAACGTCTGACGATTGAGTGCTTCCTCGGAAGGAGCGGACAAAGTCAGCACGGCAACGAGGCAGGCAGCGGCTGCCGTAGCCACGGAGCTCCAGCGGATCACGACGCGACGACGACGGTCGGCGCGGACCGCCCCGACGAGGCGGTCGGCGAAGCCGGGGACGGCGACAGAACGGCCACGGCTGAGCGAAGCGGCGAGTTCCTGTTCGAAGTTCTTGTGGTTAGGATTGTCCATGGCTCAGTTCATAGGGTTAAACACCACCGAAGGCGGTAAGTTGCAGGGTTCATTCGTTTCCATAGAAGTCTTTCAGGAGCTCGCGTAGGCGACTCCGGGCGCGGTGAATCCAGGTCTTCACCGAGGAGACCGGTACGCCCATAATCTCGGCGATCTCCTCATAAGGTAACTCCTGCTGGACGACCAGGAGGATGGCGGTGCGTTGCTCGGGGGGCAGCTGGGCAATCGCCCGCTGGAAGGCTTCGTCGAGTTCGGCCACACGTCGCGCGGACTGCTGCGACGAATCGCCCGGCTCAGCCGCAAACTCTAAGGCCGTCGTGGGCTTGCGGCCGCGACGACGCCATTCGTTGAGCACGAGATTGTGGGCGATATGGATCAGGTAGGTGCTCAGCTTAGCCTCTGGCCGCCAACGGGAAGCCGCCCGGTGTAGGCGGATGAAGACCTCCATCGCCAGCTCTTCAGCGGTAGCCAGAGAGCCAACCTCGCCGCGCAGGTAGCCGACCAGCCGCGCGTGGTGGCGATGAACGAGCAGACGAAGCGCGTCGTCGTCGCCTTCGGCGACTAACGCCATCAGTCGCTTGTCGTCCTCGTCGTCGGGGAGCGTGGGCTCTTCCTGGGACATCACTTTAATATAACTCCGGGGAAGAGGTAAAGTTACGCCTCGCGGGGGCGAACGGCAAAAGTGCGCAGGGTCCGCAGCAGGAACTGCTCGAACGCGGCCACGACCTGGTAGTTGAGCTCCATCCGATGACGGGCGTCCTCGAGGTAACCGACCGAGAGCGCGACCTGCTCGGCGCAGCCGGGGTGGGTCCGTCCGATCAGCCGAAGCTTTTCCTCGACCGAGACGAGCATCCGCGCGCGGACGCCGCGGCGAACGGACTCCTCATAGGCGAGTTCGGCGTCATCCTCGTCCTCATCGGTGGGCGGAGGCGGCGGCGCGGCCTTCAAGGCTTCGTCGACGAAGAGTTCTAGCAATACCTCAAGTCGGGCGCACAGAGCGTAGAGCGGGATGAAAACCTCGGAGACACGGGCCGTGGGGGAAGCCGGCCCCTTGACCATGCGGGCGAGCAGCTTCTCCATCTCCCGCAGCCAGTCGGACCAGGAAGGGTCGGCCAGCACGGGAGCGTCACCCGCGACATGGAAACGCAGGCAGCGGCTGAGGATCGTCGGGAGGACGCGGTAATAATTGGTTGTCTGGAGAATGATGAGCGTACCGGGCGGAGGCTCCTCGAGCGTCTTCAGGAAAGCGTTGGCGGAATCGGGCTGGAAACGATCGGGCTCGTTGACAATCACGACCCGGTGCGGTGACAGCGAACTCAGACGGAGCGCCGCGACGACCTCGAGGGTGTTGTCGATGGTGATGCGGCGCGACTTCTTCGCCGGGCGCAGCACGCGGCAATCCGAGTGGCTGAGCGGGTCGGCCTCGCCGAGATGGAGCGCGGCGAGCTGTTCCGCGGCGCGGGCCAGCACGGTACCGTCGGCGCCGGTGAGCAAAACGGCGTGCGGCATGCGGCCCTCGGCACGGGCGCGGGCCAGCACCTTGAGGACCGGGAGATCCGAGAGATTAGCGGAAGCGGCGGGCGATTTCATGCCAGATCTCCTCTTCGATGGCTTCGGGCGGGCGGGCGGCGTCGACCACGAAAAATCGGCCGGGCTCCTCCTTCACGAGCGTGTGGTAAAGATCGCGCACCTGGCGGTGGAAGGCGGGGCCCAGCACCTCGAAACGGTCGGCTTGGCCTTGGTCGCGGACGGACGCACGGCCGAGACCGCGAGAAGGATCAAGGTCGAGCAGAATGGTCAGGTCTGGGCGGACGGGACCGCAGGCGAGGCGATTAGCGGATTCGATCAGCGCGCGGTCGAGGCCGCGGCCACCCGACTGATAGGCCACCGTGGAGTCGATAAAGCGATCGCAGAGTACCACCTGGCCGGAAGCCAAGGCCGGCGCGATGACCTCGGCGACGAGCTGCGCCCGACAGGCGGCAAACAAGAGGGCCTCGGCGGCTGGCTGGATGACGGAGCCAGGATGTTTGAGGACATCCCGCATCTTCTCGCCGAAGGGCGTACCGCCGGGTTCACGCAGGCTCAGCACGCCCGCGCCAGTCGCGCGGAGACGGTCCGCCAGACGGGTCAGCTGCGTGGATTTTCCCGCGCCTTCCCCTCCTTCGAACGTGATAAATTTACCGGCGATCGGCATGCGCCCTCAAGATGCCCGCCGAAAGGCTCAAAGCGAGCGGAGAAACCCTCTGCGAATAAAAAGGCCCGGCATGAGCCGGGCCTTTTTAAGCGAATCGAGCAGGGTCTCAGATTCCGGTCGGCGTCGGATTGATCTGCTTCTGCTCGACCGTGCGGTCGACGTTATCGGAAATCTTCTTCAGGGTGTCGTCGAGGGACGAGCTGCCACCGCTGGTAGTGCTCATCGGGCCGTTCGGGCCGTTCTGTCCGACGCGAGTGACGACCACATCGGCCGGCAGGGGATCAGTGATTACGGCAGCGAAGGCCTTGTTGGGGGCACCGCCGGGGCCATTCGGGAAGATTTGCGCACGGGTCGGCATGGTCTGGGCCATCGCGTTAATGGTCGTGGCGACTTCAACGTTCAGAGTGGAGTTCGCACTCAAAAGGGCGCCGATTGCTGCCATGTCTTCAGCCGGGATCGGGTGGAGCATAATCTGCACCGGCTGGGAAAGCGCGGCGAGCGTGGCGACAGACGGTGCGGGGCCCTTGGGCGCACCGGTCGCGTTGGCGAGGCTGTTGATCAGCGCGGCAGAAGCAACGGAGCTGGAGGCCTGCATGCCGGGCTCGACGTTGATCGGGCCGGCGTTGGAGCTGTAGACGGTGGTCTCGACCGAACCACGGACGCAATCGACGACGACACGACCCATGCCGTCGGCGCTGACGCGATACTCGATGGCGAAGACCGTACCGCGGATGCGGACAAGGCCAGCCGGAGTCTTGACGGTGAAAGTGGAAAGGGAGTTCAGCTTACGGACTTCGCCGATGATCTTACCGCGGGGCACTTCGAGTTCGGTGACGGACGGGCTCGGGTCTTTCTCAATCTGGCGATAAGGGTCGATGATGCCAGCAGAGGGCACCTGACGGAAAGTGCGCAGCTGGAGGAGGGTGTTCGGCGTAAGCACGACGGAAGCACCATTAGAGAACACGAGTTCGGCAGTAGAATTGAGGCCGGTCTCGACGAGTGAGCCTTCCTGGAAGGTCGCGCCATTGGCGAGAGGCTTACGCTGGGACTTGGCGTCGATGATGGTGACGGTGCCGCTGACCTTGCCGACCTGAACCTTGCCGGTCTGGAGGGCGGCAGAAGAGAGGATAGGTAGGAGCGCAAAGGCAACCATTCCCAGGTGCTTAAAAAAGGAACTCATAGAAACTGTGGGGAGAAGAAAATCTAACCCAGCCAGGAAGCGAGGCAACCCCTTTAAAACAAAAAGACCCCCAGAAACGGGGGTCTTTATTCACAATCGGAACGGTCAGATTCAGGCCGTGACGTACTTCTCGAGGCGGCGCTGGACGGCGATCGCAGAGAGCTGGGCGTACTTCGGAAGTCCCTGATCGTAAGGAAGTTGCATTTCGCCCTGAATCAGGGGGAGCGCATAGCGCACGAAGTCCGGGTGGATGGACATCTTATCTTCGCCAATCCACTTTTCCGGGAAGACCTTCACGCCGTTGGCGATCTGGTCGAGAGGGGCGAGCATGGTCTGGACGGCGTAGTTCTCCTTTTCGGAGCGGGTCAGGATGACCATCTTGCCGGACTCGCCTTCGAGGGCGGCCTTGACGGCGGCGCCACCGCAGAGTTCGGCTTCATCGACGTCGGTCTTCGAAGCGTTGTGCGAAGCAGCGCGCTGGGTGATGCCGAGCTTGGAGGAGCGAGCCTTCACGCCATCAAAGCGGGACTCGACGAGTGTACGGAGGTATTCGCCGGCTCCGCCGAGGACGGCGTGACCGAAAGCGTCGGTGCTGGCAGTGTCGGCACCGAGGTAGTTGCCCGTGGCGTCCTGGACACCTTCGGAGACCACGACGAAGCAGTGATCGTTAGCCTTGAGGACTTCTTCGACGCGGCGGATGAAGTTGTCAGCGTTGAAAGCAACTTCCGGGAGCAGCACGATGTGCGGGGCGGTGTTGTTGTAGTGGGTATTCTTGACGGCCTTGTCTTCGCCCTTATCGCGACGCTGCGCGAGGACGGACGAGGCGGCGAGCCAGCCAGCGTTGCGGCCCATGACTTCGAGAATCGAGACGAAGTCGTTCTGGCCCATGGCGGCGTTGTCGAGAGCGGTCTCACGGATGGTCACGCCGATGTGCTTGGCGACGGAGCCGAAGCCAGGGCAGTGGTCGGTGAGAGGAAGGTCGTTATCGATGGTCTTCGGCACGCCGACGACGCGGAGTTCGTAGCCGCGCTCTTTAGCGAGGGCGTCGATCTTGGCGGCGGTGTCCTGAGAGTCGTTGCCACCGATGTAGTGGAAGTAGCGGATGTTGTGCGCTTCGAAGACCTGGAGGATGCGGTCGAAGTCTTCGGCCTTCTTCACCTTATAGCGGCAGGTACCGAGGGCGGCGCCGGGGGTGTGGCGGAGGGCGCGAAGGGTCTGCTGAGACTCGGCGGCGAGGTCGACGAGCTCTTCGTTCAGAATGCCCTGGATGCCATTGAGGCCACCATAGATTTCGACGATTTCGTCCTCATGCTTGAGGGCTTCCGAGATCACCCCGGCGAGGCTGGCGTTGATGACGGGGGTCGGACCGCCGCTCTGCGCGACGAGAAGGTTGCCAATGAGGGGAGAAGACATGGGAGTGAACGAGTTGAAAAGTGGGTTGTGGGAAGCCCCACCCCCCTTGGCAACACGGAAAACCCTCCCCTGCCCGCACCCCCCTATTAAGGGCTACAAAATGCGTCCGGCTTTGACCTGGGCCGACTCGGGCACCTTCTGGGTCCAGGCCGCGGCCTGCTTCACGAAAGCGTCCACCTGGGCACCCGCGGAACCGGTCAGTTCTCCCGCCTTGGTCACGGCGTCCAGAAGGACAGACTTCGGGAGGCGGAGGCGGCTGTCGGAGGCGAGGCGGTCAACGAGGTCATTACGCTCGGTCTTACCCGAACGGAGGTCCTTGGCGACGGCGACAGCGTGCTCCTTGATGGCCTCGTGGGCCTCTTCGCGGCCGGCGCCAGCCTTGACGGCTTCCATGAGGAAAGTCGTCGTGAGGAGGAACGGAAGGTAGTGGCGCGACTCGCGCTCGATGACGGGGCGGTTGACCTCCATCTGGCCGAGTACGGTGAGGAAGGCTTCGAAAAGACCGTCGATGGCCAGGAAGGCGTCGGGCAGGAGCACGCGACGCACGACGGAGCAGGAGACGTCGCCTTCGTTCCACTGTTCGCCGGAAAGCGAGGCGGCCATGGCGAGGTGACCGCGCAGGATCACGTGGAAGCCGTTGATGCGCTCGCAGGTGCGGGCGTTCATCTTGTGCGGCATGGCGGACGAGCCGACCTGGCCAGGCAGGAAGCCTTCACTGGCTAGCTCATGGCCGGCCATCAGGCGGAGGGTCTTCGCAAAAGACGACGGACCAGAGGCGGCGGAGAGCAGCGCCGCGACGACTTCCATATCCATCGAACGCGGATAGACTTGGCCGACGGCGCCGAGCGAATGCGGGATGCCGAGGTGCGCGAGCACGCGGCCTTCGAGCTGCGAGACCTTAGCGATGTCGCCGGAGAAAAGCGTGAGCTGGTCGAGCTGCGTGCCGACAGCGCCCTTGAGCCCGCGAGCGGCGAAAGCCTCCAGTGCGGCGTCGACCTGCGCGATACCGCGGAGGCATTCCTCGCCGAACATCGCCCAGCGCTTGCCGACGGTGGTGGGCTGAGCGGCGACATTGTGCGTGCGGGCGGCGATGAGGACATCGCGGTCGAGCTGCGCGCGACGGGCGAGCGCGGCGAGTGCGGCCACGCCCTTGGCGCGGACGAGCTGGAGCGAGCGGAAGACCTGGAGCTGTTCGACGGATTCGGTGAGGTCGCGACTGGTCAGTCCTTTGTGGACATGCTGATGACCGGCGAGGGCGCAGAACTCGTCGATGCGCGCCTTGACGTCGTGACGGGTCTCTTCCTCGCGCTTACGGATGGATTCAAAATCGACCTGCTCCTTGACCTTCTCGTAGGCGGCGAGCGCCGCGGCGGGGATATCGAGGCCGAGGTCGCGCTGGGCCTTCATGACGGCGATCCAATATTCGCGCTCAAGGACCACGCGGCCGCGGGTGGACCAGACGGCCTTCATCGCCGGGGAGGCGTAGCGATCGGCGAGGACATTAGGGACGTTGTCGGATTCCATCGGTTTGAAAGGGATTTATATCAGGCGGAACGCTTCACGGCAAGCGCTCGGAGGAACATCGCACGGACGGAGGACTCGTCCTCACCGCGATTGGAGGCGTCGAAACAGTCGGCACAGGCGAGCTGGAGGTCGACGAGTTCGGCCAGGGTGAAGCGGGCAGCGGCCGGGGCGACCTTGTTGCTCACGTACCAGGCGTTCTGGGAGAAGAGGTTGGCGGAGGACTTCGCGGCGGACCCGAAGGTCGGTCCATGGCGGCCGCTGGCGGCCTCGAACTGGCCCTTAGGCAGGCCCGCGTCGCTGACACGGAAATCGCCAGAGTCGGCGAGGCAGCGAATCTGAATGAGGAGTCGCAGGCGGTTCTGCAGAACGATGAGGAGCGGACGGCTGGAATCCTCGTTGAAGAAATATCGGTCGAGCGACTCCATGCCCCACTTTAAGTCACGGGCGGCAAGCGCCTCAATGGGCTCGAAGAATTCGCCTTCGCCGAAAGTCGGTACAATCAGGTGGACGTCGGCTTCCTTGATGGTGCCGCCGGCCCCGACGTACGTCGCGAGCTTCTCGCATTCACCGAGCACAAGGCGAGTCGACTGCCCAACGCGTCCGACGAGAACCTCGGGGACGCCGCGTTCGAACTTCACACCGAGGGTCTTGAAACGCTCGACCGCCAGCGCGACCTGGGCGTCGGCCTGCGCATCGCCCTTGTCGAATGGGCTCTTGGACGGTGAAGCATGCAGAATGAAATCGGTCGCCTCTGATTTGAGGTTAGCCAGGTCCTTGCGACGGCCGTCGTAAGGCGTAGCGGAGATGATGATCGAGACGGCGGGATCGGACTCCACGACGACCTTCAGCATGTTCGCGAGGCTCTCCTTCACTTCGTCGGACTTGGCCTGGACGGAATCGGAGACGAGGTTGAGGTTGCGCAGCCAGATGACGCGCTTGCTGCCGAACATCGAGAGGGTCTTCACCGATTCGGTGAACTGCACCTCGAGCACCCGGGCGTCGTCGACGCGGATGATCTGCCCCGTGATGATTTCGGCCTCGGCGTCCGCGCCAGCGGCCTTCTTGGCCTTCTCGAAACAGGCGCGCCCGTCCTGATCGACGAGGAATTCGTCCTTACCTGCGATGATGGCGAGATAGCCGGGCACGCGCCTAATCTTCCGCCCTGCCCCCTCGTGGCAATCCTTTGTGCGTGCGGCGTGGAGCCGCACGCAGGGATAGAGACTGGGCTAGGGCCAGGGACAGGTCTGAGAATGGACGCGGGCTGGCTCTCATCTATTCAGCACTCCCGTCCTCAACTGGCCCTGACCCTAGCCCCGTCTCGGGCCCTCGGCGGCCGGCAGGCCGCCGTCAGGCTCCGTGGATCAGGTCTTCGACGCGGTACTTGTTCAGCTTACGGCGCATGAAGTCCAACGCCGTATTCACGGCACGCTGCTTCACCTGAAGGCGGTCACCGGGGAGGGCAACGCGACGGGACCAGACTCCGGTCGGAGAGGCGTAGCCAAGGTAGACGGTGCCGACCGGGTCGGCGTCGGTACCGCCACCGGGTCCGGCGTAGCCGGTCACGGAGATGGCGTAATCGGAACCGAACTTCTCGATGGCACAGGTGGCCATGGCGGCCGCGCATTCCGCGGAGACGGCGCCGTGCTGGGCGATCAGGCACTCGGGGATGCCGAGCAGGTTGACCTTGGCGTCGTTGGCGTAACAGACCGCCGAACCGGCGAAGACCTTGGAGGCGCCGGGTACGTCAGTAAAGGAATTGGCGAGCAGACCGCCGGTGCAAGATTCGGCGAGGGCCACGGTACGCTCCATGCTGCGTAGCTGCTCGACGACGAGCGAGGCGAGGCAGGCGTGGCCAGTGCAGACGAAGTCATGGCCGACGGCGTCGCGTACCTGGCGGGCGACCTCGCAAAGGTCTTCGGCGCTGAAACCGCTGCCGGCGGAAGAGATGCGCGCGTCAACGACGCCGGTGTGCGTGCCGAACGAAAGCACCATGCCCGGCTTGAGGAAAGGACGGACGATCGATTCAAGCGGCACGGCGCCAATACCGAAGGTGCGGACCTGCACGTAGGCTTCGCCCTGACAGGCGCAACCAACCTCACGGAGACGAGGCACGACTTCCTCTTCGAACATCGGCCGGAGTTCGAGCGTCGGACCAGGCAGCATCACGAGTGCCTTGCCGTCGCGATGATAGAAGACGCCGGGGGCGGTGCCGCGCGGATTGGGCAAGGCTTCGGCGCCGGCCGGGACGAAGCACTGGCTGAGATCCGCTTCAGAAAGTTTACGGCCAATCAGCTTAAAGCGCTCACGCAAAGCCTTCTCGGCGGACGGAGCATGCTCGAGCTTGAGCCCGAGCGCGGAGGCGATGGCGGCGCGGGTATAGTCGTCGGAGGTCGGACCAATACCGCCGGTGGTGATAATGAGATCATAGGCACCCCAGGCTTCGCCGACCTCGCGGGCGATCTCCTTGGCATTATCGCGGACGACGATCGAGCGAGTAATGGGCAGACCGCGGCGGGCCAGATGCTCGCCCAGCCAGAGGAGGTGGCCATTCTCGCGGATGCCATCCAACAGCTCGTCGCCCACGTTGATGACGAGGACCTGACGGGGTTTACTGTTGCAGGAAAGCATTTGCGGAAACGGGGGGTCTGAGCAGGATTAACGAACCAGGCCCAAAATGCAAACCGACCGGGAAGAACTTTCGCCCAAGGCCAAGGCCAGGCGTGCCCCCCATACCCCGGGCGTCTATCTGATGAAGGACGCCGCGGGGCTGGTCGTCTATGTCGGCAAGGCCAAGGACCTGAAGAAGCGCCTGGCCTCCTATTTCGTGCCCCGCCAGCGGATGACCCCGAAAGTGGCCGCAATGATGGATACGGTGGCCGATATGGAGTGGCACGAGGTCCGGTCTGAGACCGAGGCCCTCCTTCTAGAAGGGAAGCTGATCAAACGCTGGCGCCCCCGCTGGAACATCCTCTTCCGCGACGACAAGCAGTTCCCCCAGGTCCGGGTCGACCTCGCGGACGCCCTCCCGAAGTTCCGCATCGTCCGCGCCCGCACGACCGACGCCTGCCGCTACTTCGGCCCCTTTCCTCACCAACAGGCCGTCCGCCGCACGCTTAACGAGATGCGCAAGAAGTTCGGCATCCTCCTCGCCGACAGCACGCCGACCGCGCTGCCCGACGGGACGTGGAAACTCTACGACGACGCCCGCTCCGAGATCCAGAAGCACGCCAACGTGGTGACGGCCGAGGAATACGCCGCCCGCGTGACTGAGGCCTGCGCCTTCCTCGAAGGCAAGGTCGAGAGCTGGGGCGAACAGGTCGAGGCCGACATGCGCAAGGCCGCCGCCGACCGTGACTACGAAAAAGCCGCGAGCCTGCGCGACCTGCTCGACGCGTTGAAGCGCACGACGGAGAAATCCCGCCGCTTCCTCCGCGAGAACCCCCTACCCCGTCGCGACGAAGCCGGCGCCCTCACCTCACTCGCCGCCGCGCTCGGCCTCGAACGCCCGCCCGCCACGGCGGAGTGCTTTGATATCTCGCACATCTCCGGCACGCTCGCCGTGGCGTCGATGGTCCGCTTCGTCGACGGCCAGGCAGACAAGTCCGGCTACCGCCGCTTCAAGATCAAGTCCTTCGAAGGCAATGACGACTTCCGCTCCATGCAGGAGGTGGTCGGCCGCCGCTACACCCGCTTGCACGAAGAACACCGCGCCTTCCCCGAGCTCGTCATCATCGACGGCGGCCTCGGCCAGGTCGGCGCCGCGCTCGCGGCCTTTAAGGAACACGACCTCGTCCCGCCTCCGCTGATCGGCCTCGCCAAGCGCGAGGAGACGATCGTCTTCCCCGACGGCCGCGAACTGAAGCTCCCGCGGCATGATGTCGGGCTCGCACTGCTCATGCGCATCCGCGATGAGGCGCACCGCTTCGCCAACGACTTCAACGCCGAACTCCGTAGCCGCAAACTGCGCGAGTCGCTGCTCGACGAGATGCCCGGCCTCGGGCCGAAGCGCAAAGACGCCCTGCTCGCACACTTCGGGAGTATCCAGAAACTGCGCAAGGCCACCGCCACGGAAATCGCGGAGGTCGCCGGCCTCAGCGACAAACTCGCCGGCGAAGTGAAGGCGTATTTAGAGGCCAGAGGCTAAGGGTTAAATACCCCCGCACATCATCCGGTCTCCGGCTTCCCTTTGAGTTGTGCATCTCTGCCTTGGGTAGGGCGGCCATTGCCATGGCCGCCGTTCGCAGAGGCATGTACGTCGAGCCGGGCAAGGTCACCAACCATTCCAAGATCCGTCCGCCCACGGACGTGATGGCAATCACGTCCCTACCCAATCTAGCTAGGTCAGCACGCGGTGCCGCCCCTACCTTAGTGGCCTAGCCCAAGCCCTAGCCCTGGCCCATTGTTGTGCTACCTACCTCTTCACCGCCATCTCGCGCTCCACCAAATCCGCCACGCGGTCGGCACCACCAGCATCGCCGAGTCCGTCGACGGAGGCTTTCCACTTCTTCCAAACGGCCCAGTCACCACTGAAGGCTTCGGCGATGATGGCGCGCGCGGAGGCCGCCGTCAGGCCATAGGCGCCAGCGCCATGCTCGGCGATGAGACGTCCGTTACCGGCTTCCTGGCCAGGGATGACCTGCGTGATGATCATCGGCACGCCGGCCGCGACGCACTCGTGCGTGGTCGCTCCGCCAGCCTTGCTGACGACGAGATGGCTCGAAAGCATCAGCGAGGGGATACGATCGGTCCAGCCGAGCACTTCAGCACGGCCGTCGACCGCGCGTTCAACGGCTTCCTTGAAGGAGGCGTCCTTGCCCACGGTGATAGTCAACTCGAGGCCGAGCGTGGATAGCGCGCTGGCAAGCTCGACGGCGTCACGCTTGCCGGGATTGAGCATCACGAGTACCCGCGGGCGTTCACCGGCCTTGGCCGAGGAACGCGGGGCGAGGCGCGAAGAGACTGGGAAGCCGTATGGCAGGACCTTCGCGGCGGGCACGCCCTGGCGGATCATGACGTCAGCGGTGGCCTGGTTCGGGGTGACGTACCAATCGGAGTGGGCGCGGTGCCAGGCCCGATTCACCGAAATGGAATCAGTGACCACAGTGATTAGGCGCGGGCGGGCGGGGTCGTCGCGATGCCAGCGACGGGCCATCATGTAGTTATAGAGCGGATAGGCTGAGACCACGACGGGCGGGCGGGTCGCGTCGAGCATC
>CAMCWL010000006.1 GCA_945882655.1 Opitutus sp. GAS368
GACTCCGCCCTCACCGCCGAAGACCAGCAGGAGCTCGTCAAGCGCTTCAAGGCCCTCGTCAAGGCCCGCACCGGCAAGGTCTTCCCGAACAGCCCGTGGGAGCAGCTGAACGGCGCCGCCGGTGCCGTGTTCTCTTCCTGGATGAACGACCGCGCGATCGTCTATCGCCGCAAGTACAACATCCCCGCCGAGTGGGGCACCGCCGTCAACGTGCAGGCCATGGTGTTCGGTAACACCGGCGAAAAGTCCGGCTCCGGCGTCGCCTTCACCCGTAACCCCGCCAACGGCGTGGACGAGTTCTACGGCGAATTCCTCATCAACGCCCAGGGCGAAGACGTCGTCGCCGGCGTCCGCACCCCGGAGCCCGTCAGCAAGCTCAAGGCCGTGATGCCCGAGAGCTTCGCCCAGCTCATGAAGGTCCGCCAGACCCTCGAGAAGCACTTCAAGGACGTCCAGGACATCGAGTTCACCGTGCAGGAAGGTAAGCTCTACATGCTCCAGACGCGTAACGGCAAGCGCACCGCCGCCGCCGCGCTGAAGTTCGCCGCCGACATGGTGAAGGAAAAGCTCATCGACTGGGAAACCGCCATCATGCGCAACCCGGCCGACCAGCTCGAACAGCTGCTCGCCCCGATCTTCGACCTCGCTGAAGTCAAGAAGGCCAAGGCCATCGCCACCGGTCTCCCGGCCGGCCCTGGTGCCGCCACCGGTAAGATCTACTTCAACGCCGAGCGCGCCGTCATCGCCGCCGAGAAGGGCGAGAAGGTCCTCCTCGTCCGCGTCGAAACCTCCCCGGAAGATCTCCGTGGCATGATCGCCGCCGAAGGCATCCTCACCGCTCGCGGTGGTGTATCCTCCCACGCCGCTCTCGTCGCCCGCCAGATGGGCAAGGTCTGCGTCTGTGGTGCCGCCGCCGTCTCGATCGACTACGATAAGAAGACGACGACCATCGCCGGTCACACCTTCAAGGAAGGCGACTTCCTCTCCATCGACGGCACCGCTGGCACGGTCTACGCCGGTCAGATCAAGACCGCTCCTTCGGAAATCGTCTCCGGCCTGCTCAACAACGACAAGGCCGCGCAGAAGACCGAGAAGTACAAGAACTACGTCCAGCTGATGAAGTGGTGCTCGCAGGCCACCCGCCTGCAGGTCCGCACCAACGCCGATAATCCTGAGCAGACCGCCCAGGCTCTCGCGTTCGGCGCCCAGGGCATCGGCCTCACCCGAACCGAGCACATGTTCTTCGAAGGCGACCGCATCGACGCCGTCCGTGAGATGATCCTCGCTGACACCGTCGAAGGCCGCAAGAAGGCCCTCGCGAAGATCCTGCCTTACCAGCGCGCGGACTTCACCGGCATCTTCAAGGCCCTCAACGGCCTGCCCGCCACGATCCGCCTCCTCGACCCGCCCCTCCACGAGTTCGTGCCGCACGACGAAAAGTCCCAGGCCGCCCTCGCGAAGAAGCTCGGCATCAAGACCGAGAAGGTCATCGCCCGCGTCGCCGCCCTGCACGAGTTCAACCCGATGCTTGGTCACCGCGGTTGCCGCCTCGGTATCGCTTACCCGGAAATCACCGAGACCCAGGCTCGCGCCATCTTCGAAGCCGCTGCTGCGGTCCAGAAGAAGGGCATCAAGGTGAAGCCCGAAGTCATGGTGCCGCTCGTCGGCTTCAAGCGTGAGCTCGACCTCCAGGTCGAAGTCATCCACCGCGTCGCCGCCGAAGTGCAGAAGGAACAGAAGGTCAAGATCGCCTACTCCGTGGGCACGATGATCGAAGTCCCTCGCGGCGCCCTCACCGCTGACGAAATCGCGCACACCGCCGAGTTCTTCAGCTTCGGTACGAATGACCTCACCCAGACCGCTCTCGGCGTTTCCCGCGACGACATGGGTAACTTCCTCGGCGCCTACACCGAGAACGAGATCTTCAAGAAGAACCCGTTCGCCACGCTCGACCAGACCGGCGTCGGCCAGCTCGTCCAGATCGCCATCGAGAAGGGCCGCAAGACCCGTCCCGACATCAAGCTCGGCATCTGCGGCGAACACGGCGGCGAACCCGAGTCCGTCAAGTTCTGCCACCGCGTGGGACTGAACTACGTCTCCTGCTCGCCTTACCGCGTGCCGGTCGCCCGCCTCGCAGCCGCCCAGGCCGCGATCGAAGAGAAGCGCGCTGCCAAGAAGTAAGCCGGCCGACACGGCCAAGCAAAGGGGCGCACCGCAAGGTGCGCCCCTTTTTTGCGCCGAGGTGAAATCGTGAGTCCGAAGGCTCAGCTGCCCGACGCCTTGAACATCAGGAAAAGACAACCAAACAGCGCCGCGGCGAGAGCGACGAAGACCCAGAGGATCGTGATGCCCTTGTCACCCTTCTTGGCTCCGCGCGAAGAACGGGAGGAGCGAAGGAGACGGCGGCCACGCGAGCTGACGCGCTGGACGGAGACATCCGGGAAATCCTGGCCGGCGATGTCCTCGGCCTTACCGTAGGCGTAGCCGAGGCGGATCAATTCGGCGAAGGCACGCGATTTGCGAGCCGGTGTGAGGCGGTCGAAACCATTGCACTCCCGGCCGACAACCAACCGCTCCAATCCGAGCATGGCGTCTTCGGAAGGACGGGCGGATGACTGGGTCTCAGAAGTGCTCACAGGAAATTGACGAACCGAATTTATCAGTCTGGTAAGTCCTTGCGACAAGCGGATATTCGACTTACCTATCAATATAATCAGCCTGCCCCGCTGATGAAGAATGAACACCTCCGCCTCTAGCCGCGAACTTCCCGTCGCCCTCAGCATCGCCGGATCCGACAGCGGAGCGGGCGCCGGCATCCAAGCCGACCTGCTTACTTTTGCCTCGCAGGGCGTGTTCGGAACGACCGCCATCACGTGCCTCACCGCGCAGAATCCGCACGGCGTCTCTGGCATCCAGGCGAGCCCCGCGGCGTTCGTCGTCGAGCAGTGCGCGCAGGTCGCGGCCCACTTCCATCCGAAGGCCCTCAAGACCGGCATGCTGCTCAACGCCGAGATCGTGATCGCCGTCGCCGGCTTCATCAAATCGTCCGGCATCCCCGCCGTCGTCGATCCCGTCATGGTCGCTTCGAGCGGCGCTACCCTGCTCACTCCGGACGCCATCGCCGCTATGCGCACGCGTCTCATTCCGCTCGCCGCCGTGGTCACCCCGAACCTCGACGAAGCCACGATCCTGCTCGGCCGGAAATCACTCGGCGGCACCGACGAAGCGCTCGAACTCGCCAAGGCCTATGGCGTACCGTTCTTGCTCAAGGGCGGCCATGCTGCGGGCGACGACCTCACGGACTGCCTCGCCTGGCCGACCGGCGAGACTAAGACCTTTGGCGCCCGCCGCGCCCCCCACGTGGACACCCATGGGAGCGGCTGCACCCTTTCGGCGGCCATCACCGCCCAGCTTGCCAAGGGCAAGAGCCTCTCGGAAGCCGTCACCATCGCCCATGCTTACCTCCAGGGGGCGATCCATGGCCCGATCCAGGTCGCGGGGCTTAATTGTATCCGACACCTGTAAACTTGGGCTAGGGCTAGGGCCAGGGCTAGGATGGGAACAGGGCTGCAGGGGGCTTTTTGCTTAAAATTAGGCATTAATTACCTGTCCCTGGCCCTAGCCCTAGCCCTGGCCCTTTGGGGGCCTTGTTTAGCCCCACTTATTCACACTTGCCCCCGTTAGCCCGCTTCCTTTTCTAACCCATTCCTTGCAGGCTCGACCTGCCCCCTAAGACCATGCCCAAAAAGAACGCCGCTAAGAAGTCCACCGCCACCGCCCCCTCGGCCGTCTCGGCCAAGACCGGCGTCAAAATGCGCGGCTGTGATGTCATGGTCCGCTGCCTCGAGAACCTCGGCGTCGACACGATCTTTGCTTACCCAGGCGGCGCCTCGATGGAGCTCCACCACGGCCTCGTCCGCTCCAAGAAAATCCGCACCATCCTGCCTCGCCACGAGCAGGGCGGCGCCTTCATGGCGCACGGTTACTCCCGTTCGACCGGCAAGCCCGGTGTCTGCATGGCGACCTCCGGCCCGGGCGCCACGAATCTCGTCACTGCGATCGCCGATGCGCACATGGACAGCATCCCGCTGGTCTGCATCACTGGCCAAGTCTACCAGCAGTTCATCGGTCGCGCTGCCTTCCAGGAAACCGACTTCTACGGCATGACCCTGCCGATCGTGAAGCACTCCTTCCTCGTCCTCGATTACAACGAGTTGCCGAGCATCATGTACAAGGCCTTCAAGATCGCCACCACCGGCCGTCCGGGTCCCGTGGTCATCGACATCCCGAAGGACATCCAGCAGCACGAGTGGGTCCCGGTCTTCCCGAAGAATCCCGACGACGTTTCCATCCCCGGTCTGCCGACGCCTCCGAAGTGCGCCGACAGCGAACTCGAGCAGGTCCTGCGCCTCATCGAGAAGTCCAAGCAGCCTGCGCTCTACATCGGCGGCGGCATCCTTTCCGGCGACGCCCACAAGGAGCTCCGCGCCTTCGCTGAAGCCACCGGCATCCCCGTCGCGTCCACGCTGATGGGCCTCGGCGCCTTCCCTTGTGACCATCCGCAGTCCCTTTACTGGTACGGCATGCACGGCACCGTCGCCGGCAACTGGGCCGTCTGCAAGAGCGACCTCCTCATCACCATGGGTGCGCGTTTCGACGACCGTATCACCGGTGCCATCGAGAAGTTCGCCCCCGACGCCACGATCGTCCACATCGACATCGACCGTTCGGAGCACCAGAAGAACAAGTTCGCGGACTACCCGATCCACTCCGACATCAAGCACGCGCTTGGCCGCATGGTCACGCTCGCCAAGAAGGGCTTCAAGAAGCCTGACCTGAAGAAGTGGTACGAGACCATCAACGGCTGGAAGAAAGAGCACCCGTATCCGTTCAGCTACGAGCGCAAGACCAAGCACATCCTCCCGCAGGAAGCCATCGAAGTCCTCTTCGAAGAAACCAAGGGTAAGGCCATCATCGCCACCGGCGTCGGCCAGCACCAGATGTGGGCCCCGCAGTACTATCGCTTTAACGAACCGCGTCGCTTTATCAGCTCACTCGGCGCCGGCACCATGGGCTTCGGCCTCCCGGCCGCCATCGGCGCCAAGGTCGCCAACCCGGACGTCCAGGTCATCGACATCGATGGCGACGGCTCGTTCCTGATGAACATCCAGGAACTCGCGTGCATGAAGATCGAGAAGATCAACGCCAAGATCCTCATCCTCAACAATCAGCACCTCGGCATGGTCGTGCAGTGGGAAGACCGCTTCTACTCCGGTACCCGCGGCCACACGATTCTCGGCGACGCCACCAATATCGGCTCTCCCGATAACCCGGCCGGCCTCTATCCTGATTTCGTCAAGATCGCCAACGGCTTCGGCATCAAGGCCCGCCAGGTCATGAAGCGTGAAGACCTCCGCGCCGCCATGCGCGAGATGCTTGATCACGACGGACCTTACCTCCTCGACGTCATCGTGCCGTACACCGAGCACGTTTTGCCCTTCATCCCGCAGAAGAAGTCGGCGATGGAGATTTTGACGAAATAATCCCGAAGGGATTATTTCGAGGGCTAGGGCTAGGGCTAGGGACAGGTGAGTGAACAGGGGCGCGTAAGCGCCCTTTGTTTTTGGTAGGGTGACCGCCCTTGGTCAGCCGCGGCCGAGCAAGGATACTCGGCCCTACCTAACTACAACCAAGACAAAGGTGACGGGTGACGGCCACCAGGGCATCGGCCATTCGGGAGTCGGCGGATGAGATCCCGAGCATGCCCCACCCTGCGGTCTCGAACGGCGGCGATAGCAATCGCCGCCCTACCTAAAACCGACGGATGCGATGTCATCGCATCCCTACCTCAATGCATTTTCCCAACCGCTAACCGCCAACCGCTAATACCTAGGCCTTGCGACTCCGTCGCAAGGCTCAGAGTCCCGCCAACCAGCGTTCGGCTTCGATGGCGGCGCGGCAACCCATGCCGGCGGCGGTGATGGCCTGACGATAGACGTGGTCCGAGCAATCGCCAGCGACAAAGACCCCGGGAATATTGGTGCTAACGGTGTTGTCACCGGCGACGAAATAACCCCCGGCGTCGACCTCGAGGGCCGGCGTGAAGGCCTGGGAATTGGGCACGTGGCCGATGGCAACGAAGACGCACTTCACGGCGAGGTCACGGACGGCGCCGGACTTCTCGATCACGCGGAGGGTGTGGACTTTCTCGTCACCGAGGATTTCGGTCGGGCTGACGTTAAGGACGAGCTCGATCTTCTCATGGGCCTTCACGCGCTGCACCATGATATCAGAAGCGCGGAAGCTATCGCGGCGGTGCACGAGGTAGACCTTAGAAGCGAAGCGGGTGAGGAAGAGGGCTTCTTCGCAAGCAGAGTCACCACCGCCGACGACGGCGACCGGGACGTTGCGGTAGAAGGCACCATCGCAAGTCGCGCAGGTGGTCACGCCGTTACCTCCGTAATAATGCATCTCACCCGGGATGCCCAGGTGACGGGGCGAGGCACCGGTAGCGATGATCACGGCCTTGGCCTCATAGGTGGCTTCGCCGCCCTTGAGCTTCTTGATCGGACCAGAGAAGTCGACGGAGTCGATGCGGTCCCAGGCGAACTTCGCGCCGAAGCGTTCGGCTTGGCCCTTCATGTTCGTGATGAGCTCGTTGCCATCCACGCCGTGGATGAAGCCCGGGAAGTTCTCGACCTCGGAGGTCGTGGTCAGCTGGCCACCGGGCTGGCCGCCCTCGAGCACCAACGGAGTGAGGCCGGCACGGGCGGCGTAGATTGCGGCGGTAAGGCCGGCGCAGCCGGTACCGAGGATAAGGACGTTTTCAGCCATGGTCATAACCCATCTTGAGGGCGGGAGCACAGCCGCAAGGCGGAAAACCCGATGTGAACAACCCGAGTCAAGGCTTGCCCCGGGGGGTGGGGTCGGGGTTTGCTACCTCTCGCTCCCGGACCCATGTTTCTCAGCATCCTCAAGCTCTTCGCGGGCAGCCACCACCGGAAATTCCTCCGCAAGTGCGCGCCCCTCGTCAAGCGGATCAACGCCCTCGAAACCGAGTACCAGAAACTGTCGGACGACCAGCTCCGCGCCAAGACCGAGGAATTCAAGCATCGCCACGCCAAGGGTGAGTCCCTGGACGCCCTCCTCCCGGAGGCTTTCGCCGTCGTCAAGAACGCCGCCCGCCGTCTCTGCGGCACCAAGGCCACCGTGTGCGACCATGAGTTGCCTTGGGAGATGGTGCATTTCGACGTCCAGCTCGTCGGTGGCATCGCCCTCCACCAGAACAAGATCGCCGAGATGGCGACCGGCGAAGGCAAGACCCTCGTCGCTACCCTACCCCTCTACCTCAACGCCCTCACCGGCAAGAACTGCCAGCTGGTCACCGTCAACGACTACCTCGCTCGCCGTGACTCGGAGTGGATGGGTCATCTCTACCGCTGGCTCGGGCTCACGGTCGGTTGCATCCAGAACCAGATGCCCGGTGACGAACGGAAGGCCGCCTACGGTTGCGATATCACCTACGGCACCGCTTCCGAGTTCGGCTTCGACTACCTGCGCGACAACGGCATGGCCCTCTCGCCCGACGAGCAGGTCCAGCGCGACCACTACTTCTGTATCGTCGACGAAATCGACTCCATCCTGATCGACGAGGCGCGTACCCCGCTGATCATCTCCGGCCCCGTCGCCGAAGAACGTGAGCCGGCCTTCCCGCGTCTCCGCCAACCGGTCTCCGGCCTGGTCGAATTGCAGATCCGCCTCGTCACCCGCCTGATGAACGAGGCCCGCGAGGAACTCGAGAAGATCGGCGAAAACAAGGAGCCTTCCGCCGACAGCCTCGATAAGCTCTGGCTCGCCGCCCACGGCATGCCGCGCAACCGCATCTTCCTTCGCCTGATGGAAAACGGCCGCTGGCGTAAGCTGCTCGAAAAGCACGAAGGCGTGCTCGCCTCCGAAATCGAGAAGGACCGCCGCTTCCACCTGAAGGAGCGCCTCTACTTCTCCATCAGCGAACGTAACCACGAGGCCGACCTCTCCCAGCTCGGCCGCGATACGCTCCGCCCCGGCGAACCCGATGCGTTCGTACTGCCCGACCTACCGAGCCGCTACGTCGAGCTCGATAACGACGAGTCGCTGACTCCGGAGCGCCGCGCTGAACTCCGCACCGAAGCCGAAGTCGCCTACGCCCAGGCTTCCGAAGATATCCATGCCATCGGCCAGCTCCTCAAGGCCTACGCGCTGTACGAAAAAGACAAGCAGTACGTCGTCCATGAGGGCAAGGTGAAGATCGTCGACGAAAACACCGGCCGCATCATGGAAGGTCGCCGCTGGTCTGACGGACTCCACCAAGCCGTCGAAGCCAAGGAAGGCGTCGCACTCGAGAAGGAAAATAAGACCTACGCCACGGTCACGATCCAGAATTACTTCCGCATGTACCAGAAGCTCGCGGGCATGACCGGCACCGCCGAGACTGAAGCTTCCGAGTTCAATGACATCTACCGCCTGACCGTCGTTGCCATCCCGACGCACCGTCCGTGCATCCGCATCGACGACAACGACATTGTCTTCAAGACCCGTAAGGAGAAGTACCAGTTTGCGATCAAGGAGATCACTGAAGCCCACAAGCGCGGACAGCCCGTGCTCGTCGGCACCGCCTCCGTCGAAGCGTCTGAAACCCTCGGCCGCATGCTCGCGATGGCCAAGGTCCCGCACAAGATCCTCAACGCCAAGCACCACGAGGCCGAAGCCGATATCGTCTCGATGGCTGGCCAGCTCGGCGCGGTGACCATCGCCACCAACATGGCGGGTCGCGGCACGGACATCAAACTGGGCGAAGGCGTCCGCGAACTCGGTGGCCTCTACGTCGTCGCGACCGAACGCCATGAAGTCCGCCGCGTCGACCGCCAGCTCCGTGGTCGTTGCTCCCGTCAGGGCGACCCCGGCCGTTCCCGCTTCCTGGTCTCCCTTGAGGATGACCTGATGCGCCTGTTCGCCAACGCAGGCATCATTTCCTCGATGCTCGAGAAGTCCTTCAAGGAAGGCGAGCCACTCGAGCACCCGTTCCTCAACCACTCGATCGGCACCGCCCAGAAGCGCGTCGAAGGTCAGAACTATTCGATGCGTAAGCGTCTGCTGCAGTACGACGACGTGCTCAACCAGCAACGCCAGATCATCTACGGACTCCGCAACCGTGCCCTCAAGGCCGTCGACAGCCGTGAGACGATCTTGAACATTGTCGAGGAAGAGATCGAAGCCCGCCTCGATATCGTCTTCCCCGAGGCGGACGGCGATGCTGACCGTCGTGCCGCGGACACCTTCGTCCACTGGTTCGTCACCACCTTCCACATGCGGATCGACCTCGAGGACATCCTCGCCCGCACCAAGGCCCAGGTCATCTTGCTCGCCACCGACCGCGTGCGCGCCCTCCAGGCCAGCCGCGAAGAACACGAATCACCCGAGGTCCTGCAATACCTCGAACGCAACGTCCTCCTGCGCGCCATCGACCGCAATTGGCAGAACCAGCTGACCGAGATGGAAGACCTCCGTCGCGGCGTCAGCCTGCGCTCCTACGCGCAGAAAGATCCGCTCAACGAGTACAAGGCCGAAGCCTTCAAAGCTTTCGAACGCCTGATGCAGCAGCTGCGCACCGATACTGGCGCCGGCCTCTTCCGCACCGCCTCGTCGATGGAAGCGCTCGAAGCCCTCATGCGCCGTGCCCAAGGCCAGGCCAAGGCTACTGGACCCGCCGAAGCAGGTGCGTCCGAAACAACGGCGACCACGCCCGCCAACGCGCCGAAGCCCGAACCTTTCCGCCGCCTGACCCCGAAGATTGGCCGTAACGCCGTCGTCCGCATCCGCAAAGGACCTGAGACTCAGGACCTGAAATGGAAGAAGGCCGAAGCGCTCGTCCGCGACGAAGGCTGGGAAGTGGTTGAGACGCTCTCGGAATGACCGACCAGCCGACGAGCAGCCCTGCTGCCGCCCGGCTTGCTTGGGTCGGCACAGCGCTGACCGCCCTGTTGCTCTTCTTTTCGTTCGGGCCCGTCGGCCATCCGTTCTGGGCGTTCGTCGCGCTGGTGCCAGCGACGATTGCCACGACGCTCCGTCCTGACTGGCGCACGTGGCGTCGCGCGAGCTTCGTGACGAGCTGGGTGCTCTGGATCGCGCTCCTGGTCTGGCTCCGCCATGTGTATCCGCCGCTCGGCTGGATTGGCCTCGTACTCCTCACCGCCTACTGCGCGCTGTACCCGTTCGTCTGGCTAATACTGGCCCGCTGGATCTTTCCCGCCTGCGCGGGCGCTTCGCTCCCGGCGCGCCTGCTCGCCATCGGTGGCCTCGCCGGCGCTTGGGGCCTGCTCGAATGGACACGGGGCACCATCCTCTCTGGCTTCGGCTGGCTGCCGCTGGCGGCTTCGCAGAACGGCAATCCCGTCATGCTCAGCCTCTGCGCCTGGGTCGGACCGATCGGCCTCTCCATCGCGCTCGTGCTTTTTAATCTCGGGCTCGCCCGCTGGATCGTCCGCCTCATCGAATCCTATCGGGAAGAAAACGAGCTGAAGCCCGCTGGTCCGATGGGCTGGCTGCGTCGCCTCACGCCCGAACTCTATCTCGGCCTGCTCCCTGTCGCGCTCGGCTTCCTCGCCCTGCTCGCCGCCAACGCGGCCAAGGCTTCAGTGGATAAGGTCAGCTTCACCGCCGGCGTCGTGCAAACCGACTTCGACCCGAACGCGAAGTGGGACCCCAACCGCCTCCAGGATCACCTCGTGATGACGGAAGCCATGACCGCCTCAGTCGCGGCGAATAAGGCCGTCGATTTCGTCCTCTGGCCTGAAGCCGCCCTCCCGCTCTCGCTCGAGAGCGACGCCTACCTGAGCCGCCTCACTGGCCTTTCTAAAGTGACCGACACCCCGCTCGTCATCGGGGCCCTCGATCGTCGCGGAGCTGGCTACGGTAACGCCGTCGCGGTGATTACGGCGGATGGCGCGCAGAAACCGGTCTACGCCAAACGCCACTTGGTGCCCTTCGGCGAATACGTCCCGTTCGCCGACTTCCTCCCTCTGCGCAAGGTCGTGCCAATCGAGACGGATTGCATCGCCGGCACCGGGCCTTCGCTCCTGCCGCTCACCACGCGCCGCGGTCACACCTTCATGGCGGGCGCACTCGTCTGCTATGAAGATGTCTTTCCGGAGCTCGCCCGCGAACATGCCCTCGCTGGGGCCGACGTTCTGATCGTCGTGACGAACGACGCCTGGTATGGCCGCGAAGCCGGCGCCTATCAGCACGTCGCCCATTCTGTCCTGCTAGCCGCCGCCACCGGCCTCCCGGTAGTCCGCTGCGGCAACGCTGGCTGGAGTGGCACCATCGACTCGCTCGGCCGGGCCTTCCCGTTGCTCGACCAAGGAAGCATCTACTTCCGCGGCTCGCGCGCGACCGCCGCCGTCAGCCTCCCGCGCAACCGCCAGCCGGACACCTTCTGGGTGCGCCACGGGGACTGGGCCGTCGGTCTGGGCGGCCTGCTCTTCGCCCTGACCTACGTCTGGCGTCGCCGCCGCGGGGCCTGAGCCAAAAAACCGCAGGTCCTTGTCGACCTCCCTCGGAAACCCTCCAAGGTGAAGTAACCCCTGGCGTGGACAAGTCCGCGCCTCACCGCCGCTCACCGATGAAGCCCCTGCGCACCCTCTTCGCCTGCCTCAGCCTCTGCGTCGCCGTCACCCTGCCCGCTCAGGAACTGAAGAAGCCGAAGGCTGAATTCCCGGAAAGCGGTATGGCCACATTCCGCCTGCGCATGAAATCCATCCCGACGCTGCGCATGCTGATCAACGGAGTACCTGTGCTCATGGGCGTCGACACCGGCTGCCAAGGCACCGCCGTCATCACGCCGCGCGCCGCCCAGCGTTGCGGCATCACCGAGGCGTTCAGCATGCCCACGATGGGCAACTCGGGACGCAACGAAACCACCTATGGACTCGTCGAAAAACTCCAAGCAGGCGAAGTCACCTGGAGCGATTTCCACGTGAGCATCATGCCACTCGACGGCATGGAAATTGATGGCTTGCTCGGTGCTGACATCCTCTTCGGCCGTCCGTTCTACATGGACCTGCGTAATAAGGTCATGATCCTCGGCAAGATTCCCGACACGTCCGGCGCCCATGAGGTCCCTTGCTATAGCCGCGGCGGTCACTGTGGCGTGAACATCGAGGTCGAAGGTGTGAAGATCCCCATGATCATCGATTCCGGTGCGTCGAAGTCCTACATGAGCTCGCTGAAGTTCCGGGGAGAGACCGAGTTTCGCGGCTACCTGCCCGTAGCCACGGTACGGAGCACCAGCCTGACCCGCGTCGAGGTCTGTAAGATCAAGTCCCTCAAGATCGGCGGAGCCCCGCTCACCGGCGTCGAATTCATCCGCGACCAGGAGCACAACCTGCTGGGTGATGACTTCCTGCTCGCCCACCCCATCGCGGTGGACATGGCGGCACGCCGCCTTTGGCTCTTCGAGCCGCAGGTGGCCGCAAGGCCTGCCGACGAGGCGTCGAAGTAAACTGGCTTAGCGACGGCGACCGGACTTACCGGAAGCCTTGCCGCCGCCTTCGGACTCGCCGCCTTCTTCGCTGGCGCCTTCTTCGGCCGGCTCATCTTCGTCATCCCAGCGGAGGTTCTTCTCCATGTCCTTGTCGACTTCTTCGACGTCAGGGAGGTCGGCGATATCTTCCGCCGCACCCGTAGCACGGGCAGGCTTATCGTCATCATCGTCGTCGTTCGGGACTTCATGTCCTGCCGGGACGAATTCGAGGATGTCGGTGATCTCTTCGAAAGGATGGATGTCGCGGCCTTCGATCATGGCCTGATTACGCAGTTCGCTGAGCTGTTCATCCACGTCTTCAACGGTGAGCTTCTGCTCGAGCTTGATCGTGTCGTTGATGAGCTTCACGCGCAGGCGCATGATGTGCTCAAGGAAATCAGCGTAAGCTCCTTTATCGCCGTCCTTAACGTTCGGTAGGGCGAAGAGCTGCTCCTCGGAATCGAGGATGTGTTCGGCGACGCGGACGAGGCGGACGGTCTGGTCCTTGTCCTTGTCGATTTCCTGAGGCTGAAACGGGACGAAGGCGGCTTCGAGGACTTCGTTGGACAGTCCGTACTCGCGGAGGGGGTCCATCATGTCGAGGATCCAGGGGAACTGGAAGGGATCGAGGATACCCAAGCCGTCCGGCTCGTAGTGCTTAGGGTCGGAGTTCTCCTTCACCCACCAGTTGCCTTCCTTCTCCTTGAAACGGATGGTGCACCAAAGGAGCTTTGAGGTAGTCGAAGCCATGGGGGGGTGATGTGTCCATGTCTGGGCAGGAGTCAAGAGGGGTCGGTGGCGGGTCTAAATGGCGGGCTTCTCCGCTTTCCTTCCGCCCTTTCCTCCCTTAACTGCTGGGCATGTCTTTCCTGTACGAGAAGGTGATTTCCAAGGCCCTCTACACGCTGGACCCGGAGACGGCCCACCAGGTCGGCCTCCGTGGCATGGGACTCCTGGGCGCCTGCGCCCCCCTCCGCCTCCTCATGGAGCGCTCGCTGACCCCCAAGGGCGGTCGCCCGATTGAAGCCTTCGGCCTGAAGTTCCCCAACCACATCGGCCTCGCCGCTGGATTCGACAAGGATGGTATCGGCTGGCGCGGCGCGGCGGCCCTCGGATTCGGACACGTCGAAGTCGGCACGGTCACCCCCAAGGCCCAGCCGGGTAACGAGAAGCCCCGCGTCTTCCGCTACCCTGAGCTCAATGCCGTGGTGAATGCCTACGGCTTCCCAAACAACGGCGCCCAAGCCCTGTACGATCGTCTCAGCAAGCAGCCTGGCCGCGGTCAGCGCGTCTGCCCACTCGGTATCAACATCGGCAAGAACAAGGTGACCGCTAACGAACAGGCCCACGAAGATTATCTCACCTGCTTCAAACTCCTCGCCCCGCTCGCCGACTACGTCGCCGTCAATATCAGCAGCCCGAACACCACCGGCCTACGCGCCCTCCAGGATCGCGCTCCGTTGGTGACGTTGCTCTCCGCACTCGCGAAAGAGAACCGCTCCGTCGCCGGCGGCCCGGTGCCCCTGCTCCTCAAGATCGCCCCGGACCTCAATCCGAACCAGCTCGCCGACATCGTCAGCGTCGTCGGTGAATGCGGCTTTGCCGGCATTATCGCCACGAACACCACGACCACGCGCCCCGCGGGTACCGAAGCGTGCTCACCCGGCCGCGGTGGCCTCAGCGGCGCGCCGCTGCTCGAACGTTCTCTCCAAGTCGTACGCTTCCTCGCCAAGGAAGCCGACGGACGCATCCCGATTGTCGGCTGCGGCGGCATCCTGTCCGCGAAGGACGCTGGTCGCTTCATGGACGAAGGCGCCTGCCTCGTGCAGGTCTACTCTGGCCTCATTTTCCGCGGACCAGAACTCGCCCGCGAAGTCGCCGAAGGCCTTGCCTGGCGCCAGCGCGCCTGGGCCTGATCACTTCGTCGGCACGACCGGGATGTGCACTTCCGACTGCTTGAGGAAGAACGGCATGAACGGGCTATTCCAGTAAACCGCGTACGGCTCACCGGCCGCTTTCACGTCGGTCTGTTTCGCCAGCCACGCCTTCAGCTCGGTCAAGGCCTCCTCGTAATTCTCACGGCTGTATGAACCCCGGATACCGATGGCGGCCACGCGGCGCTCGGGGACAGAGGATAGCTTTACCTGCGGCGTCTCGGTGAGGTCGGCGCGCTTGGCCGAGGCGTCATCCATATAGAAGACCATCGTGCCTGGCTTAATGCCCGCTTCGACCGGCGCGGTCATCGGGATCTTATTCGAGTCGATGTAGCGAAAGAGCTTCATGAACAGCCCGTTGTCGGCCGCGAAATAATCCGTCGACGACTCCGTGCGCATCCAGCGGGCCGCGGGCAAGGTCTTGAGCTCGAGGTCACCAGGCGAGGTGCGTGGATAGGCTTCGGACACGGCGGATAGTCTGGCCGACGCCACGGTAAGGGCGAGAGCAACCCAGAGGAACATCTTCATAAGGTCATTAAAAGGCCTGCCGCCACGTTTCCAATCCCCGAATCCTGTGACCAACCTTGCCACGGCCACGGGACTTCCTTTTGTCATGACATGGGCGAAACGAACGAAAAGACCACCTTAGCCTCCCGCCTAGGTCATAACTTCCTGACGGGCCTCTTCCTGCTCATGCCGATTGGCCTGACGCTCTACGTGGTCTCGGTGTTGCTCGACCTGATGGGCAAGTTCATCCAACCGGCGGTCGAGTTCGGCTTCGCCTGGCTCTGGCTTAACGCGAAGCTCCCCGTGCCCGACTTCACGGTCGGCCTCTACCGCCAGCTCGTGGTGATATCGTCCGCCGTGGTGATGATTTTCATCCTGATCTTCGTCGGCTATCTCTCCAAGCGACTGTTCGGAAAGCTACTCCACCGCTGGTTCGGCGCCGTGCTCGAACGCATCCCTGGCCTCGGCGCCCTCTACGGCACGATCCGCCAGATGGTCGACGCCCTCAGCGGCCGCAACAAGGACACCTTCCGCCGCGTGGTGATGGTCGAGTTTCCCCGCCCAGGCATGTGGACCATCGCTTTCGTGACCCATGAGCAACCGACCGTCTTTAGCGAGGCCATCGGTAAACAGGTCGTGAACGTCTTCATCCCGGCCGCACCCGCGCCGACCACCGGCGTCATCCTGCACCTTTCTCCCGAAGAAGTCCGCGAGACGAAACTGACCGTCGGTGAAGCCCTCGGCCTGCTGATGAGCTTCGGCTCCGTCGTCCCCAAGCCGGAAAGCAAGGAGTAGGCCGGATGTCCGCGTCGAGCCTCCGCTGCCTGGTGCTGGGTCGCGATCCCTCCGGGGAATCGCATTCCCTGCTCACGCTGCTAGAGCCCGCCGAAGGCATTCTCCGCTGCTTGATCCGGACGCAACGCGGCAACGGCACCACCCTACCGGACCTCTTCGACGAAGGCGAAGTGAGCCTCGAACGCGCCAAGGACGGCGGCATCCGCTTCGCCCGCGACTATCGCCTGCTCACGCGCCGCGCTGGCCTCGCCCGCGACCACCGCACACTCGAACGCGCCTGCCGACTCGCATCGATGCTGCGCAAGAACCCGCCGCCGCCCGAATCCGCCGAGGTCTGCTATCGTATCGCGCTCGAGACGTTCGACGCCATGGCCGCACGCCCGCGCGCCGACTGCGCCTATTTCAAGAGCCTCTGGCTCATGCTTAAAGACGGTGGCTGGGGCGTGCATGAGCAGTGGTTCACGCGCCTCGGCGCCCGCCAAGCCCACGCAGCAGCGATTCTCGGCCAGCCGCTCGACGGGCAGACGACCGATGAAGAGACGGTCGCGAAGCTAGCGGTCGACCTTGAACGCTGGGCCGCCGGTGAAGCCCATTTCGTCCTGCCCTGATGCGCATCGACATCAAGGCGAAGCGCGTCGAGCTGAGCGCGCAGGAGTTCGCGACGTTCCGACCCGGTCCGGGCGCCGGTGCCGGCGGCGCTCCTTGGCGCGCCGAAGCGGGCCGCCAATGGCACGAGACCATGCGCAAGGTCGCCGAAGCCGAAGGCCAGGGCTGGCAGTTCGAACGCACCATCGCCTGCGAAGTGGGCGCCCTTGGCTGGACGATCGCCATCACCGGCCGCGCTGACCAATGGCTCGAGACAGCCAATGAGCTCCGCATCCGTGAAATCAAAACGATCAGCCTGAAGCTCCCGCGGAAACCAGAGTTCCTCATCGGACGCTACGCCCACCACTTCCTGCAGCTCGCGGCCTACTGCCACGCCGCCCGTTTGGGCTCCGGCGCCCGCGAGGTGAAAGGGGAATTGATCTTCATCGACCCCGCGGACGGCACCCGCCAGCCCGTCGCCCTACCCCGCTCCGCCGAAGCCGACCTGCTCACGCAGGCCGAGACGCTCGCCGCGCACGCCGAGAATCGTCGGGCCAGTCATGCGCGACTGCTCAACCTCCCAGACCGACTCCCGTTCAAGGAACCACGCCCAGAGTGGCTCCAATGCTGCGCCGACCTCGACCAAGCCGGTCTCGATTCGCCCACGCGCCTCCTCGTCGCGCCGACGGGCTTCGGCAAGACCTCCGCGGCCTTGCGCCACGGACTCGGCCTCCTCCGCGGCGGCCGCGCCGGACGCCTGCTCTACCTGACCGGCAAGGGCACGGGACAGACGCAGGTGCTCACCGAACTCCGCCGCCTCGCCCGCAGCAACGAGCTCCGCGCCGTGCTGCTCCGCCCCCGCTCTGAACACGAGGTCGACGGCATCACCGACGACCCTGAGCAAATCCGGCGCAACTGGGCCAACGCGAAGATCGACCCGCAGCATCTCCTTGAGGAAGCCGCCGACCTCCGCCGTGTCCGCGAGATCGGCCGCATCGCGGGCGTGCCACCGTGGGACATCACCAAAGCGATGCTCGCCCACGCCGACGTCGTCATCTGCGACTACAACTACGTCTTCTCGCCGCGTAACCGGGCCGCGCTCGAGACCGTGCCGGGATGGGATATCCATGATACGGTGCTCATCGTAGACGAAGCCCACAACCTGCCTGAACGCGCCGCGGAATGCCTCTCGCTCCGTGATTACGAACAGGCAGCGGCCGACTTCGCCTTCACGCTCACGCGTTTCCGCGCTCCCGAAGCCTGGTGTCAGACCGCCCAGATGTGGGCCGACTTCCTCCATCGCCTACCGAAGGCCGACGCGATTTCGCCGGACGACCGTATTGAAGCGATGGCCATCGCGGAACGCATGTCCGTACTCGCCGCCGAACACCCGTTCAACACCGACGACTTGCCCGACGCCGCGAAACAGGCCGTCTGGAATGCCGCAACGTGGTCCGAACGTCTCGAAGCCGCTGACCTCGGTTGGCTCCTCTGGTCGCCGAAGCCTGGCCTGCTCAGCCTCGATTGCCTTTCCGCCGCCAAAGCCACCGGCGAACGCCTGCGCACCTTCGGCCACACCTTGCTGATGACCGCCACGCCGGGCCCGCGCGGCTCGCTCGCGGCCGACTGCGGGCTCGACCCGGATAATCTCGTGATGGTCAACGCCCTCGCGCCGTGGCGCCAAGGCGCTTACACCGTCGCGATCGACGGACGCGTGGACACGCGCCTTAAAACCCGCGAAGGCTACATGGCTCGCACCGGCGCTGCCCTACTCCGTCTCTCGCAAGAAGGCGCGGTCGCGGCCTTCTTCCCGTCGTATAAATATGCCGAGGCCGCGGTGAAGGAAGTACGCAACCTTGATCCGAAGGCCGACGTGGCCGTGCAACCCCGCGGACTGGGCCCTGAGGGCACCGCGCGCTTCGTCGAGGATTCACTCAACCGCTACACCATCCTCTGCCTGATTCTCGGCGGCTCGCTCGGCGAAGGCGTCGACATGCTGGGCGGTCGCATCCGTTCGGCGGTGGTGATCGGTCCGGCGCTCCCGGAGGTCAACGCGCTCCAGGAAGCCCGTCGTAAAATGTTCGTCGAAGCGGGCGCCGAAGACGCCTTCTCCTTGGCGTACGTCCGCCCCGGTATGCGCAAGGTCAACCAAGCGCTCGGCCGACTCGTCCGTGCACCCGGCCACTCGGCGCGCGTACTCCTGCACTGCCGCCGCTTCGCCGACGAAGCCTATCGCAGCCTGCTTTCGACGGAATACGGCGACCCACAGGTATTGACCGACGACGAGGAATTCGTGCGCTGGTCTGCCCGTAGCTGATCAGACGCGTCCGATGACGCGGCTGGCCGGATAACGGATCTTCTTCATCCCGGCGTACTTGTCTTCCGTAGAGCGGTAGCCGATGGCGCAGGCGACGATGACTTCATAGCCACTGCCCTTCAGTCCGAGAATCTCCGTGTAGGCGTCCGGGTCGATGCCTTCAAGGGCGCACGTGTCGATTGCGAGGGCCGCGGCGGCACCCATGAGCTGCCCGAGGGCGATGTAGAGCTGACGGGCCGCCCATTCCTTCTGGCCGGCGGCGTCTTTACCGTTCACCACGCCACCGAGCATCATCTGGCGGTAGGGTTCGAGTTTCGAAGCATCCGCGTTACGCTCGGAGACCATCTGGTGGAAGAAATCGTTCACGTCCTTCTCCGTGATTTCGGTGCGACGGGCGAAGACCACGAGATGCGAGGCGTCGGTGACCTGCGTCTGGTTCCAGGAAACCGGACGGAGTTTGGCGCGGACGGCCGGGTCCGAGATGATGAAGAACTTCCAGGGCTGGAGTCCGTAGGACGAAGGCGTCAGGCGGAGGGACTCCTCGAGTGCGGCCCAGGTGGCGTCCGGAAGCTTACGGGTATCGAAAGCCTTGGTGGCGTAGCGCCATTCAAGGGAAGCGAGAAGTTGGGCGGGCGTCAGAGCGGCGTTCATGTTCAACCCAGACAACACTACCCCGCCCTTTTGTCAAATCAGGCAGGAGTAAGCACGCCGCCAGAGAGCACGAAGCGGCGGTGGGCGCGCTCGGCGAACTCACGGCTGTGCGTGACGAGGATCAAGGCGGCGCCGCGCTCGGCGACGACGCCCAGCAGGAGGTCCATGATCTCGGCACCCGTGCGCTCGTCGAGATTGCCGGTCGGTTCGTCGGCCAGAATCACCGAGGGACGGTTAACCAAGGCGCGGGCGATGGCGACACGCTGGCATTCACCGCCGGAAAGCTTCGAAGGGAGATGCTCCAGACGGGCGCCCAGCCCGACCTGCGTCAGTAAAGAGCGGGCGGCCGCAGTCGCGGAAACCGAGGGCACACCGGCGATGCGTGCGGCGAGCGCGACGTTCTCAAGCGCGGTGAGCTCGGGCATCAACTGGTAGTTCTGGAAGACGAAGCCCACTCCGCGACCAAGCGATGAGCGCGGGGCGACGAGGCCAGCACCTGGCGCGAAGATAAGGACTTCACCCGAGTCCGGCTGGTCGAGGCCGCCGAGCTGCTGGAGCAACGTGGTCTTACCCGAGCCGGAGGAACCGCGGATCGAGACGGACTCACCCGCCAAGATCTCGAGCGAGACGTCGGTCAGTACCGGCAGCGGGCCGGCAGGCGAGGCGAAGGCCTTAGCGAGGCCGCGAGCTTGAAGGACGACGTCAGGCATCGCGCATAGCCTCCGAGGGTTTGCGACCGGCGGCCCAGAGCGCGGGCACCAGGCCAGCGATCGCCGTAGTCAGTAAGGTAAACGCCGCGGCGATAACGAAATCCGTGGCGTCGTAATGGAGCGGCACCTTTGAGAACTGATAGATATTAGCCACCATGTCACCGCCACCGAAGAAGCGATTGATCGTGCCAAGGATGCCGTCGCGGAAGGCGAGAATCGTCCAGGTGAGTACGAAGCCGAGGAGCGTGCCGAGGGCGCCGATGAGAAGACCCTGCAGTCCGAAGAGGGAGACGACCTGCCAGCGCGCGGCACCAAGCGAGGCGAGCACGCCCACTTCGCGTGAACGGCGGATGACGGCCGAGAAGAGCGTGCTGCCGATCGAGAAAGACGCGACGAGCGTGATGATGAACATCAGGAAGAAGAGCATCGTCTTCTCGAAGCGGATGGCTGCGAGGAAGTCCTTCTTAATATCCTGCCATGGGCGGAAACGTAGTTCAGGATGGCCGACCGCGAGGCGGCCAGCGGTCGCCTCAGCGAGCGCTGGCTGCTTCAGGCGGAGCGTGAGGCCGTGGGCGCGCGGGCCGAGATTCCAGATTTCGCGGAAGCGGCGGAGCGGGATGAGCGCGGCGGCGTTGTCGACTTCGGTGAAGCCCGTGACGATGACCGCACAGACCTCGAATTCGGCAGGCAGCGGGGCCTTGCCCTTCTCGGCGCGCTCGGCCATCGCGGGCGACCAGATCTCGATGCGATCGCCGACGCGCACGCGCAGAGCGCGGGCGAGGCCGGCGCCCAAGATAATGCGGCCGTCATCGAGGTCGTCGAAGCTACCGCCATAGACGTACTTGCGGGCTGGCTGGGCGGGGTCCGACGGATCGATACCACGCACCTGCGCGATGCCGGAGAAGTCGCCATTGCGCGCGAGCGCGGGGCCTTCGGCATAGGGGGAAGCGGAGGAGACCTCTGGGCTGGCGGCGAGTTGCTTGGCGAGCGCTTCAGGGCGCTCGATGGGTGCAGGGCCAGTGACCTGGCAGTCGCCGAAGGATTCGCGGATGCGCAGGCGATGCTCTTCGCCGAAGCCGTTCATCACCGTCTGCACGATGAGCAACGAAGCCACGCCGAGGCCGACGCCGAGGATCGAGACCGTCGCGAACGCCGGGAAGCGCTTACCGGGAGGAAAGAGCTGACGGAGGGCGAGATGGAGGAACCAGGGCAAGGGAAAGGACTCAGGCCTGCGCTTCGGGTGCGAGCGTCGGGAACAGGATGACGTCGCGGATATTGGCCGCGCCGGTCAGCAGGATCACCAGGCGATCGATGCCGATACCGAGGCCGCCCGCGGGGGGCATGCCGTGCTCGAGCGCGAGGAGGAAGTCTTCGTCGATCTTCTGGGTCTCGGCACCGGCTTGGAGCTGCAACATCTGACGCTGCACGCCGGGGTCGTTCTGCTCGGAGTAGGCCGGAGCGATCTCCTGGCCGTTGATGCAGAGTTCAAAGACGTCGATGGTCGAATCGTCGCTGAGGGTAACCTTAGCGAGCGGGCAGAGTTCCTTCGGGATGTGCGTGACGAAAGTCGGCTGGATGAGGCCGGGCTCGATGAGTTTGCCGAACACTTCGTTGGTGACCTCGAAATCTTCCCAGTCGGTGCGGGGCTCATGCAGGCCGAGGGCCTTGCACGCGGCGATCTTCTCTTCCTTCGAGCGCGAGAACCACTGCGGGTCGCCCGTGCGTTCGATGATGAGGTCTTTATACTTCGCTTCGCGCCATTCGCCGCCGAGCTCGATGGCCACACCGTCCGGACGGACGACGCTGGTCGTGCCGAGGACTTCGGCGCAGACTTTTTGGATCATCGAGCGAACGAGTTCCATCATGCCGCGGTAATCCGTATAGGCCTGGTAGGCCTCGAGCATCGTGAATTCAGGGCTATGCTTCACCGAGACGCCTTCATTGCGGAAGACGCGGCCGATTTCGAAGACGCGGTCCATGCCGCCGACGAGGCAGCGCTTCAGGTGGAGTTCGAGGGCGATGCGGAGATAGAAATCGCAATCGAGCGCGTTGGAGTGTGTCTCGAACGGACGAGCCGCGGCGCCGCCGGCGATGGCGTGCAGGGCCGGGGTCTCGACTTCGGTGAACTGGCGGCTCCAGAGGAAGCGGCGGATCGATTCGACGACGCGACTGCGGATGAAGAGACGGCGGCGGGACTCCTCGTTGACGACCAGGTCGAGGTAGCGCTGGCGGTAAATCTTTTCGGCGTCGGTCAGACCGGCCCACTTCTCGGGCAGCGGGCGGAGGGACTTCGCGACCATCTTGTATTCAGCGACACGCACCGTGACCTCACCGGTCTTGGTGCGGAAGAGTTTGCCGCGGACGCCCACGAAGTCGCCGGAATCGACCATCTTCTTAAAATGGGTGTCGTACGCATCGCCCAGGGCGTCGCGGGTAAAGTAGGTCTGGATGAGGCCGCCACGATCGAGGATCTTGACGAAGCTGGCCTTACCCATCACGCGCAGGGCGACGATACGGCCGGCGACGGAGACCTCGGGACCTTCTTCAACGCCTTCGGGCAGGAGGGCCGGGCATTCGTTCGAGACATGGGTCTGATTCCACTCGGCACGGAAGGGGTCTTCGCCCGCGGCGCGAAGGAGGGCGAGCTTCTCCTTACGGACCGCATGCAGGTCGTGGGAGATGGCGTTGAGGTCGGGCTTTTCGCTCATGTTGGCTACCCCAAAGGGGTGCCTCCGAGCAGGCGGGGTGGCAAGGGCGAAAGGTTCGGCTTTCCGTGTTGCGGCGAGGGCTTTCCGGCGAATAACCGAGACCCATGAAGGCCTATCTCGACCTGCTTCGCCAAGTCCGGCAGCACGGAGAAATCCGGGGCGACCGTACCGGCACGGGCACGATCGGCATCTTCGGGGCGCAACTCCGCTTCGACCTCGCCGAAGGCTTCCCGCTGCTCACGACCAAGAAGGTCCACCTCAAGTCGATCACGCACGAACTGCTGTGGTTCCTCTCTGGCAGCACGCAGAACGCCTGGCTCACCGAGCGCGGCGTCAGCATCTGGAACGAATGGGCTAGCGCCGAGCAGTGCGCGAAGTTCGGCCGCCCGGAAGGTGACCTCGGCCCCGTCTACGGCCACCAGTGGCGCCGCTTCGGTGCGACGAAAAAGCCTGATGGCACTTACGAGAATGATGGCATCGACCAGATCCGCCGCGTCGTCGACGAGATCAAGCGCAACCCCTCGAGTCGCCGCCTCATCGTCACTGGCTGGAATCCACAGGAAGCCGACCAAGTCGCCCTGCCCCCTTGCCATACGCTCTTCCAGTTCTACGTCTCGACCGATGGGCGCCTCAGCTGCCAGCTCTATCAGCGTAGCGCGGACCTCTTCCTCGGCGTGCCGTTCAACATCGCGAGCTACGCCATGCTCACACACATGATTGCGCAGGTCACGGGCCTGAAACCGGGGCATTTCGTGCACACCTTCGGCGATGCGCACATCTATTCCAACCACGTGGAGCAGGTCGAACTGCAACTCTCCCGCGAAACGCGCGCCCTGCCCCGTCTGGTGCTGAACCCCGACGTGAAGGATCTCTTTGCATTCAAGTTCGAAGACATCGTGATCGAAGGCTACGACCCGCATCCGGCGATCAAGGCGCCCGTCGCCATCTGACGTCGTGGACCTCGGTCGCCCGCTCATCGCCATTGCAGCCGTTGCGCGCAATCGCGGCATTGGCCTGAATAATAAGCTGCCGTGGCGTATCCCGGAGGACTTCGCGTTCTTCAAGGCGACCACCATGGGCCAGGTGCTCCTCATGGGTCGTAAGACTTATGAGTCCATCGGTAGGCCGCTGCCGGGACGTACGACCGTCGTGCTGAGCCGCTCTGGCTTCACCGCGCCGGGCGTGATCGTCGCCAAGGATTGGCACGAGGCCGCGTTGGTCGAACCGACCAAGACCCTCTTCCTTGCTGGTGGCGCTGCGCTGTATGCCGAAGCCCTGCCTTGGTGTGCCGAGCTGATCCTCACCCATGTGGACATGGAGCCCGAGGCGGACGCCTTTTTCCCCGATTGGACCGGACGGTTCGATGCCGGGGAGGTCATCGCCCAGCACCCCACCTGCGTGATGCGTCGACACCGGCCGCTTTGAGGTATTGAGCGTTTTCGCTCATATTTAAGGGGTCTCGAGCGGGAGGGGGCTACTGACCCCCATAAAGTGGCAAAAAAGGGCGTTTAGGGGCGTTTTCTCCTTTCCAATACCTCCCCCCGCCCTACCGTCCGACCCATGCCGGACGGCCTGTTTATTTTCTTCGCAGCACTGACCCTCGGGGCTGCCCTTCTCTTGGTCGTCAGCCGCAACGCGGTGACCTCCGCCATGGGGATGATCCTGGCCTTGGTCGGGGTGGCCGCCGAGTTCTTCCTTCTGGATGCCTACTTCCTCGGTGTGCTCCAAGTCCTCGTCTACGCCGGCGCGGTGATGGTGCTCTTCCTGTTCATCATCATGCTCCTGGATACCGAGGACGCGACGGGCGCCTATCCGTGGAAGACCGCGGCGCTCGGTCTCGCGACTTTCTTCCTCCTCGCTGCCAGCGTGCTCTGGCTCTTCCACTGGTCCGGTGCCGTCTCCGCCGTGAAAGCGGGCGCCACGCCGCCCGAACTCTCCGCCAACCCCGCCGAGTTCGTTACTGCCGCCAAGGCGTTTGGCCGTCTGCTCTACACGAAGTATCTTCTGCCCCTGGAAATCGCCGGCTTCCTGCTCCTCGTCGCCCTCGTCGGCGTCGTGTCGCTGAGTAAGGATAACCCCGAAACCAAAGCCTGATCTTTCCGCCATGGAAAACACCTCTCTCGCTCACCACCTCATCCTGGCGGGCCTCCTCTTCGTCCTAGGCCTGACTGGCGTTCTCTTACGCCGCAACCTGCTCGTCGTCTACATGTGCCTCGAGCTCATGCTCGCGGCCGCGACGCTCGCCCTCGTCGCCTTCTCGCGCTTCAACCGCACCATGGACGGCGCGGTCCTTGTCTTCTTCGTCATCACCGTCGCGGCCGCTGAGGTCGCCGTCGGCCTCGCGCTGATCGTGGCCCTGTTCCGCAAGCGCGGCACGGTGCAGTCCGACGCGCTCACCACCCTCCGCGACTAAGTTTTTCCGATGCCTTCCGACCTTTCGTCCCTGGTTCACTGGATCCTGTTCCTGCCGCTGGGAGCCGCTGCGCTCTCCGCGTTATTCCTGCGCCGCGCCGGTGGACTCGCCGCCTGGCTCTCGACCGGTACCGCCTTCGCCATCGCCGGGCTCTCGCTCAACCTGCTCAGCAAGGGCGTCGACGTCACCTGGCACGTCGAGCTCGCGAAGTTCGGCGGCATCAGCCTCGGCTTCGGCTACCTCATCGATGCCAACGCCCGCCTGATGCTCTTCGTGGTGTCGTTCGTCGCCGCGTGGATTCACCTCTTCTCTGTCGGCTACATGAAGGAAGACTCGGCCCGCGGGCGTTTCTTCGCTGGTCTCTCGATCTTCATGTTCTCCATCCTGGGCATCGTCGTCGCTGACAACCTGCTCATGACGTTCATCTTCTGGGAACTCGTGGGCTTCAGCTCGTACATGCTGATCGCGCACTACTTCGACAAGGATTACGCCGCCGCCGCCTCGAAGAAGGCGTTCATCGTCAACCGAATCGGCGACCTCGGTTTCATCCTCGGCATCGCGATGTGCCTCTCGCTCTACGGGACGCTCGACTTCGTCGCACTCAAGGACCACGCCGCTGCTGCCAAGACCATCCCCGTCGCCGTCGGCGCGCTGCTCATGTGCGGCTTCCTCGGTAAGTCCGCCCAGTTCCCGCTCCACGTCTGGCTCACGGATGCGATGGCCGGCCCGACGCCGGTCTCGGCGCTCATCCACGCCGCGACGATGGTGGCCGCCGGCGTCTACTTCATGGCCCGCGTGAGCTTCCTGCTCGCCCCTGATGTCCTGCAGTTCATCGCGGTCTCCGGTGCTGGCATGGCGGCGCTGGCTGGCCTCTGCGCCCTCGCGCAGACGGACATCAAAAAGTCCCTCGCCTACTCGACCCTCGCTCACCTCGGCATCATGGGATGCGCCATCGGCCTCGGTCACCCCGCACTCGCGCTCATGCATATGGCCATGCACGCGTTCTTCAAAGCCACGCTATTCCTCGGGGCCGGCTCGGTCATCCACGGCTGCCACCACGAACAGGACATGCTCAAGATGGGCGGCCTGCTGAAGAAGATGCCGCTCACCGCCGTGACGTTCATCGCCGCGACGCTCTCAAATTGCGCCGTGCCCTTCCTTGCGGGTTGGTATTCCAAGGACGCCATCATCGAGGCGGCCTACCATGACGGCCACTTCGTGATCTTCGCTTTCCTGGCCCTCGCTGCGCTCGCGACCTGCCTCTACAGCGGCCGCATGATTCGCTTGGTCTTCCTCGGCGAAGCGAACTCTGAAGAAGCCGCCCACGCCCATGAGTCTCCTTGGACGATGACCCTACCGCTCGTCGTGCTCGGCCTCGTCTACTCCGTCGCTGGCGGTTTCCTTGCCTCGACCCTGCTGCCGGCTGGTTCGCTGCAGCCGATCAAGCCCGCGCTCGACGCCATCGCCTTCCACCTGACCGCCCCCTCGACCATCGTCGGACTGTTCTCACTCGTCGTCGGCTTCTTCGGTGCGCTCAAGTTCTACGGCGTCGTCCGTGGCGCCGACACCCTCCAAGTCGTCTCGCCTCGCACGTACCACCTCCTCGAGCACCGCTGGATGGACGGCTTGTATCTCTGGTACGTCAACTCCGTGCAGCGCCGCGCCTCCGAGTTCGTCGCCTTCCTCGACCTCCTCATCATCAACGGAGTCGCGGTGCGCTGGATTGGTGGCGGCGTCCCCGCCGTGCTCGGTTACCTCACCGGCCGCTCCTTCCACCGCGGCCAGACGCGCGCCTACGCGCTCTGGATTGTAGTGGGTACTCTCTTCCTGGCCTGGTTCCTCATCGCCCGCTAATTCATGGACACTTTTCCCGCCACGCTCCTCGCGCTTGCCATCACGGCCCCGATTTTTGTCGGCCTGATCCTGCTCGCCGGACGCGACCTCCCTCGCAGCTTCGCCTCGGGCTTCGCCTTCGGCGGCTTCGCCATCCCGGCCGTCCTCGGCCCTTGGCTGCTCATCCTCTGGTCCAACCCGAGCACCGCGCCGCAGCAGTTCCAGTCCGAAGGGTTCTGGGGCTTTGGCTTCGCGCTCAATGGCCTCGGTGCGCCACTCCTTGCGATGACCTCGCTCGTTGGCCTCGCCGCGGGCATCAAGGCCCTCACCCAGGAAGTGGAAGGACGGAACACCTACCTCGGCCTCATCCTATTCATGCTTGGTGGCACGCTCGCCGTGTTCGGCACCAATCACCTCGTCGGTTTCTACTTCTTCCACGAGTTCGCACTCATCCCCACGTTCATCCTCACGCTCTTCTGGGGTGGCGAGGGCCGTCGTCCGGCCGCCATGCAGATGGCCATCTACCTCACCGCTGGCGCCATGGCCTCCCTCGCGGGTATCCTGATTGCCATCGATGCCTCCGGCGTTGAGTACGGCGTCGCAACCTTCGAGAACGTCGCCCAAGGCCTCCAGAACGCGAAGTCCATCCCTGCCGCCACTGGTGCGTTGGTGCTCTTCGGCCTCGGCACGCTCGCCTCGCTCTTCCCATTCCATTCCTGGGCCGCGCCTGGCTACTCCGCCGCGCCGACCCCAGTCTCGATGCTCCACGCCGGCGCCCTCAAGAAGTTCGGCCTCTACGGTATTATCCTCCTCGGCCTCAGCAGCCTCGACATCACCGGCGGCTCGCTTGGCACCTGGTTCCTCTGGTTCGCCGTCGCCAACGTCGTCCTCGTCGGCCTGATCTGCCTCGCGCAGCGCGACCTCAAGCAGCTGCTCTCTTGGAGCTCCGTCGCCCACATGGGTCCGATCTTCCTCGGCATCTGGGTCTGCGGCGTGTCCGGCAAGGCTGACGGCCTCGACGCCGCCGCTTTCCTGATGGTCGCACACGGCCTCTCTTGCGCCGCGCTCTTCCTGCTCGCCAACGCCGTCCGCGCCCGCGCCGGCACCTACCGCCTGGACGAACTCGGCGGACTCGCCACGCGCACGCCAATTCTTGCCGCGCTCTTCATCGCCGCGACGATGGCCTCCATCGGCCTCCCGGGCTTCGGAAACTTCTGGGGCGAAGTCGGTGTCTTCCTCGCCCTCCGCGCCCAGCCGCTTTGGCTGCAGGCCCTCGTCGCCTCGACGGTCATCCTCTCCGCCGTGTACGCCCTCCGCGCCGTGGCTTCCACCTTCTTCGGTCCGGCCTCCGAGGCGCTCGAGAAGCGCTTCGCCTCCGCGCCCTTCGGCGACCTCGGTTGGGCCGAGCGCTTCGCCGCTTTCGTCCTGCTCGGCGCTTCGCTGACGATCGGCTTCGTGCCTTCGCTCATCACGAAGTCCGTCAATCCCGTCGCCGCTGGTATCACCACCTTCTCGCAGCATAACGCCAAGGCACCCGTCAAGGCTGCCCCGGCCGTTCCTACCCAGCGCTAAGTTTTCCGTCCGATGATTCCTTTCCTCGCCGATATCGATCCGGTCTTCAAGGTCCTGGCCCCGCGCCCGGCTGACTGGCTATCCATCCTACCCGAGATCGCCGTCGCCGGCCTCTCGCTCATCTGCCTCCTGCAAGCGATGTTCCTCCCCAAGGCACTCCGCTCGCTCATCCCGATCACCGCTCGCGTCGGCCTCGTGCTCGTCGCCATCATGGCGTTGACCAACGGGCCCTGGGTTCAGCCGACCGACGTTGCGTCCTTCGCCGGCCTGCTCCGTCAGAACCTGCCCACCGACGGTGTGCGCATGGTTTTCCTCCTATCGGCCTTACTGACGAGCTTCCTCGCCGAAGGCTTCCTACGCGAACGCGACGCCGCGGTCGCCGACTACCACCATGTGCTCTTGGTCGTCACGGCGGCGTTCATGCTCCTCGTGCAGTCGAACCACTTCGTCACGTTCTTCCTCTCGCTCGAGACGGCCGCCGTCGGCCTCTATGTACTCGTCGGCTACCTGCGCCGCAGCGAAGCTTCGCTTGAAGCTGGCGTGAAATACCTCGTCGCGGGCGGCCTCAGTTCCGCTTTCCTCCTCATGGGCATCGTGCTCGTCTACGGCGCGCTCGGTTCCGTCGGTGTCGCCGACTCGCTCAACTTCACCCAGATTGGCAAGGCCCTCGCCGCTCAGTCCGTCGCGAACACAATCTCGCCCCTGACGCTCACCGGTATCGCCCTCATCCTCGGCGGCGTCGCCTTCAAGCTCGGTGCCTTCCCCTTCCACACCTGGATTCCGGACGTCTACCAGGGCGCCCCGACTCCGACGACCGCCTTCCTCGGCACGGCCTCCAAGGCCGCCGGCGCTTTCACCTTGGTACTGCTCGCGACCGGACCCTTCGCCCCGATTGCGGTGAAGCTCGCTCCGCTGCTCGGCGTCACCGCTGTCCTCACCCTCCTCGTCGGCAACCTGGGCGCCCTCGCCACGACCGACGTGAAGCGCACGCTCTCGCTTTCGGGCGTCTCTCACGCCGGCTTCATCCTTGCCGCCGTCACGGCCGCGCTCGTCCTCCCGGGCGCCAACGCGTTTGGTTACGATGTCGAACAGGTCATCGTCATCTACCTCCTCGCTTACGTCATCGGCACGTTCCTCACCGCCCAAGCGCTCGTCTCACTACCGGCGATTGAAGACCATCGCCGCCCGCAGCTCGCGCTCCGCGGGCTGCTCCGTCGTTCACCGCTCCTCGCCAGCGCCCTCGGTTTCGGCATCGGCTCCCTCGCTGGCGTGCCGCCTTCCGTGGGCTTCATCGCCAAGCTACTCGTACTCATACTGCTCGTATCCGCCAAGCTTTGGTGGATCCTCGGCGCCGCCCTCATCGGCGTCGCGATCAGCATCCACTACTATTTCTCGATCCTGCGCGAAGCGGTGGTCCGTCCGACCGACGCCGACGAGGAACTCGCTCCGCTCGAGATCCCGTTCGGTACCCGCTTCCTGATTGGCGCGCTCACCGCAGCCTCGATCATCGGCGGACTCTTCGTCCTGTTCGGACGTTAACGCCCCTTGCCCCGCCCGCGAGGGTGGTGGCGACGGTGTGCATCCGACAAGGCCGTACGGTCGACCGACGTGTAGATTTGCGTCGTGGCGATATCGGCATGGCCGAGCATCTCCTGAATCGAGCGCAGGTCCGCGCCGCCTTCGAGCAGGTGCGTCGCAAAGGCATGGCGCAGGAGGTGCGGCTTCACAGGCACCGAGACACCGGCACGCTGGGCCGCCTGTTTCACGCCTAGCCAGAAGGTCTTGCGGGAGATCGCGACGCCTCGGGCGCTCAGGAAGAGCGCGCTGCCGGTCTTCGGGCGCACGAGCTTGGGTCGGCCAGCCTTGAGATAGGCCTGTAAGGCGACCAACGCAGTCTCGCCGACGGGCACGACGCGATCCTTGGAGCCCTTACCGGTCACACGCACGAGCGCGGAGTCGGCGTCGACGGCCTGAATTTCTAGGCTACAAAGTTCGGAGATACGCAGACCAGAACCGTACATCATCTCGAGCATCGCACGATCGCGAAGGCCCTGCGGCGTGCTGGTGTCGGGCGCGGAGACGACCTTAGCGGCTTCTTCGGCGCTGATCATGCCGGGTAACTTGCGGCGGAGTTTCGGTCCGTGGGCGAGCTCGGTGAAATCATCGCGGCGCAGGCCACTGCGGACCAGATGGGCCGAAAAGGAACGGACTGCCGAGAGCCGTCGGGCCATCGAGGCAGCGGCGTGCCCCTTGCGGTCGAGCGCACGCGTCCAGGAATCGACGTCCGCCAGTGAGACTTCCATCCAGTTCGTCCGGCCGGCCCGGCCACAGTGGGCGGCAAAGCGGACCAGGTCCGACTCGTAGGCCTCCGTCGTCAGTTTGGCGGCACCACGCTCAAGCGAGAGGTGGGCCAAGAAGGCGTCCACCGACTCCTGGAGGTCAGGAGGCACCGTCTCTCGGCGGACTCGGGGCGGCTTCGGCATGCGTCATCAGTATTGCCCCGCCCGCCGAGGAGTCCATAAGGATTGAGCATGTCCAGCCAGCGTGAGCGCGCCATGAAGCCGACCGACCTCCGGGGAATCCTCCGGTATGTCCCGATGTTCCGCGACCACGTGTTCGTCATCGCGGTCGACGGGTCGATCGTGTCGCACGAGAATTTTGCGAACATCGTCACCGACATCGCGGTCCTCCGCAGCCTGTCCATCAAGGTCGTCCTCGTGCACGGTATCGGCCAGCAACTTGTCGGCCTCGCCGGCGAACATAACATCGTCCTCTCCGACGTCCAAGGCGAAGGCCCCATCGACGCCACCACGATGTCGCTCGCTCGTGAAGCTTCGGCGCTCGTCTCGCAGTCGGTGCTCGAGAACCTTTCCCAGGCCGGCCTCCGCTGCGCGATCACCAACGCGGTGCGTTCCACCAAGATTGGGCGCATCAAGGGCGTGGACCATCTTTACGCCGGCAAGGTCGAGAAGGTCGACGCCGCCATCCTCAAGTCGATGCTCTCGCAGGATATCCTGCCGCTCGTCACGCCGATCGTGTGCGACCGCGAAGGCCAGTCACTGCGCGTGAACAGCGACCACCTCGCGATGGAACTCGCGACCGCCCTCGGTGCCTCGAAGCTCATCTACCTCACCCCGTTCAGCGGCCTGCAGGTCAACGGCGTCGTGCAGCTCAACCTGCCTGAGGACGACCTCAAGCGCCTCCTTGCGGACAAGTCCGCGAAGCTCGACCCACGTATCCGCAGCAAGGCCGTCCAAGCCGCCAAGGCCCTCGACAACGACGTCCCGCGCGCGCACATCCTCGACGGCCGCGTCTTCGGCTGCCTCCTCACCGAGATTTTCGACAAGGTCGGTCTCGGCACGATGGTGCACGCCAACGACTACGACCGTATCCGCCAGGCCAAGAAGAAGGACGCTCAGGCCCTCTACAACCTCGCCAAGCACGGCGCGAAGACCGACGCCCTCGTCGCCCGCACGCGCCAGCAGATCGAGGCGTCCTTCGCGGACTTCTACGTCTACGAAATCGATGACAGCATCATCGGCTGCGCCACCTTGCGCCCCTATCCGGGCGGCAAGTCGATGGAGCTCGGTGCGGTGTACGTGCAGCCCTTCTACCACGGACGCGGCGTCGGCAGCAAACTGGTCGAATTCGCCAAACGTCGCGCTAAGCAGCTCGGCGCTAAGAAACTCATCGCGCTCACCACGCAGACGCAGGGCTTTTTCCAGTCCGCCTGCAATTTCGTGCCAGGCGCACTGACGGATCTGCCGGCCGAGCGGCGCAAGGCGCTCAAGGAAAGCGGCCGTAATTCGCAAGTGCTCTCGTTCTCGCTCAGCCGCCTGAGCGATTCGGTCCGCTGAGGCTCAGTTCGTCGCGAAGAAGCCGCGTTGCTTCTCGCTGATCGGGAGGCCGAGCTTCTCCATGGCCAGCAGGAAGTCTTCCCAGACGGCCCGCTTGGCGGACGCGCTCGGATTATGCAGCAGATAATTCGGGTGATAAGTCGGCATCAACGGCACTCCAGAAAGATCAAACCACTGGCCGCGGGCCTGCGTGATGCTCGGCGTGCGACCGTGCAGGGCTTCGAACGCCTGGGCGCCGAGCGCGACCACGATGCGCGGGGCAACGACGTCGATCTGCGCGCGAAGGTACGGAAGGTTGAAAGCGATTTCACGCGCGGTGGGCGGGCGCTTGCCATACTGCGTCGGAGGCTCGGGCCGCCACACCATCACGGGCGCGAGATAATAGTCGGCGGGGCTGATCACGGCGGCGCCGAGGATTTTCTGAAGGAGTTCGCCTGAGGCGCCGGCGAAGGCTTTACCGGCTTCCATCTCTTCAAGCGAAGGGGCTTCGCCGACGAACACGACCTTGGCATCGAGTGAACCATGGCCGAGCAGCGGACGATGCGAACCGGTCAGATGCTTCTTCGTCTCGACGCAGGCGTCGACGAGCTGACGGAGGGCCTGCATGCGCTCAGCCTTGGTACCGGCCGGCAAAGTAAAGATTGGCGCATCGGCGATGACCGGAGTCGTCGCGACCACGGCAGGCTTGGGTGCGACTGGGAGCGGGGTGGACGGACGGGAAGCGGCGGGTGCGGTGATGGCAGCTGGCTTGGCTACTGCGGCGGGGGCAGGCGCGGCCACCGGAGCGCCGGCGAGGGCCTTCAAGGTCGCCACGGCTTCGTCCGAGACGCTGACCCGACGGAGTCCAGCGGCCTTCTGGCGTTTGAGCTCCTCTAGGAGGATGTCCAGGGCCTCAGCGGGGTCGTCAATCACGGGAGGGAGATGGATTGGATGGCGCGGGCGAGGGTCAAATCTTTCTCTGTGATCTGACCGCCAGCATCGTGGGTACAAAGCCGAAGGGTCACCCGATTCCAACTATTATGGATTTCCGGGTGGTGATCGAGACGCTCGGCCTCGACTCCGATCAGGTTAATGAAGGCCAAGGCAGCCTTGAAATCCTTTAACTTATACACCTTCAACAACTTAGAGTGCTCAACTGCCCAGCCATCCAGTCGCGCTAGGGCCTCCTCGATCTGACTTTGGGTCAAAGCTGCGCTCATGAAAACAGCCTCTTTCACCCCGCTAACGGAGTCAACGCAGGGCTGAGGGAACCCCCCTATTGTGAATAAACTTGCCGAAGCCCTGCTTAACTGACTTAAAGGCGGTCAGGTTTGTCTCGGAAAATAACCAACGTAAGAGACAACCCCGCAATAATCCGGTGAGTTGACGGTCGTTAAGACGGCAAATCGAAATCCGAAAGTCGGAAACGGGCAATGCGGTGAAGGTAAAACAAGCAAAACAAAAGATAATATGGAAAACAAACTGTTCGTGGGCAACTTGCCCTGGGCCGCAACCGAATCCGACATCCGTGCTCACTTCTCCCAAGGCGGCGAAGTGGTGTCCGTGGAAGTCATGATGGACAAGTTCACGGGTCGCCCTCGTGGCTTCGCCTTCGTGACCATGGCCAATGCTCAGGCTGCTCAGGATGCGATCGCTAAGACTGAAAACATCGATTTCATGGGTCGTCCCCTGAAGGTCAATGTCGCTCG